>NZ_JALGQI010000007.1:0-259774 GCF_022810385.1 Rhodococcus sp. ARC_M12 | reverse complement strand
AGCTTGCGCACGATGTCCTCGGCAGAGTTGCGTTTCCGTCCAGCCATGTTCTCCATCGTCCTATCCGCCCAGCTCATGGGCAACAAGACTCTAAAACGAGATGGCCCCGTTCACTGGGGACACGCCACCGCGCCTGATTCGTTCGTGCAGTGCGGAGTGCGGTCATAATGTCGGCCGGTAGCGGAAGGGTACGACGCGAGCGAGCAGACTTGGGATCGCCTATGACGGTGGCTCGTCCTCTCACGACGACGCGACCGGCCGCTACCGTTACCGTCCCATCGTCGAAGTTAACCCGATCCCATGTCAGCCCCAGCACCTCAGATCGCCGCCATCCGGCGAGGGTCAGCAGCCAGCACGCATAGAGCCGGTCACCTGACACTTGTCGCCGGAACTGCTCGGACTCGGCGGGCTGCCAGAACTTCATTTCCGTGTGAGCGACCGAGGGGCGGTCGATCAGCTGGGCGACATTGCGAGCGATCAGACCGCGTTTGACGGCGGTCGTCAACGCCGACGACAGTACCGTCAGCATCGTGCACACGGTGCGTGGCGAGACACCTCCGGGCACTGCCGGGATTGCTGGTTCGCTCGAACATGCAGCGGCGTAACGGCCGCGTTCAGGACGGACGACATCACCAGCCGCCAGTAGGCGATCCACGTAGACGGCAGTGTGGGGCACGAGGCCGTGCTCGCCTCGCTCGGGATGGACGGCGACGAGCGCCACGATCGGATGATCCGCGCCGCGATTCGATGCGGTGATGCGCCAGAATCGTTTACCGTGCACCTGCCCTACGACTGACTAGCTCAGCCTCACCGCCGATACTTGCCCACAGGCGGTAGTGGCGTCCAGTCGGATTCACCCAGCGCGACCGTTCCACTGGGTTCGACTGAATTCGTTCTCCACCCATCGGTTCCGTTCGCGAATCGCGCTGCGTGTGCTCGCGCCCTGTTGCGACGGATCGAACCAGGCACTGGCATACCGTCATCGCCCCAATCCGGCGTTGCCATTTCCTCGGCTAACCAGAGGGCGAACTCGTTGCTCTTGGCGTGGTACTCATCAACCTCGGTGCGAACCGCGTCCTTCACCTGATCCCAGAACCACCCGTAGAAGGTTCTCGCTCGTGACTGATACTTCTCGATCAGGGGAAGGAACTCGACGTCACCCTTCTGGGTGTTCAGGAATCGTTTCGCGGCACCACTCCACTTGGAGTATTTGTTCAGCTCTGCACGCAGAAGGTCGACCCGATTGATTTGCCGCATCGGGGCTGGCGGGCGGTGGCTGAATGTAGTTCCGATCGACATCACGGGCACCGCATAGTGAACGGTGAAGTTGCGCAAGTCGAACAGGAATTTGATGTCGTCGTCCCCGAACAGCTTCGTGACTGTCGGTTCATAGGTTTCGGCTTCCCACACCGTCCTGGAGTCGGAGGAGCTGCTGCGCTGTTCGGCGGGAATCCGTGTCGGCCAGAGCTTGCGATGGGTCGCGCGCTGGACGTCCCGCAGTGTTGCTACAGATGCCAGGTAATTGTGAAAGAGGCGCACAGTCTCGTGCTCGAACTCGTCGGAAAGGTCGTTCACATGCTGGCGTCTACCCACGAATGTCGAGATGTGGTGCACGAGCTCTTCACCGTTCGTCCCGAACAGCCGCGATGTCCGGTTCAGACCCTCGAACCGTTCGTGGTGGTACTTGCCCGGAAGTAGTTCGAGCTGAGCCAGCCGCTGCTCACGCTCGATGCCCCATGCAGCCTTGTGGGACCGCTCAGCATTCACGCGCCACCTGCCCATCGTTCGACGGAGTTTCCGGAGTATCTACGCAGCTTGCATGGGTACGATGCCAGCAACACTTCTGGCTGCGCCATTTCGTTTCTCAAAGCGGTCGCCGAGCTTTCTACAAGTTCCCATCCTCACGAGGCCGCGCAATCCTGCCCCTTCAGCGAGCCGACTAGCCTCCCGGACACTGTCGTTGCCATCACGAAACAACGGGATTACGGGTTGGCCCAATCTCGCATGTCAGCGGAGTAATCGAATGTCAGACCCATCCGACTCCACCACTCAACCGCTAGCGCAGATGCCGTGTCGCAAGCCCACGACGCACACCCGGCACCGAGGCACTTGTTTGGAAACCACGGATCACCCGGCAATCGACTGTCCGCGAACCTGTTCTTCAATTGCCTTTCGAAGCGGTGTTCGTCCGCGTGGTCGTGCCACTCCGGCTTGAAGTGCACTAGTTCGTTACGAAGCCGGACGAGGAGGGCCGCACTCTGGACGGGATCGCGACCCGTTTCGAGCCGGGGCTTTCCGACGCAAAGAAGAGCCAGCTGATATTTGTCGATGACCGTGAGTTTGGTGTCCAGCCTGGCGTCCGTCCACAGCGTCCGCATTAGGGATTGTGCTGCCTCGGTGATGCCCTCGGTGCGGGAGTTTGGCTGGCCCTGCTCGGTGTCTGCCACGTCCTGAAAGACCTGGTTCACGAGGCATTCGAGATATGCCACCGATGACAACACCGCTGTGACGGCGTGTGAACGGTGCTCGACGACGTTTCCGACTTGCGTCTTCCGCAACGCCGTCTCGACCTCGCCGCATAGACGAGCCGCGTGCTGGGCAGTCCACAAGTGCTGTGTCGCGAGATAGTGACGGGAAGCAACGCCCACTGAGACCTCGATTCCGAACACATCGACTCCCCACTTCGAGGGGGCTAATCTTGCACGTCAACTGGACGGTACGCCACGCACGATCAGCGACGTCTGATCTTCGAATCCGAGTGGTGACTGTCCCAGCGCCATGAGGCTTAAGAGGTATAGGAGGCCGAACGGGATCGCGGCAGACCGCGCCTGGTTCCTCGCTACCATCTGGGTCTAACTTCGTGCATTATCTCGGGTATGCCCTCGATCGCGGCTCCCGTCGAAGTCTCCGTGCTTCGGTGGGCTCGGGAATCGTGCGGTCTGTCCCAGCTGGCTGCATCCAGGAAGCTGGGTCTCGCGGACGATCGCGTATCCGCATGGGAGGACGGCACGGCGACGCCATCGATTGCGCAGCTTCGCAAGGCAGCGGAGGTCTACCGCCGTTCGCTCGCAGTCTTTTTCCTGTCGGAACCCCCCGTGGAGTTCGACACACTGCGTGACTTCCGAAGGATCGCTGGTTCAGTCGAGGGGGAGTGGTCACCAGCGCTGCACGACGAATTCCGTCGCGGACACACACAGCGAGACTTTGCTATCGAATTGGCGGAAACTGAAGACAGAGAACTCCCATTCACCTGGCGTATACCCATCTCGGGGCCGGACAGCGATAACGATATTGCCGCTCGCAGTCGTCGAACGCTTCTCGACCTAGGTCCTCTATCGCTTCCCGGAGCCTCCGGCACGCCGTACGACTTCCTCAACACGTGGGTCGCCGCTGTCGAGGCGGCGGGGGTTCTCGTCCTGAACACCAAAGGCGGCAAGGTCTCGCGCGAGGAGATGCGCGCCTTCTCGCTGTACTTCGACGTGCTGCCGGTGATCGTACTTAACGGAGCCGACGCCCCGCGGGGTCGGTTGTTCTCGCTGCTGCACGAGTTCGCGCACCTGGCGCTGCACACAGAGGGCCTGTGCGATACGACATCCGATGCGAAGGCGGTGACGCCGAACCGGAGCCTGGAGGCGCGGTGCAACGCCATCGCCGCCATGGTTCTCATGCCGGGGGACCAGGTGCGCGGTAGACCGGAAGTGATCGCACGGGTCTCTACGCCCGAGGCGTGGGACTACGTGGCGCTCAGGCAGGCGGCTGCACCGTTCGGTGTGAGCGCCGAAGCGTTCTTGCGACGGCTCAGTACGTTGGAGATCGTTCCTGTGTCGTACTACGAACGTCGGCGCGACGAGTACGTGGCCGCGTACGAGAAGGACGATGCGGCGCGGCCACTAGGCGGAAACTGGTACCGGAACACTGTTCGTGACCTGGGTAAGGGGTACGTCCGCGCGGTCACGGATGCGCACAGGAGACGTGTGATCGACAGCAATACCGCTGCTATTTACTTGAACGCGAAGGTCGGCCAGATCGCGAAGCTGGCCGAGAACGCCGCGTTACGTGAGGCCGGTTAGTGGCACCCTATTCTTTCGACACTAGCTCGATACTGAACGGCCGTCGCGACCTGTTTCGTCCCACGGTGTTCGTTCGGCTGTGGGAGCAGATCGAGGCGAGCATCGCGAGCGGTGACATCCGAGCAATAGACGAAGTGAACAACGAGCTGTCTAAGCGAGACGACGACGCCAAGAAATGGGCGGACAAACAGAGCGGCCTTTTCGTGCCGATCGAGGACGACGTTCAGAGCGCCACCACGGCCATCCTGAAGGCTCACCCCGATCTCGTGAGGGCAGGAGGCAAGCGCAGCGGTGGTGACCCATTCGTCATTGCGCTCGCGATGGCTCGCAACGGGGTGGTCGTCTCCGAGGAAACGCGATCCGGCAACCTCTCCAAGCCGAGGATCCCCGATGTGTGTGACTCGCTGGGTGTCCCGGTTCTGAACCTCATGGGCTTCATCGAGTCGCAGCGCTGGACGTTCTGACCGAACCCCCGCCAGTGTGCCGCCAGTGTGCCAAGACGCAACAATTCGGCACGGCACGCACTGGACCTACTGGACACTCGACGGTCTTGACCTGGAGTTATTGGACGGGGCTCGACACACTAGACGGCTCGAATGCCATTTACACACCAGCGGTCGGGGGTCGAACCCCTCTGCGCCCACCATTTTCACGACTCTCGGCTTACCCTCTGATGACGGTGCCTCGCCCGACAGTCCGTCTCGGCCTTGGTGTTACCTTCGATCCGCACCCGACAGCACAGACACGAGGCGGACGACGTGACCCGGTACGAAGCACTGACCGAACTCCTCGACGAGAGGTACTCGTGCCGACAGTTTCTGTCGAAGCAGGTCTCGCGTGAGGTACTCGAACAGCTACTGTCTGCCGCCCGGCGCACACCTTCGTGGTCCAACACCCAGTCGTGGCAGATCATCGTGACCGAGGGCGACGCCACCCGCAAGTTCTCCGAGGCATTGGTGGAGCACGTGACATCCGGGGTGCCGCAGCCGGACTTCCCGTTTCCGGCCAACTACAACGCCCTGCACCGAGCGCGCAGACGCGAATGCGGTGGCGCTCTGTACGAGAGCATCGGTGTGGTGAAGTCCGACACCGAGGCGACGACTCGTCAGTTCATTCGCAATTTCGAGCTGTTCGACGCCCCGCACGCAGCCATCATCACCACCGACGCCGATCTCGGTGTCTACGGCGCTGTCGACTGTGGGTTGTATCTGCAGACTTTTCTGCTGGCCGCCCAGAGTCTCGGTCTTGCAGCGATCGCGCAAGCAGCCCTGGCCGCGTACTCACCGTTTCTACACGAATGGTTCGACATCCCCGACACTCGAAAAGTGGTGGCCGGCATCTCCTTCGGTTATCCCGACGAGACTCACCCGATCAATGGATTCCGTACCAGCCGAGCACCTCTGGACGAGACGGTGCGGTTCGTCAGCAATTAGGGAGCGAGCTGCGGCCCGAACTTGGCCTCGATCTCGGCGAAGTACGCGTCGGCCAATGCGACGAACTGCTTCTCGTCGAGTGCGATGGTGTCGCCGACGGCGTACCCGAGAATGCTCTTCTTCGGGTCGAGGTCGATCGTCGGATCGCTGGTCATCACGTCGTCTGCTGCTGTCATCGACGCGGCCAGTACCCGGACCTCGTTGAGCGGATTGCCGTTCTTCTTCTCCTGCCCACGCATCCGGTGCAAGAAGTACACCTCCAGCGTCAGCACGAGATTGTTGAAGAAAGCGACGTCGAATGCCTCGTCCACGTCGGTGGTCGTCGTTCGATTCGACGCAACCGCACGGTAGGTGGCCAGCTGAGAATCGAGGCGCGCACGGCAGGCGTCGATGTATTCGCGTGGGTACGACTTCACGGACAGCACGGGGGAGATGCTAATCGGCGTCGTAGGTGGACGCAGGGCAAACGTCAGCCCCGAAGACGACCAACCAACTCGGTACCGACATCCGTGCCCGAACGCCATGCGCTTTCCACTCTGGGCGCTCCGGATGCACACCATTGATCGCCGGCGAACCCGACGAGTCGTCCGTCGCGCTGCTCGAGCGCACACGTGGAATCGTGCTGCGACGCAGGCTTTGCGAACGTCCATCGATGGGCGTGCGTCCAACTGGGTGCTGCAGAGACGACCGATAGTTCGCGCAATGCGTCGAGAACCGGGGCGATCGCACCGTCGGGATTCTCGAGATGCTGCTGCGCTCGCTCCGACGTGGTGTGCACCACCAGAACCGGAGCGCCGTCGCCGCGGCGAGCACCGTCGTCGACGACAAAATCGATATCGGGATGATCGTTGACGAACGCTGCGTCACGGAAGGGGATGTCGAGCCCGTCGAACCCGCACGCCACCGCGATCACCGGTTCGTAGTCGACGGCATCTGGAACTGCGGTCAGTCGCGTTGCCTGCGGATCTGGCATGGCGACCACTACGTGGCCGTCGGGCAATTCGGTCAACTCGGTGGAATGTTGGATGTCGAAGCCGTCGAGCATGTTTCGTACCAACGATCGCAGCCCGCCCGGGGTGGCCCAGCGAACCGGTCCGGTCGTGGTGCACGGTGCCGTCTCGGGCTTGAGGATGCCGAACGTGTTGGCCCACTGCCGCGCCAATCCGCCTGACTCCCATTCGGCGACCAGCGTCGAGAATTCCTGATCACGAACGGTGAAATATCCCGCCCCCAGATCGACACGACGGCCGTGCAACTCCGGCGACGACATCCGCCCACCCGGAGCTCGGCCTCGGTCGATGATGCGGAACGGCACGTTTGCGTCGCGAAGAACCCGCGCACAGGCCGCGCCGGCTATGCCCGCACCGACGATGGTGACCGGATCGGTGATGGTGCCCGCTTCGGAGTTCATCGGTCCAGTATGCCGGGATCAGTCGGTCGCGTCGGTGAGCTCGAGGAATGCGGTGCCGTGGGACGAGATCGGGCCGCCGGTCCGGCCTGTTCGCAAGGTCCGCGACGGTGAACATCACGAGCCCGCTTTGACGAATCGAGAGGTATCGATTGTGCTGCGATGTGTGTGGAAATGCCTGCCCCGCAGACATTCTGGACATATCGGTCACTCTCTGCGTCGGCGTTCATTTTTATGTTCAACTTCAGGGATGTCCATCACGGAGAAGCCGGACACCGGCGAGCAAGGACTCGGTACCAGCCTGAAACCACGGCACGTGACGATGATTTCGATAGCCGGGGTCATCGGCGCGGGATTGTTCGTGGGTTCGGCCAACGCCATCGCGACGGCAGGCCCGGCCGTGCTGCTGGCGTACCTGTTCGCGGGAACACTCGTGATCCTGGTGATGCGCATGCTGGGGGAGATGGCGACGGCCAATCCCGACACCGGCTCGTTCTCCACGTATGCCACTCGCGCGCTCGGTCACTGGGCCGGCTTCTCGGTCGGTTGGCTCTACTGGTGGTTCTGGGTGTTGGTGATCCCGGTCGAAGCCACCGCGGCTGCATCCATTCTCACCAACTGGCTCGGCGGAGCCCAATGGATGTGGGCACTGCTCATCGTCATTGCCCTCACCGCGACAAACCTGATCAGCGTCGGCAACTACGGCGAATTCGAGTTCTGGTTCGCGCTGGTCAAGGTCGTGGCGATCATCGCGTTCATCGGCCTCGGGATCGCGGCCATTCTGGGATGGCTACCCGATTCGGAAGTCAGTGGTGTGGACCAACTCTGGGCCTCGGGTGGATTCATGCCTCTCGGGTTCGGCGCGGTGATCGCGGCCATGCTGACGACGATGTTCTCGTTCATGGGCTCGGAAATCGTCACCATCGCCGCGGCCGAATCCAAGGACCCGGCAAAGGGCATCACCCGCGCCACCAACTCGGTCATCTGGCGAATTTCGATCTTCTACTTCGGTTCCATCTTCGTCATCGTCGCGCTGGTGCCCTGGAACGAACTGGACCCGAACACGGGCTCGTACCAGTACGTGCTGTCCAAGATGGGAATCCCGCATGCCGACACCATCATGGACATCGTCATTCTGACCGCTGTTGCGTCGTGCCTGAATTCGGCGCTCTACACCGCGTCGCGCATGCTGTATTCGCTCGGCGATCGAGGCGACGCACCGAGGGCGGTCAAGAAGATCACCACGAACGGGGTGCCGTGGATTGCGGTGATCGCCTCGATGGTGCTCGGGTTCCTCGCCGTGGTCGGAAACTACATCCTGCCCGAGAAACTCTTCACCTATCTGCTGGCGACCACGGGTGCTGTCGCGCTCTTCGTCTACCTCGCCATCGCCAGCAGCCAACTGGTGCTACGGCGTCACCTCGACCGCGACGGCGAACGTCCTGCCGTTCGGATGTGGCTGTATCCGTGGCTGACCTACCTGGCCATCGGATTCATCGTGTTCGTCCTGGTGATGATGGTGGTGCGGCCGGAGCAGCGGTCGTCGATCCTGCTCTCGGCCGTCCTCGCCGCAGTGACTGTGATCGGCGGAATTGTGGTGCAACGCCGAAATGCGCGGCGCGACACGGTGGCCGCCCGCGCATCCGACTAGATCCCCGCGTACACCTGGCGGTACAGATCGACGATCTGCTCCGCCGTCGGAATGACCGGATTGTTGCCCGGACTACCCGAGGCGAGAGCCTGCTCGGCCATGAGCGGCAATAGCTCGTCCCACTTCGCCCTGTCGATACCGAAGGTCTGCGGCGTCGGAACCTCCACCTCACGGCACAATGTGACGATCGCATCCTGCAACTTGCCACCGGCGACCTGATCGGAGTCGCCTTCCGATGCCGCACCGAGCGCACGAGCGCAGTCGGCGTAACGCGCCTGCGCCCCGTCGATGGAGAATGCGGTGACAGCAGGCAACAGCATCGCGTTGGACAGCCCGTGTGCCACATGGAAATGCGCGCCGATCGGTCGACTCATCCCGTGCACCAGGCAGACGCTCGCATTGGAGAATGCCATTCCCGCCTGCGTCGAGGCATGCATCATCGCCTCGCGCGCCTGCCGGTCTTCGCCGTCCCGATACGCCCGCAGCAACGACGTCCCGATCGTGCGAATCGCGCTGAGCGACAAACCGTCGGAGATGGGGTTGGCCTTCTTGCTGACGTACGCCTCGATGGCGTGGGTCAGGGCATCGACCCCGGTGTCTGCGGTGAGACGAGCCGGCATCGACATGGTCAACTCGAAGTCGATGATCGAGGCGATCGGGAGGAACGACAGGCCGGGGCACAGCATCTTCTCGTCCGAGGCCACGTCGGTGATGATGGTGAACTGAGTTGCCTCCGAACCACTTCCGGCCGTGGTGGGAATGGCGATGATCGGAAGGGCCGGTCCGGTCGACAGCACCGGAGCCTTGAAGTCCCGCATCGTGCCACCCTGCACCGCGAGAATGGCCAGCGCCTTGGCAGTGTCCATCGGACTGCCACCGCCGAACCCGATGATCGAATCGGCCGAATGCTGCTGCACCGCTTCGAGTCCCGCGACCAACGAATCCGTGGTCGGATCCGGAACGGTGCCCGAGAACAGTGCCGGTGTCTTCCCGGCCTCGGTCATGATCGTCATCAAACGATCTGCCGAGCCGTTGCCGGCCATGAACGCATCGGTGACGAGCAACGGCCGTGACACGCCGAGGTCGGTCAGAACCGTCCCCAGCTCGTCGACGGCACCCCCGCCCAGCTTGAGGAACCGAGGAAACGAAATATTGGCAACCATGGTGTGCTCCTTCGAGGTGTGACCATGTGCGCGGAAATTCGTAGTCTGCTACGAAGTTCCGCGCACATGCGTCAGCTCTTTTTCGGGGGTCAGCTGTTCTCGGGGCTCAGCTGTTTTCAGGGAAGCCGAGGTTGATGCCGCCGTGGCTGGGGTCGAGCCAGCGACTGGTGACTGCTTTGCCACGAGTGAAGAAGTGGACGCCCTCGATGCCGTGGGCGTGGCTGTCGCCGAAGAGGGAGTTCTTCCACCCACCGAAGCTGTAGTACGCCATGGGAACCGGGATGGGGACGTTGATGCCGACCATGCCGACCTCGACCTCGTTCTGGAAGCGTCGGGCGGCCCCACCGTCGTTGGTGAAGATGGCGGTGCCGTTGCCGTACGGGTTCTCGTTGATCAGCCGCAGGGCATCGTCGTAGGTGTCGACGCGCACGACCGAGAGGACGGGGCCGAAGATCTCGTCGGTGTAGATGCTCATGTCGGGAGTCACGTTGTCGATGAGGGTGGGGCCGAGCCAGAATCCGTCGGTCCCACCGTCGGGCCGGACGGTGCGGCCGTCGACGACGAGGGTGGCCCCGGCCGCTTCGCCTGCGTCGACGTACGAGGCGACCTTGTCACGGTGCGCCTTGGTGACCAGCGGTCCCATGTCTGCCCCGCGGGTTCCGTCGCCGGTGACCAGCGGGGTGGTGCGCTCGGCGATCTTGGCGACGAGTTCGTCGGCGATGTTCCCCACGGCGACGAGTGCGGAGATGGCCATGCACCGTTCGCCTGCGGATCCGAAGCCAGCGTTGACCATGGCGTCGGCGGCGAGGTCGAGATCTGCATCGGGGAGCACGACGGCGTGGTTCTTGGCCCCGCCGAGGGCCTGGACGCGCTTTCCGTTGGCGGTGCCGGTGGAGTACACGTACTGGGCGATGGGGGTCGAGCCGACAAAGGATATCGACTTGATCTTCTTGTTCTCGAGCAGCTCGTCGACTGCCACCTTGTCGCCCTGCAGGACGTTGAACACGCCGTCGGGCAGGCCCGCCTCGGCCCAGAGCCGGGCGAGCCAGATGCTCGCACTCGGGTCTTTCTCGGAGGGCTTGAGTACCACGGTGTTGCCGGCGGCGATGGCGATCGGGAAGAACCACATCGGGACCATGGCGGGAAAGTTGAAGGGAGAGATGATGCCGACCGGTCCGAGCGGCTGACGGATGGAGTAGACGTCGACCCCGGTCGACGCATTCTCGGTGTATCCGCCCTTGAGTAGATGTGCCATGCCGCAAGCGAATTCGACGACTTCCTGGCCACGTGAGATCTCACCGAGTGCATCGGAGAGGACCTTCCCGTGTTCGGCGGTGATGATCTCGGCGAGCTCGTTCTTCCTCGCGTTCAACAGCTCTCGGAACGAGAACAGGATGGAGGTTCGCTTGGCGAGGGAGGTATCGCGCCACGCCGGGAATGCGGCCGCGGCGGCGTCGATGACCGCGCGGGCGTCGCCGGTGTCGGCCAACGCGAGTGTGCCGGTGACCTCGCCGGTCGCGGGGTTGGTGACGGGGGAAGTCCGGTCGGAGGTGCCGGAGTAGGTCTTGCCATCGATCCAGTGCGCAATGACGTCGGTCAACGTTCGATCCTTCCATCGGTGTGTCCCGAGTCTCACTCGTACGGATGCACATGTCAAAGGCTAAAACCGCAGATCGCTGTGCAGAAATGCACACCGCAGATAGTCTCGGTGGGTGTTCAACGCAGACCATCTCCGCTACTTCCTCGAAGTGTCGAGGACCGGGCGTCTGACCGACGCCTCGCACACTCTCGGCGTGGACCACACCACCGTCGGTCGGCGCATCACGGCGCTCGAGAAATCGGCCGGGCAGCGCCTGTTCGACAGAACCCCGTCGGGTTGGCGACTCACCGAGGCGGGTCGACGCCTCGTCGGATATGCGGAGACCGTCGAATCGACACTCATCGCCGCCTTCGAGGATCAGACCTCCGACACCGGCTCCCTACGAGGGACCGTGCGCATCGCGGCCCCGGACGGTTTCGGAGCGTTCGTTCTGACACCGAAACTCGGTGTACTCAGAGACAAGCACCCGGATCTCGACATCGAACTGGTCACCGCGACCGAGCACAACTCGTTGGCCACCAGGGAATTCGATATCGCAATCACATTGGAGCGGCCGTCCCCGAGATTCGTGGAGACCCGCAGGCTGGCGACGTACTCGCTCGAGCTCTACGCCACCGAAACGTATCTCGCCACTGGGTCGCCGATCCGTACCGTCGACGACCTGCGAGAGCACACGCTGATCTCGTACGTCGATGCGCTGCTCGATGTCGCACCGCTGCGAATTCTGGACTCGATCCTGCCCGAGGGCCGAGCGCAGATACAGACCAACAACATCACCGGGCAATGGATCGCGGCGAGGTCCGGGGTGGGAATTGCTCCTTTGCCCAGCTACATCGGTGAGCCGGATGAGGCCCTCGTGTCCGTGTTGCCCGGCGTCTTCTCGGTCGAGCGGACGTATTGGACGGTGGTGCCGCGAGAGCTGACCGGTCTGGCACGGGTGAAGGCCGTGGACGAGTTTCTCCGGTCGGTTGTGATCGACGAGCAGCATCTCTTTCCTGTGCCGCAGTAACTACGGGAGAAGCGCACAGCCCGAGAGTGTCGGTGGCCGTTGATATTTGGACGTTCCGATGAGACGCGCGTCTCGTGATGACGGACACACGTGACGCCGACCTCAAAGAGGTGGAAACCACGAACTTAGGGGTAACAATCTGTTACAGACACATCCGCGCAGCGGATCCACACGAGATTCTGGGGGAATCATGACAATGTTCGTAATGGCAGCCGTCGGCTTCGTGGGAATGGCAATTGCACTGCTCAACGACGGAAGCGACATCGACTTTCGCAACCGTCAGTTGGCTGGTGCCTACCGTCACCGTTGGGCCTGACACTCCGGTGTCCTGATCCGGGTGTGCGCTTGACTAGATTCGAGCGATGCGGACACACCCCCGAGCGATAGGTTTGCTCGTCGGCTACGGCCTCGATCGAGTGTTCGCAGATCCACGACGCTGGCACCCGGTTGCAGGATTCGGCACCACGGCATTGCGCGTCGAACACATCCTCCACCGCGACAACCGCGCCGTCGGCGTCGTCCATTCGGTCGCGCTGATCGGCTCGGCGGCTGCGCTCGGCGTTGGGTCGAGTCGAGTGGCCGTACGCCTGGGTGCACCTGCTGAGGCCGCACTGATCGCGGTTGCCACCTGGGCCGCCCTGGGTGGAACGTCCCTGTCCAGGGTCGGCCGACGGATGGCAGATCACCTCGACAACGAAGACCTGGACAGTGCGCGCGCACTGCTGCCGTCGCTGTGTGGACGCGATCCGGATCTGCTCGACTCCGACGGCCTGGCACGCGCCGCGCTCGAATCCATCGCGGAGAACACCTCCGACGCGACGGTCGGTGTGTTGGTGTGGGGGGCTCTGGCCGGTGCTCCGGGGATCTTGGCCTACCGCGCAAGCAACACGCTCGACGCCATGATCGGCTACCGGTCTCCGAAGTATCTGCGCTTCGGTTGGGCCGCAGCGCGAATCGACGACGTTCTGAACTTGCTGCCGGCCCGCGTCACCGGCGTCGCGACGGTAACGGCAGCGCACTCGGTGCATGGTTCGCCCGCCCGAGCCCTGAAGATGTGGCGACGCGACGCGGCGAAGCATCCCAGCCCCAACGCAGGTGTCGCGGAGGCATCGGCTGCCGGTGCCCTGGGGCTGCAGCTCGGCGGCAGAACGCAGTACCGACACGGCGTCGAGAACAGACCGACCCTCGGTGACGGACCGTCGCCGACAGCACCGGATCTTCGTCGGGCGGTCGCACTGTCGACCCGAGTGCAGGAACTGTCGGCGGTCGCGTCAGCGATTCTTGCCGTAGCGATCGGCCAAGCGAGGATCCGACGGCGTCGTCGGGCGTGATGCCGCGCGCGCCCTGGCTCGCTTTTCGCGGCGGGTGGGCAGCGTGAATTCTTCTTCCTCGTCGGGACCGGCATCGTCTTCGGGATCGGCGTCCGGCTCGCCGGACATCGCGTCCGCGAGTTCGCCCCGTGAATTGCGGCGTTCCCGTATCTCCGCCCGAGCGAAATACGCCAGGCCCAGCGGTGCCATGATGCCGAACGCCAGCCACTGCAGACCGTAGGACAGATAGGGGCCTGCGTCGGTCTGCGGCAGTTCGATCAAGCCGAGACCGCCTGGCTGAGCGTCGTCGAGCTGGAGATATCCGTCGATGGCGTCGACTCCGACCGCCGCGCCGATCTGTTCCGGGTTGATGTTGTAGACCTGCAGCCGACCGTCGTCCTCGACGGGCTCGCGGGAAGTGCCCTCGGCTTGGCGTACCCGTGCGTTCAGAGTCACCTCACCGGCGGGTGCCGCCTCGAACTCGGGCGCTCTGGTTCCCTCCACCGGCAACACGTACCCGCGATTGACGAGCACGGTGGGCCCGCCGTCGATCACGAACGGGGTGATGACCTCGTATGCAGGCTGATCACGGATGCTCCGTAGCCGCACCAGCACATCGGAATCTGCGACATAGGACCCGGGGGCGATGACCCGACGCCACTCGTGCTCGGCCGGGAATCCGTCGGCCGTAATAATGTCGGAGATCGGCACCGGATCCGCATCGACGGATCGGGTGATCAGATCGTTGCGCTCGGACGTCGAGGTGTTCTTTCCCAACTGCCACGGAGCGAGCACGCTGAAGCACAGGAACGCGAAGGCCAGCACCACCGCAGCCAGCACCAACCATTTGGGTCGCAGCAAGAACGCTAACTTTCGCACTCCACCACGGTAGCCGGGTCAGCGAGAGAGCCGAGACCGTGCCCAGTCCAGCATGCCGGGAACGGCGCTTTCGATCTGCTGACGCACCTCGGCGAACGCCGAATCGGACGAGTAGTACGGATCGGCCACCGAGGAGTCGTCGGCGTCGGGATCGAACGACCGCAGCAACGCGACACGATCTGCAGGTGCACCGAGCTGCAGCAGGGCGCGCGCGTGGCCGGTATCGAGCGCGACGATCAGATCTGCCGCCAGATGATCCGGCCCGACCTGCGCCGCCGCATGCTCGCTGTCGTATCCGTGGGCATCGAGCTCGGCGACGGTTCGCGGATCTGCGCCGTCGCCCACGTGCCAACCACCGGTCCCGGCGCTCGAGACACGTACCGCCTCGCCCAGACCGGCGTCGCGCAGATGCCCCGCGAAGACCTTCTCTGCCATCGGCGACCGGCAGATGTTGCCGGTGCACACGAATGTCACATGCAGCGGCTCGTTCATTGCACGCTCGCCGTGTTCTGCTCCAGCACGGTGGCCAGTTCGTCCATGCTCGATGCGGTGAACGCGGCGTCGTCGCTCTCGCCGTCGATGCCGTAGCCCCACTCCACGTACACCGTGGGGATGCCGAATCGAGCGGCACCGTGCACGTCGTGGTCGCGATCACCGATCATGATCACCCCGGCGGTGCCGCCGTCCGCGGACTCCACCGGGTCGATGCCGAGGTTGGTCAGCGAGTGCGCGATCACATCGGACTTCGCCCGTCGGGTGCCGTCGTTGCTGGCACCGCCGATGAACTCGAAGTACCGCGACAGACCGAAGTGGTCCAGAATCCGAACGGCGAATCGCTCCGACTTCGACGTCGCGACGCCGAGGCGCACGCCGCGATCCTGTAAACGCGTCAACACCGTCTCGATGCCGTCGAACGCGGTGTTCTCGGCCCAGCCCCGCTCGTCGTAGCGCTGGAAGTACGCCGCCAATGCGCGCTGCGCCGCATCCTCGTCCAGGCCGAGCCCGCGCAACGTGTCGATCAGGGGTGGTCCGACGACCAGCGACAGCTGTTCCTCGGTCGGTTCGGGAGCCTCCACCGACGCCAATGCATGACGAAAACCGGCGTGAATTCCCGGTGCGGAATCGGTCAACGTCCCATCGAGATCGAACAGGACAACGGACGCGGGCACATCGACAGACATGGTCGAATCCTATCGGTGCGAGCTGTTTGCCGAAGGCGCGGCTACGCTCGTCGCGATGTCCGACTCAGCTGCCGATCCCGATGCGCTACTCCGTCACCACGGAGACGTCGAGGTAGATTCCGGATTCGTCGACTTCGCCGTCAACGTGCGGGGCGACGGTCCGCCGGCATGGCTTCGCGAGCGGCTTTCTGCGGCACTGAATTCGTTGGGTTCGTACCCGAGCGTGGCCGCGGACAGGGCCGCACGAGAGCAGGTGGCCGCACACCACGGCCGCTCACCGGACGAGGTACTGCTGCTCAGCGGTGGGGCCGAAGGTTTCTCGATGCTGCCGCGGCTGGGGCCCCAGCTCGTTGCGACGATCCACCCGTCGTTCACCGAGCCCGACTGGGTACTGGAGCAGGCTCGCGTCCCGGTCCACCGAGTGATCCTGCCGCCGCCTTTCGAACTCGATCCGACGCTCGTGCCCGACGCCGCCGACATGGTGATCATCGGCAACCCGACCAACCCCACGTCGGTCCTGCATCCCCGTGAGGCGGTCCTGAGTCTGCGTGAGTCGGGACGCACGCTGGTGGTCGACGAGGCTTTCGCCGACGCCGTTCTCGGGGCGGGGGAGTCCCTGGCGTCACAAAGCCTGGACGACGTGCTGGTTCTGCGCAGCCTGACGAAGACATGGGCGCTCGCGGGGTTGCGATGCGGATACGCATTGGGCCACCCCGACGTCCTCGCGAGGCTGCAGTACGGCCGCGCCCACTGGCCACTGGGGAGTCTGCAGCTCGAAGCGATCCGCGCCTGCACCGAACCGTTCGCCGTCGAACAGGCACGCGCCGAGTCCGAGCGCATCGACCGCGAACGCACCGCGATGATCCCGCGACTCGAAGCTCTTGGCCTCGACATCACCGGCCCGGCCCGCGCGCCGTTTCTGCTGATGCGCGTCGACGGTGCCGACCTCGTTCGAGAACGCCTGCGCACGTTGGGTATCGCGGTGCGACGGGCAGATACGTTCCCAGGGCTCGACCGTCACCACCTGCGCGTCGCGGTACGGGACTCGAAGCAGGTCGACATACTGGTGGACGCGTTGAACACCGTTCTGTGAGGAGAGCAGCGAACATGGCAGTGACACTGGCGGACGTCATCGAGGTACTCGACGCCGCGTACCCACCCCGTCTGGCGGAGAGTTGGGACTCGGTGGGCCTGGTGTGCGGAGATCCCGAAGCTGTTGTGCAGCAGGTTGTCTACACGGTCGACGTCACCGATGCAGTGGTCGATGACGCCATCGCCCGGGGTGCCGATCTCATCGTGGCCCACCATCCCTTACTGCTCAAAGGGGTCGACACCGTCGCGGCCGACACCCCGAAGGGCTCGGTGATCCACCGCCTGATCAAGGCCGACTGCGCGCTGTTCACCGCCCACACCAACGCCGACTCCGCCGATCCCGGGGTGTCGGATGCACTCGCGTCCGCGCTCGGGGTGATCGACACCCGGCCACTCGATCCCATTCCTTCCCCCTCGCACGACAAGTGGGTGGTCTTCGTGCCGACCTCCGACTCGGCCGCGGTGCGACAGGCCATGTTCGACGCCGGAGCCGGGCAGATCGGCGATTACAGCGAAGCGAGCTGGCAGAGTGCGGGTCTCGGCCAATTCCGTCCTGGGCCGAATGCGCACCCGACGCTCGGTGTTCTGGGAGAGGTGCACACCGAGGCGGAGGATCGCATCGAAGTTGTTGCCCCCCAAGGGGCACGTGCTCAATTGCTTTCGGCGATGCGTCGGGCACACCCGTACGAGGAGCCCGCGTTCGACGTCTTCGAGTCCGCGGCTCTACCGTCGTGCACCGGCCTGGGGCGCATCGGAAAGTTGCCGAATCCCATGACACTCGCCGAATTCACCGACGTCGTGCGCGACGCGTTGCCCACCACGACGTGGGGAGTGCGTGCTGCAGGAAATCCGGAGGCCACGGTCTCTGTGGTTGCGATGTGCGGGGGAGCGGGTGACTCGTTCCTTTCCGCGGTGGCGGGGACCGATGCCGATGTGTACGTCACCTCGGATCTGCGCCACCACCCTGTCGACGAGCATCTGCGCGCGGGTGGGCCTGCGGTGATCGACACCGCGCACTGGGCGTCGGAGTTCCCGTGGTGTGAGCAGGCACGAGGCATCGTCGACGCCGCATTCGGTGACACCGACGGGTGGAGCAGCCGGGTCACTGACGTGCGTACGGACCCTTGGACGCTGTGACCGGTGAACCCGCGACAGGCGGTCGGAGCCGATCCGGCTTTCTCGGTTTCGAGCAGCCGGTAGGGTTATCCATTACCAACTTCCATAGTCGCAGGAGTCATCAAGCGTGAACGTCGATCCCAAAGTCCAGGCCTCGCTGCTCGAATTGGCCGGTGTGGATACCGAACTCTCGCAGATCGCCCACCGCCGTAAGAGCCTCCCCGAGCAGCAGGAGGTGGACAAGCTCGAGACCGAGCGCATTACCCGAAAGGATGCCGCGGTGACGGTGCAGATCTCGATGGACGATCTCGACCGGGACAGTCGCAAACTCGAGGGCGAGGTCGACGCGGTTCGCCAGCGCGAGGCCCGCGACAAGAAGATGCTCGAGAGTGGCACCATCGCCCCGAAGCAGATGACCGAACTCCAGCACGAGCTCGGCAGCCTCGAACGGCGCCAGGGGATCCTCGAAGAAGAACTGCTCGAGGTCATGGAACAGCGTGAGGCCAGTGAGCGGGACTACGAGCACGCCGGTGCGCAGCTGACGCAGATCGAAGACGAATTGGTCGACGCGGGCCGTCGCCGCGACGACGCCGTCGCGGACCTCGATGTCGCGGAGAAGCGTAGCGCCGAGCGCCGCGAGTCGTTGGCCTCGGGATTGCCCGCGGATCTGCTTGCGCTCTACGAGAAGCAGCGAGCGCTCACCGGCCGTGGTGCGGCGCTGCTGCAGGCTCGCCGCTGTGGAGCGTGCCGAATCGAACTCGATCGCAACGAGATCGCGAGCATCGCCAACAAGCCCGCGGATGCTTTGATTCGTTGCTCCGAGTGCAACGCAATTCTGGTGCGCACCAAGGAATCCGGAATTTGAGCCCGGTATCGAGGGTCGTCGCCGAGGCCGACGGAGGGTCGCGCGGTAACCCCGGCCCGGCCGGGTACGGCGCTGTGGTGTTCAGCGCCGATCGCTCGCAGGTGCTCGCCGAGCGTCGGGCATCGCTCGGCGTGGCCACCAACAACGTCGCCGAGTACAACGGACTGATCGCGGCATTGACTGCGGCTCGTGATGTCGGAGCTCGCGAGGTGGCCGTCCGTATGGACTCCAAGCTCGTCGTCGAACAGATGTGCGGGCGCTGGAAAGTGAAGCACCCGGACATGATTCCGCTTCAGCGCGCAGCTGCTGAACTGGCTCGCCACTTCGACTCCGTCACCTACGAATGGATTCCGCGCTCGCAGAATTCACACGCCGACGCACTGGCGAACGAGGCGATGGACGCAGCTGCCGAAGGTGTGGACCTGTCGGAATTGCCCGACGCCGAGCCGGTTGCGAAGAAGACCGAGTCGCCCGGGTGGACCGGCGCGATGGGGGAGCCGGCTCGCCTGCTGTTGCTGCGTCACGGCCAGACCCCCATGTCGGTCGACCGGCGATACTCCGGTCGCGGAAATCCGGATCTGACCGAGCTGGGTCGACGTCAAGCCGATTCTGCGGCAACGGTTCTCGGTTCACGTACCGATATCGACGCCATCGTTGCCTCGCCGCTCGCGCGCGCTCAGCAGACCGCCGCAGCGACGGCCGACCGCCTGGGATTGCCCGTCACCACCGTCGACGGTCTCATCGAGACCGACTTCGGCGACTGGGAAGGGCTCACGTTCACCGAGGCCATGGAACGCCACCCCGAGGGCCACAAGGCGTGGCGAGGTGATACCTCCGTCGCACCGCCGAACGGGGAGAGCTTCGACGCGGTGCGCGTGCGCATCGAAGCAACCCGCGATCAGTTGCTCGCCGAGTACGCCGGAAAAACCCTTCTGGTAGTCACCCACGTCACCCCGATCAAGATGCTGCTGCAACTCGCACTCGACGTCGGCCCGTCGCTGCTGTATCGACTGCACCTCGATCTCGCGTCGCTGAGTATCGCCGAGTTCTACCCCGACGGCGGGGCTTCGGTGCGATTGGTGAACGACACCTCGCACTTGGCGCGCCTGGCCTGATCGTTTTTCGGAGCATCTCAGGAGGGCGCGGTTCGTATGTCCGAGAACAGTATTCGCGAGCCTGGGGCGGCCCGCTGGATTGTCTCGGCATCGTTCGCATCGGCCGTTGCCGGTCTGGCAGTCGCGTTCGGGTGGCGGTACGGGGTGACGCGGAGTTGGCTCGATGCGGATGCGCCACCGCCTGTGAATCCGAGTGACACCGGGTACTTTCGCGTGTACGACTACGTGCAGTACGTGTCGGGACCGACATGGTGGCCGATCACGTGGGTCGCTCCGGTTGCCGCTCTTGTGGTCGGGACCGTCGTCTCGGTCACTCTCGGACGGCTCCGTCTCGGCCGAAGGACCGGTCGGCTGACGCTGGTGGTGGCCCCACTCGCGGCGGGAAGCATCGTCGGCGCGGGGGCAGCATGGTGGGCTCGGAGCGAACCTCCCGAGATCCGCGTCAGGATGGTCGCGGACCCCTATTTCGACGACCTCGGGCCGACCGGCGCTGCGCGTCTGGACATCTACGGCGGTCCGCCGTTGTTCGACACCGGGCATGCGGGGCTGCTGTTGCCGGTGCTGGGAGCGGTGATCGGTGCCGCGGTGTTCGGTGTGGGGCTGGCGGTCTCGACACTCCGCACACGACGCTTGATCTGACTCCGCGCCGATTTTCGAGCAGGTTTGCCGACGGCCTTACCCGGCAGCTGTCGGGACTCGCCTGTTCGGTTCACGAGCCGTGTATCGAGGGTCAAATCTGCAGCGCGAGCCATAAGCCCGCCACGGCACCGACGATCGTCAGCGGCGTCGTGATGACGCCCAGCACGGTGAAAGTCCGCAGATCTGCCGGCTCGTCGTTGGCCGATGCGACGCGTCGCCACAGCATGATTGCCAGCGAGCCGACGTAGGTCAGGTTGGGGCCGAGGTTCACCCCGATCACCATGGCCAACAACAGCGCCGGGGGAGCGTCGGCCCCGAAGGCGGCCAGTAGCAGCAGCGTCGCGGGCAGGTTGTTGACGATGTTCGACGCCACCGCCGCGATGGCGGCCGCGGCCAAGAGCGACATGAAAGTGGTGTCGGACGGCAGGATTCGCGCGAGCCAGTCGCCGATCGGGCCTGTCGTGACTCCGAGCACGACGATGCCGAGCAAGAAGACGAAGCCACAGAACGGCAGGTCGGCACCGCGCAGAATGGCGCGAGGCGTGGTGCGCTGACCTCGCAGTGCCGGGATCGCGAGTGCCACCGACCCCACTGCCGCCACCCAGAACGGTTCGATGTCGAACAGGCCTGCCACTGCGAAGCCGATGAGTGTCGCGGCGAGGATGACGAGAGTGATCCGCGGTGCGGGGACGTCGTCGGCGTTCTGCTGGGTCAAGTTCTCTGGCGGTGTGGCGGTGCAGCTCAGATCCTTGCGGAACAAGATCAGGAACACAGCCAACTCGATGACCACCGCGAATATCCAGGGCAGGGCCATCAGAGCGGTGAAGTGCAGGAAGGTCAGTCCGGTCGCTGCGAAGGCGAGCAGGTTGGTCAAGTTCGACACGGGCAGCAGCGTCGACGCCGAATTGGACAGGTGCGCAGTGGCGTAACTGTGGGGGCGAGCAGACATTCCGAGTAATCGAGCAGCGCCGATGATGGCCGGCGTCAGCAGAACCACGGTGGCGTCGAGACTGAGGACTGCCGTGGTCGATGCGGCTGCTGCGAACACCAGGGTCAGCAGTCTGCGTGGGCTGCTCTTCGCGCCTCGTCGTAGCTTCGCCGCGATCCAGGTGAATACGCCGAGCGCGTCCGAGAGATGCGCCAGGATCAGGATGAACGCCAGGAACACGACGGTGGGAGCGAGTTCGAGTACTTGCTCGCGCGCAGCGTCGAGGCTGACGAGGCCGACAAGCAAAACGACCGCCGCGGCGGGCAGTGCGGCGACGATCTCGGGGAGACCGCGGGGGCGAACGATGGCGAAGGCGAGCACAGCAGCGACCAATGCCGCGGCGAGAACGGTCACGCGAGAATCTTCACGAGCGTGCGAACGTTTCGCGTCGTGGTCGTGGCCTTGTACTTCGCTTTGGCCGTGGCTTTCCCGAACGTGCTGTCGGTGGTGTTGCCCTTGCGCACCTCCCAGTAGAGCACGCTGTTCCCCTCGGCGATTCTTTCGAGCTCGGGGTCGAGTTCGTCTGCAAGAGCGGACAATTCGGTCACATGGCTATCATCGCTACCGAACACGACATAAGGATGCCAGCCATCCCGTTCGGCGTCGAACGGGTAGGACGCCACTATGGCCCGAAGTGTCGGCACGTCCAGCACGACAACCCAGGCCTGGTACCCGAACGCCTGGGCCAGTGTGTTCTCCGCCTGTGCCTTCACCTCGGCGGCGGTCAGCGGGGAGCCGAGCAGGACGTTGCCGGTCGCCAGAACGGTGCGGACATTCGTGAAGCCGGCCGATGTCAGAGCGGTACGGAGATCGGCCATCTTGATGTTGATGCCGCCGACGTTGATGCCGCGCAGCAACACGACCCATTCACTCATGGGAGGAACTGTAATGAAGTGCTCGGCAATCGCCCTTGAGTAAGTAGTTAGTAACCAGTAACTTAGTGGCCATGGCGCAGCGAGCACGGATGACTGGACCCGACCGTCGCGAGCAGATCCTGCGGATCGCAGCGGAAGAGTTCGCGACGGCCGGACTCCACGGCGGTTCGACCGAGGCGATCGCCCGCACAGCCGGGATCACCCAGGCCTACATATTTCGGATATTCGGAACCAAGAAAGCGCTGTTCTCCGAATTGGTCGTCGCGTCCTTCGATCGGTTGGCGGACGGAATGCGCGAAGCGGCGGGTACGGACACCGGGCAACGGGCGTTGGCGTCGATGGGGGAGCGCTACTACACCATGCTCGAGGATCGAACCTCACTGTTGCTGCAACTACAAGGGATCGCTGCATGTGGCGATCCCGAGGTCCGGGACGCGGTGCGGGCCGGCTTCGGCCGGATGTGGAACATCGTTGCGGAGGTCACCGGACTCGATGCCGTGACCGTGAAAGCATTTCTCGCGTTCGGCATGCTGCTCAACAGTGGTGCGGCCCTGCAGATCGACGACGTCGACGCACCATGGGCGAACGGAGTGGGCACTCGTATCCAGGCCGGATTGTTCGACCACATCACGAGCGATACGAACCGATGACCGCCGACGCCGAGTGCCGCGACTCGCGACTGCTCGTGCCTTCGCTGGTGTTCGTCGGAGTGGTCGTGGCCGCCGTCGGCAGCCTCGGTGCTCCGTTGATCACCAGTGTTGCAACCACATTCGATGTGTCGCTGTCGAGCGCGCAGTGGACGTTGACGGTGGCGCTGTTGACGGGTGCCGTCACGACACCGATTCTGGGCCGTCTCGGATCGGGCCCGCATCGAAGGGCAGCGATTCTCGGGACACTCGGCGTGGTGTCGGTCGGAGGAGTTCTGACCGCACTCCCACTGTCCTTCACCTGGTTGCTCCTCGGCCGAGCGGCACAGGGAGTGGGGCTCGCGCTGACCTCGATGCTGATGGGAGTTGCCCGAGATCATCTGTCCGACAGACGCTCTGGATCGACCATCGCATTGCTGTCGGTTGCATCGACAGCGGGTGTCGGTGTGGGCTACCCGTTGTCCGGGTTTCTGACCGACCACGGTGGGATTCGCGCCGCGTACGGTTTCGGTGCTGCTCTGACGGTCATGGCTCTGGCTGTTGCTGTGAAGGCGATTCCGCCCTCGCCCCAGAAGCGTTCGACCGGTATCGACGTTCCCGGTGCACTGCTGCTTGCTGTCGCTCTCTCCCTGGTGCTGATTCTCGTCAGTGAGACTGGGCTGTGGACGAGCCACCCACGGGCGGTGGGGACACTGGCGACAGCCGCGGTCGTCGGTGCGGGCATGTGGGTCCTCGTCGAACTCAGGAGCTCGGCACCGCTCGTCGATCTCCGGTTGCTCCGCCGTCGGGCCGTGGTCGGAGCGAACGGAGCGATGTTCCTTGGCGGCATCGGCATGTATCTCCTGCTCACCATCGTGACGCGATTCGCTCAGACGCCTGCCGGTGCCGGATACGGCTTCGGGCTCGACGTCTTCACGGCCGGACTGGTCCTGGTTCCGTTCTCCGTTTCCGGGTTTCTCGCGGGCAAGCTGGTTCCCCACGCACTACGTCGGGTGGGGTCCGCCCACGCTCTGACGTTCAGCGGACTCGTAGTTCTCGGAGCCCTCGCCCTGTTCGCTGGAACCCGCACCAGCGTTCTGGAACTCTGTGCGGCGATGGCTGTTCTGGGCTTCGGCGTCGGGAGTTTCTCGGCTGCGCTGCCTGCCGTCGTCCTATCGGTCGTCCCTCCCGAGGAGACGTCGAGTGCCATGAGCATCAACCAGGTGGTGCGCAGTGTCGGGTTCGCGTTCGGTAGCGCGCTCGGTGGTCTCGTCCTGGCCGCTGGAACGAGCACCGGTTCCGCCTTTCCGATGGAAGGGTCGTATACGTCGGCTGCCTTGGTTGGTGTGGCCGTCACCGCTGCTGCGGTCGTCACCAGTGCAACCGTTCTTCGTGGTCGGGCAGGCACCGGGCCCGTCATGCGAGCCGAGTAGAGTACGCAACTGCGAACGAGTTGGCCGGACGGCTGCGGCTCGGAGGACCGGCGACCGAGTGTCGTCGCGCTTCGAGCCGAGGAAAGTCCGGACTCCACAGAGCAGGGCGGTTGTTAACGGCAACCCGAGGTGACTCGCGGGACAGTGCCACAGAAAACAGACCGCCTGCGGGACGGTTCTTCGGAATCGAACTGCAGGTCAGGGTGAAACGGTGCGGTAAGAGCGCACCAGCATCCCAGGTGACTGGGATGGCTAGGTAAACCCCGCCCGGAGCAAGGTCGAAGGCTGCACCCCGAAAGTGGTGCAGCTGCGCAGGTGCTCGAGGGCTGCTCGCCCGAGCCTGCGGGTGGACTGCTCGAGGTACCCGGCAACGGTGTGCCCAGATGGATGGTCGTCCAGCCGAACCTGCGAAAGCAGGAACGGCAGACAGGATCCGGCTTACAGGCCGACTCGTTCGCACCCACTATTTCTCCCGCAGTTCTCCTGCGGCGTCGCTGCATGGGGCACACTGGAAGTCATGACCGACGACGACACCTCCTGGTACTACGACATCAGCACCAAGCAGGTCGTGCAGGGCAAGCAGACCAACGCCCTCGACCGCATGGGCCCGTATCCGGACAAGGCCACCGCTGAACAGGCGCTGAAGATCGCCGCGGCGCGCAACAAGGCTGCCGATTCCGACGACGACTGGAACAACTGACGGTGCTGCTCACCCGGCTGAGGGCCCCGGGCTTCGACTTCGAGGCCATCAGATCCGAGTTCGCACTCACCGAAGCATTCGACGCAGACGCGATGCGCGAGGCGGTCGAAGCCCGAGACCTGCACGCCGACAGCAGGATCGACCGCACCGACATCCCGTTCGTGACCATCGACCCACCCGGTTCGAAGGACCTCGACCAAGCCGTACACATCGAGAAGACGTCCAACGGTTTGGTGGTGCACTATGCGATCGCCGACGTGGGCGCACTGGTGACGCCCGGGGGAGCGCTCGACACCGAGACCCGTCGACGCGGCCAGACGTTCTACCTTCCCGACGGGTCCGTGCCGCTGCATCCGCGAGAGCTGTCGGAGGGTTCGGGCAGTTTGCTGGAGGGGCGGACTCGCTGCGCCGCGCTGTGGACCATCGAACTCGACGACGTCGGCGAGGCGGCCGCGTGGACGGTCACCCGCGCGCTCGTTCGATCGACCGCCCGGCTCGACTACGCCGCAGTGCAAGCCGATGTCGACGCGGGGGCACCGCATCCGTCCATCGCAGCGCTGGCCGAGTTCGGGGCCCAGCGCGCAGCTGCAGCCAGACGGCGCGGAGCCGTCGACATCACGCTTCCCGAACAGGAAGTGGTTCCCGACGGGCGGGGTTGGCGCACCGTCCTGCAGCCACGCACTGCAGTGGACGGGTGGAACGCCGAGGTGTCGCTGCTGACGGGAATGTGCGCCGCCAGAATCATGCTCGACGCCGGAATCGGCATCGTGCGCACCCTGCCGCCCGCCTCGTCCGAATCGGTGGACGCACTGAAGAATACCGCCGAAGCGCTCGGAATCGACTGGCCTGCAGGCGCATCCGCCGGTGCCGTACTGGCAGGCCTGCCCACCGACGAGCCGTCGACGCTGGCGATGATGACTCGGGCGACGGGATTGCTGCGAGGTGCGGACTATCTCGCGTTCGACCGTACGACCGACCCCGTCGACGGCGATGAGTCGGTGGAACATTCGGGGATCGGCGCGCCCTATGCCCATGTGACGGCACCGCTGCGGAGGCTGTCCGACCGCTTCGCCACCGAGGTGTGCCTGGCCGTGGTCGCCGGCGCATCGGTGCCGGACTGGGCGGCGCAGGCTCTACCGGAGCTGCCCGCGATCATGCGCGGATCGGATTCTGCGGCATCGAAAGTGGACCGCGCCTGCATCGATCTCACCGAAGCACACGTGCTGAAGAATCGAGTGGGCGACAGTTTCTCTGCTGTCGTTCTGCGCGGTGCCGAGGGCAAACGTGACGCCGAGGTTTTGGTGTCGGAACCCATCGTCCTCGGAAAGTGCGACGGCGAACCACCTGCGGGGGAGTCGGTGACGGTCCGGTTGGCCCGGGCCGACACCGACTCACGCACAGTTGCCTTCGATTACGTACCCGTCACGGCCTGAGACGGTCTGTGGCCTCCACGAGGTGATGCACGATGCCCGGTTCGGCGGCAGAGTGCCCTGCGTCGTCGACGATCACGAGATCCGCTGAGGGCCAAGCCTTGTGCAGTGCCCAGGCGCTCGTTGCCGGGCACACGACGTCGTAACGGCCCTGCACGATGACTCCGGGAATGCCGTCGAGCAGGTGGGCGTCGCGGAGCAGTTGGTTCTCTTCGAGAAAGCAGTTGTTGCGGAAGTAGTGGTTCTCGATACCGGCGAATGCCAGGGCGAACCGTGGATCCGAGTTGTCCTGCACTGCATCCAATTTCGGCAGGAGGTAACTCGTCGCCGCCTCCCAGGTGGACCACGCCACCGCCGCGCGAGTTGCGGCTTCGCGGTCCTCGGACATCAATTGCCGGTGATACGCCTCGACGAGATCGCCGTCGCGCTCGTCCTCCGGAATGGGTTCGAGAAACTTCTCCCACAGATCGGGGAAGAGGTGGCCTGCCCCGCCGCCGTAGTACCAGTCGATCTCGGACGGCCGCACCAGAAATATCCCTCGCAGTACCAGCCCTCGCACGCGATCTCGGTGCGACTGCGCGTAGGCCAGCGACAACGTCGATCCCCATGATCCGCCGAACACCAACCACGTGTCGATGCTCAAGTGCTCCCGGAGCTTCTCCATGTCCGAGATCAACCGGTCGGTGGTGTTGACCGACAGATCGGCACCGTCGGCGATGTGGGGTGTCGACTGCCCGCAACCACGCTGATCGAACAACACGATTCGATAGGCCTCCGGGTCGAAGTACCGGCGCTGCAACGGATTGGTGGCACCGCCCGGACCGCCGTGCACGAACACCACCGGCGCACCGTCGGGGTTGCCCGAGACTTCCCAGTAGATCTGTTGGCCGTCACCCACATCGAGGTGTCCGGTCTCGAGAGGCGCGATCTCGGGGTAGAGGGTGCGCATACTAGAAGCCCACCAAACCGGATGCGAGGTCCGGAATGTCGAGGGATCGGATGGCCTCGTCCCGCACCTCCGAGCACGTCTCCGTCGTGATCTCGTCGACGATCGCTCGGTTCTGCACCACCTGCAGGTTGATGACACCGCTCTGCGCCGCCCAGGTCTGCACCAGGATGTTCAGCCCGCCGCGGCCCAGAGTGGGCCCCTGGACACGCCAATTGGACAGCTGCGCCTCGAGATCGGTGCACAGCTGTTGCTTCTGCGCATCGGTGATCACTGCGTCCGCAGGCGGCGCCGTGACCGTGGTGGTCGGTGCGACCGTCGTGGTCGACGACGAACCGGTGTTGGTGGTGTCGGTGCTGCATGCAGTCGCTACGACGAGAAGCGCAGCCGCGCCTGCCACTGCGACTGCGCCTCTTCCTGCGATGGACGTCGTACCCCGTCTGAGTTTCATGGCACCGAGTGTGCCACCCGAACATGGACGAGGCGAGGACGATCAGTAGCTGTGTTCGGGCCCGGGGAAGACTCCCGATCGCACCTCGGACAGGTATGTGGTGGCAGCGGTGCGCAGTGAATCGCCGACGTCGGCGAACTTCTTCACGAACTTCGCGGTCTTGCCGTTGGTGTAGCCGGCCATGTCCTGCCACACCAGAACCTGCGCGTCGCATTCGTTGCCCGCACCGATACCGACCGTCGGAATGGTCAGCTTGCGGGTGACCTGGCCGGCGATGTCGGCGGGAACCATCTCCATGACGACGGCGAACGCACCGGCCTCCTGGACTGCGATGGCGTCGGCGACAAGCTGCTCGGACGCGTCACCGCGTCCTTGGACGCGGAATCCGCCCAAGGTGTTGACGCTCTGCGGGGTGAAGCCGACGTGGGCCATCACGGGGATGCCCGCGGCAGTGATCGCGGCGATCTGAGCGGCCACGCGCTCGCCGCCCTCGAGCTTGACCGCGCCCGCGAGCCCTTCCTTCATGAACCGGACTGCGGTTTCGAGAGCCTGCTGCGGCGAGGCCTCGTAGGTGCCGAAGGGCAGATCTGCGACGACGAGAGCATGCGGTGCGCCGCGGACGACTCCACGGACCAGCGGAAGAAGTTCGTCGACGGTGATCGGCACGGTGGTGTCGTAGCCGTAGACGACGTTTGCCGCCGAGTCGCCGACGAGGAGAACAGGAACTCCGGCCTCCTCGAAGATGCGGGCGCTGGAGTAGTCGTATGCGGTGAGCATTCCCCAGCGCTCGCCGTCCGCCTTCATCTGGAGAAGGTGGTGCGTGCGGGTCTTACGGGTCAGTGCGGTGGAGGGTGCTTCCTGAGCAGATCCGCCGTACACAGCAGTGTCGGACATCTTTGTCCCTTTCTGGTCCTCGAGGCCCGCTCGGCGGGTCCCCGGGATGGGGTGTGATGACGTGCTCGAGTCTGCCACTGCACGCGACCTGCCGGAGCGCTACCGGCAGTGCAATTCGTCACACCTCGTCGAGGGCCGCGTAGTCGCGCCAACCGTTGGTGATCGGCATGCGGCGGTCGCGCCCGAACGCACGAGAGGTGACCTTGGTACCGATCGGATACTGACGCCGCTTGTACTCGGACGCGTCGACCTTGCGCAGGATGTCCGCGACCACCGCCGCGTCGAAACCGGCCGCCACGATGTCCGCAAAGCCTTGGTCGTGGTCCACGTACCGGAACAGTATGGCGTCGAGTTCGTCGTAATCGGGCAACGAGTCGGTGTCGAGTTGTCCGGGACGGAGTTCGGCGGACGGTGGTTTGTCGATGCTCGACTCGGGAATCGGTGGGATGTCCCCACGGTCGGCAGCGGACTTGTTCCGCCAGCGCGCCAGATCCCATACGAGCGACTTCGGTACATCCTTGATCGGTGCGAAGCCGCCGACGGCATCACCGTAGATCGTCGAATAGCCAACGGCCAGTTCGGATTTGTTTCCGGTCGCCAGCACCAGATGGCCGGAGGTGTTCGACAGTGCCATCAACACCATGCCCCGGCACCGTGCCTGAATGTTCTCCTCGGCCAGGCCGGTCAGGTGCAGCTGGTCGACGTAGCAGGCGACCATGTCTGCAATCGGCTCGACGCTGAAATGGATGCCGGTGCGCGACGCGAATTCCTCTGCGTCGGTGCGGGAGTGATCCGACGAGTAGGTAGAGGGCATCGATACTGCGTGTACCGCATCGCTACCGAGTGCGTCGACGGCGATGGCCGCGACCACCGCCGAGTCGATGCCGCCGGACAATCCGAGGGCGACCGACCGAAAGCCGTTCTTGTGCAAGTAGTCTCGTAGACCGGTGACCAGCGCACCCCATACCTGTTCCTCGGTGCTCGCGATCTCTGCGAGATACGGTTCGGCTCGCTGCCAGCCGGTGACGGCCGCGTCGGGGAGCGTCACCCGGTCGATGGTCCAGCCGGGTACCTCGGCCGCGTCGGGATGTGGTGCAGCCGGGGCGTCGACGTCGACGATCAGGAGATGCTCGACGAATTGGGGGGAGCGGCCCCAGGTGGAACCGTCCGGCCCGACGACGAAGCTCGCCCCGTCGAACACCAGCTCGTCCTGTCCGCCGACGACGTTGACGTAGGCGATCGGCGCTCCGGTCTCTGTTGCTCGGCGCCGGGCGATGGAGCGCCGCACCTCGTCCTTGCCCTGTTCGAAGTGGCTGGCATTGAGGCAGAGCAGCATGTCCACCCCGGCCGCGGCATAGGCAGGCACGGAGCCGCCCGGTTGCCAGATGTCTTCGCAGACAACGACACCCAGTCTCACTCCGTTGACCGCGACGATGCTCAAGCACGATCCGGGAGCGAAGTAGCGGGCCTCGTCGAACACTCGGTAGGTGGGGAGCGAATGCTTGTCGTATCGAGTCGTCACCCGCCCGTCGACGATCACCGCCGCGCTGTTCCGCGAGCCCTCGGCGTCGCGATCGAGGTAGCCGACCACCACGATGCGGTCGCCGCATCCGGCCTTGTCCAGGGCTGTCGCCAACTCGGTGAGGGCACGAACCGATGCGGCGGCGAACGACGGTCGCAGGGCCAGATCCTCGACGGGGTATCCCGTGAGCGCCATTTCGGGAAACACCACCACGTTGGCTCCGTCGTGGGCCGCGCGGACCGTCCACTCGACGATCGCCGCGGAGTTCGCGGCGAGATCACCGACGACGGAATTGATCTGGGCGAGGGCGAGTCGGAGTGCCTGCACGGCGTCCACGCTAGTGCTCCGACGGCGTCCTCGCCGGGCAGCGAGAACGAGGCGCGCTCGCAGGACCTGGCACGATCGTGGCATGAGAACGCGCACCAGGAGCACGGTCGTGGCGCTGTCCGCGGTCGCCGTGGTCCTCGCGGGCTGCTCCGGCCCCGAGCCCACAGCCACACCGGAGAACTCCGAGGCGTCGTCGCCGGCATCCGTCGCCGGTCCCATCCCTGCGGGGCTCGAGAATTTCTACACCCAGACCCTGCAGTGGGAATCCTGCGACCGGTACAACACCGACGGCAGCGAACTGGGCGGCTCCGTCGAGTGCGCGATGGTGACCGTGCCGCTCGACTACGCCGATCCCACCGGCACGACCATCGAGGTCGCCATCTCGCGGACGAAGGCGACCGGCGAGAAGATCGGCTCGATATTGATGAATCCAGGCGGGCCCGGCTCCTCGGGGCTCTACCTGGCCGAGCAGGCCGCGGGCACCACCGTGACCGATCGCTTCGACCGGATCGGCTTCGACCCACGCGGAATCGGCGCATCCGAGCCGGAAGTGCGGTGCCTGACGTCCGAGGAGGTCGACCAGGAACGTCGCGAACCGGATGTGGACGTCAGCCCCGAAGGCATCGCAGCGACCGAGGCCGAACACCGTGACTACGCCGAGAACTGCGTCGAGCGGACGGGGACGGATGTGCTCGAGCACGTCGGTACCCGGGAAGTGGTGCGCGACATGGACGTCATTCGAGCGGTTCTGGGCGACGAGAAGCTGACCTACATCGGCTACTCCTACGGGACCCGGATCGGGACCGCGTACGCGGAGGAGTTCCCGTCGAACGTGCGCGCGATGGTGCTCGACGGCGCGCTCGATCCCGACCAGTCACCCGTCGACGAGGCCGTCGCCCAGGGTGCGGCGTTCCAGACCGCGTTCGACGAGTTCGCCACGGACTGCGCACAGACCGAGACCTGCCCGCTCGGCACCGACCCGGCGCAGGCCGTCGAGCAGTTCCGATCGCTGGTCGACCCCCTGATCGACCGGCCGGCCGAGACGACCGACCCCCGCGGGCTCAGCTACGACGATGCGATCACCGGTGCTCAGCAGGCGCTGTACTCGCAGCAGCTGTGGCGTCTGCTGCGGGCCGGCTTGAACGAATTGGGCGACGGTCGGGGCGACACCCTGCTCCGACTCGCCGACACCTACTCCGGACGGCTGGAGGACGGCAGCTACACCAACATCGACGACGCGTTCAACGCCGTTCGATGCGTCGACGGCCCGCCGACCACCGATCGCGCAGAGGCCGACGAGGCGGACGCCAGGTTCCGTGCGGCCGCGCCGTATCTCGACGACGGCCGGGCGACGGGCAACGCGCCGCTCGACCTGTGTGCCTTCTGGCCGGTGCCGAACACGAGTAATCCGCATATCGTCGACGTGGAGGGACTGCCGACGCTGGTGGTCGTCTCGACGACCAACGATCCGGCCACGCCCTATCAGGCGGGGGTGGAGTTGGCTGCGCAGCTGCGCGCAGATCTGGTGACCTACGAGGGCACCCAGCACACGGTCGCCTTCTCGGGCGTCGAGTGCGTCGACGATCCGTTGGTGAACTATCTCGTCGATCTGGTTCCGCCGGAGGACGGATTACGGTGCTGACGTGCTACCTCACGCCCTGAAAAGTAGGCAGAGAGTTTCACGAAGTGAGACCGAATTCACGATGTAACACAGATTTAACTCCGTTTGCTTACTCTCGCGTTCATGGATCGTCAAAAGGAATTCGTGCTCCGGACCCTCGAAGAGCGCGACATTCGTTTCGTCCGCCTCTGGTTCACCGACGTTCTCGGGTACCTCAAGTCGGTGGCCATCGCCCCCGCCGAGCTCGAAGGGGCATTCGACGAGGGAATCGGTTTCGACGGTAGCGCCATCGAAGGATTCGCCCGTGTCTCCGAGGCCGACACCGTGGCCAAGCCCGATCCGTCGACGTTCCAGATTCTGCCCTGGTCCACCAGCAAGGGTCACCAGCACTCCGCGCGGATGTTCTGCGACATCGCCATGCCCGACGGCTCGCCGTCCTGGGCCGACTCGCGCCACGTGCTGCGGCGCCAGTTGAGTAAGGCCGCAGACCTCGGGTTCAGCTGCTACGTGCACCCCGAGATCGAATTCTTCCTGCTCAAGGACGTCCCGCAGGACGGCTCACCGCCGACCCCCGCAGACAACGGCGGCTACTTCGATCAGGCCGTGCACGACTCGGCCCCGAACTTCCGCAGGCACGCCATCGACGCGCTGGAGTCGATGGGAATCTCGGTCGAGTTCAGCCACCACGAGGCCGCACCGGGCCAGCAGGAGATCGATCTCCGCTACGCCGATGCACTGTCGATGGCCGACAACATCATGACCTTCCGCTACGTGGTCAAGGAAGTTGCCATCGAGGAGGGTGTGCGCGCGACGTTCATGCCCAAGCCGTTCAGCGACCAGGCCGGCTCGGCGATGCACACCCACATGAGCTTGTTCGAGGGCGACGCCAACGCCTTCCACAACCCGGACGATCCGATGCAGCTGTCCGAGACCGGCAAGTCCTTCATCGCCGGCATCCTCGAGCACGCCAACGAGATCAGCGCCGTGACCAACCAGTGGGTCAACTCCTACAAGCGGCTGGTGCGTGGCGGCGAGGCACCGACCGCCGCGTCGTGGGGACCGGCGAATCGCTCGGCCCTGATCCGCGTGCCGATGTACACCCCGAACAAGGCATCCTCGCGTCGCGTCGAGATCCGGAGCCCCGACTCCGCCTGCAACCCGTACCTGGCGTTCGCGGTGCTGCTCGCGGCCGGCCTTCGCGGAATCGAGAAGGGCTACACCCTTCCGCCCGAGGCCGAGGAAGACGTCTGGGCGTTGACCTCCGCCGAGCGTCGCGCCATGGGCTACAAGGAGCTGCCGGGCAACCTCGATCAGGCACTGAACGCGATGGAAGGCTCCGAACTGGTCGCCGAAGCATTGGGCGAGCACGTCTTCGACTTCTTCCTCCGCAACAAGCGTCGCGAGTGGGAGGAATACCGCAGCCACGTCACGCCGTACGAGCTGAAGGCCTACCTGGGTCTTTAACGGCACGGCGTCGTCATGGGCTACGTTCTAGTCGATCCTTCAATGGTAGTTCCGATGCCGACGCGAGCGCCTTCGCGTTGCTGTGCACTGACGACGAGGTAAACCTGTGGCACCCCGAGGTGGATTCTGATGGTGCGTCCTCCGACCTCCAGATCCGTCGTTCCCGGACCGGGCCGTCTCGGCCTCGTCGAAGAAACTGCGCCGTCCGACCTGCGCACCCTCGGCTGGACGGGGGAAGAAAGCCTCGAGCTGCTGTGGTCGCTCTCGCGCGCGCCGAACGCGGACCTCGCTCTACGCACCCTGGTGCGGATGTACGAGTTGCTCGGTGCCGCGTGGACGGAATTCGATACTGCACTGCGCACCGACAAGGGATTCCGTGGCCGCATCCTCGGTCTCGTCGGCGCTTCGAGTGCGCTCGCCGATCATCTCGTGGCCGACGACAGCACCTGGCGTCTGCTGTTGACCAAGGAAGGTCAGAGCAGCGGGGTGTCGGCGAAGATCGAGCTCCCCACCAAGGCCACCCTGGTCGCGGAACTGCTCGAGGCAGTGGGGGCCGAGCCCGAGACCGGGCCCAATGCCGCACCGGACCTGTACCGCGCGTCGCTCACCGGACCGCCCGCCGTGATCGCGCTGCGCAAGAAGTACCGCGACCAGATCATGGTGTTGGCCGCCTACGACCTCGCCGCGACGGTAGAGAACGAGCCCGTCCTGCCGTACACGGTGGTCGGGTCGCAGCTGTCCGATATGGCCGACGCCGCGCTCACCGCAGCACTGGCAGTCGCCGTGGCCACCGTGTGCCCGGACGCCCCGTGTCCGACGCGTCTGGCCGTTGTCGCGATGGGCAAATGCGGTGCGCGCGAACTCAATTACGTCTCCGACGTCGATGTCGTGTTCGTCGCCGAGCCCGCCGACGCGCAGGCCAGCCGCATCGCCGGTGAGATGATGCGCATCGGATCCTCGGCATTCTTCGAAGTGGACGCGGCACTGCGTCCCGAGGGCAAGCGCGGCGAACTGGTCCGCACCCTGGATTCGCACGTCGCGTACTACAAGCGCTGGGCCAAGACCTGGGAGTTCCAGGCATTGCTGAAGGCCCGTCCCATGACGGGCGACATCGCGCTGGGCGACGACTACGTCGCTGCGGTCAACCCGATGGTGTGGTTGGCCAGCCAGCGCGAGGACTTCGTGCCCGAAGTGCGAGCGATGCGGCGTCGCGTCGAGGAGATGGTGCCGCCCGAACTCCGCGAGCGCGAGATCAAACTCGGACGCGGCAGCCTGCGGGACGTGGAATTCGCCGTTCAGCTCCTGCAATTGGTGCACGGTCGAACCGACGAGTCGCTGCGCGTTCTCGGCACCGTCGACGCGTTGTCGGCACTGACCGACGGTGGTTACATCGGCCGCGACGACGCTGCGAATCTGACGGCGTCCTACGAGTTTCTTCGGCTGATCGAGCACCGGCTGCAGATGCAGCGGATGCGTCGCACACACACCCTGCCTCCGCAGGACGACGAGGAAGCGCTGCGGTGGCTGGCTCGTTCGGCGCACATGCGACCGGACGGCAACCGCGATGCGCTCGGTGTGCTGAACGCCGAGATCAAGCGGAATGCGCAACGCATCAGACGGTTGCACGCGAAGCTCTTCTACCGGCCTCTGCTGGACTCGGTGGTCAAGTTCGACTCGGAGACAGTGCGATTGACCCCGGATGCCGCGACGCGTCAGCTCGCCGCACTCGGCTACGCGACCCCGCAGAACGCGTTGGGCCACCTTCGTGCGCTCGTCGGCTCGGGCACCCGTCGCGGTCAGATTCAAGCCGTGTTGCTTCCGACGCTGCTGGAATGGCTCGCCGACACACCCGATCCCGACGCCGGGCTGCTCAACTACCGCCGATTGTCGGAATCGGCGGGGGAGCAGACGTGGTTTCTGCGAGTGCTGCGCGACGAAGGAGCTGTGGCCCAGCGACTGATGATCGTGCTCGGCTCCTCGGCCTACGTACCGGACCTACTGATCAAGGCCCCCGAGGTCATTCGGTTGTTCGCCGACGGCCCCACCGGCCCGCGTCTGCTCGACGTCGAGCCGGAAGAGACCTACCGCGCCATCCTGTCGTCCTCGGCCCGCTACGAGGATCCGGTACGAGCGATCAATGCTGCCAGGGCGCTGCGGCGTCACGAACTGGCACGGGTGGCCTCGGCAGACATCCTGGGCATGCTGGACGTACCTCAGGTGTGCCGTGCGTTGTCCTCGGTATGGGCAGCGGTCATCAACGCCGCGCTTGCGGCTGCCGTCCGCGCCAGCGAGAAGGAGCGCGGTGAACCTGCTCCCGCAACTCTCGCCGTCATCGGCATGGGTCGCCTCGGCGGCGGGGAGCTCGGCTACGGCAGCGACGCGGACGTGCTGTTCGTCTGCGAACCGGTGGACGGCGTCGACGAGACCGTTGCGGTCAAGTGGGCCAACACCATTGCCGACCGCATCCGGAAGTTGCTCGGCGCGCCCAGCACCGACCCACCCCTCGAGGTCGACACCGGCCTTCGGCCCGAAGGCCGCAACGGGCCGGTGGTGCGCACCCTCGCGTCGTACGCCGCGTACTACGCGCAGTGGGCGCAGGCCTGGGAAGTCCAGGCTCTACTGCGGGCACACCAGGTGGCCGGCGATCAGGATCTCGGCATTCGGTTCCTGCTGATGGCCGACAAGGTGCGATACCCCGAGGGCGGAGTGTCCGCCGACGCGGTCCGCGAAATCAGACGCATCAAGGCGCGCATCGATTCCGAACGGCTGCCCAAGGGAGCCGACCCTGCCACCCACACCAAGCTGGGACGCGGGGGACTGGCCGATATCGAGTGGACCGTCCAGCTCATTCAGCTCAGGTACGCACACAAGGTTCTGACGCTGCACAACACGTCGACCCTGCAGTCACTCGACGCCATCGGCGCAGCCGAGCTCATGAGCGAAACCGACGTCGAATTGCTCAGGGAAGCATGGATTCTCGCGACGAAGGCACGCAACGCGCTGGTGCTGGTGCGCGGCAAGCCCACCGATCAGCTGCCGCGGCCGGGAGCTGTGCTCTCCGCAGTCGCGCAGGTGGCGGGCTGGGAGAACGGCGACGCCGGAGCGTTCCTCGACAACTACCTGCGTGTGACGCGTCGGGCAAAGGCAGTGGTGGAGAGGACCTTCGGCGGGAACTAGTCGGTCCCGACGGTGACGAATCCCTGCTGGACCATCCAGTCTCGTGCGACGTCTGCCGGCTCGCGGCCATCGATGTCCACCTGCCGGTTGAGCTCGGTGATCTCGGCGTTGGTCAACGCCGCGGAGATCGGAGCGGTGACCTCGGCGATCTCCGGGTACTGCTCGGCAATGGGCGTGCGCAGCACGACCGTGGCGTTGTAGCGGGGAAAGAAGCTCTTGTCGTCTTCGATCACTACCAGATCGAGACCTTTGATCCGGCCGTCGGTGGTGAACACCTCACCGAATGTGCACTGCGAGCCGTCGGCGGTCGCTTGATAGATGATGCCGCCCTGCAACACCTGCCGCGGAACGACATCGGGGTCGAAGCCGTAGGCAGCGGCCATGCCCGGAAACCCGTCCTGTCGTGAATTGAACTCCGTCTCCACGCAGGTCTGTGCCGCGGCGGGATCGGTCTCGGCGAGCGCGGCGTAATCCGAGAGCGTCTCGATGCCCGTCGCGTCCGCTGTTGCCCGATTCATGGCGAGCGCGTACGTGTTGTCCATAGGTGCAGGGTTGACCCACGTGAGGCCGTTGCCTGCGTCCTGGTCGCGCAAGGCCTCGAACTGCCCGGTGGCATCCGGGATAGCGGTCTCGTTCCCCAAGAAGTTGATCCACGCTGTACCCGTGTATTCGTAGGTGACGTCCACCTGCCCGGAGACCATGGCTTGGCGGGTGCTGTTGGACCCCGAAATGTTGGTGAGGTCTCGGACGTCGGCTCCGGCCGCCACCAGCCCGAATTCGAGTATGTAACCCAGGATCACCTGCTCGGTGAATTCCTTCGAGCCGACTATCAATTTTGCGCCGTCGAGCCCCGGCACGGGTTGGATACTGCCGGGTTCGACGGGCAGCGGCACTGCACTACCCGACTGCAGACCGCAACTCGTCAGTACCGTCATCACAACGCTGCACAGGGCTATCGAACCGCGTGTCGATTGCCGCGTCAGAGGATTCCTCACGGGTCGGTGCACGTAACGGCTAGTCCGCGCCGGCGGTGACGAAACCTTTGTCGACCATCCAATCCCGCGCGACATCGGCCGGTTCACGGCCGTCGACGTCTACCTGCTTGTTCAGCTCGGTTATCTCGGCATTGGTCAGTGCGGCGGAGATCGGAGCGGTGATCTCGGCGATCTGCGGGTACTGCTCGGCGATCGACGAACGAATGACGACGGTGGCGTTGTACCGCGGGAAAAAGCTCTTGTCGTCTTCGAGGACAACAAGATTCAAGCCCTTGATGCGGCCGTCGGTGGTGAACACTTCACCGAACTTGCACTGCGAACCGTCGGCAGTTGCCTGGTAGATGATTCCGGTCTGCAGAATCTGACGGGGTACGGCATCGGGATCGAAACCGTACGTTGCGGCCAGGCCGGGAAATCCGTCCTGTCGGGAGTTGAACTCCGTCTCCACACACAACGACGACGCGGCCGGATCACTCGCGACGAGTGCTGCGTAATCCGAGAGTGTCTTCACCCCGGTCTGTTCGGCAGTCGTCTGGTTCATCGCGAGCGCGTACGTGTTGTCCATCGGCGCAGGATTGACCCACGTCAATCCGTTGGCGACGTCCGCGTCGCGTACCGCGTCGAACTGCTCGGCTGCGTCCGTGATGGGACTTTCGTTGCCCAGATAGTTGATCCAGCCGGTTCCGGTGTACTCGTAGGTGACGTCGACCTGCCCGGCGACCATGGCTTGGCGGGTGCTGTTCGAACCCGAGATATTCGTCAGGTCGCGAACGTCGGCACCGGCAGCGGAGAGCGCGAACTCGAGGATGTAGCCCAACACGATCTGCTCGGTGAAGTCTTTGGATCCGACGGTCAGTTCGGCACCCTCGAGACCCGGCATTACTTCGATGCTCCCGGGTTCGACGGACAGTGGCACGGCACCACCCGACTGCAGACCGCAGCCCGTCAATGCGATCGTGGTGATCGCGCAGAGTGCCACGAGTTGTCTTGTCGAGCGCCGCATCAGCGGAGTCCTTTCGGTCCGAGATAGGCCTCGGCGAGTGCTCCGAGCCAGTCGACGAACAACGCGAGAGCGACGGCGAGAACGCCTCCCACGACGAGAATCAGTGGCTGATAGAGCTTGTAGCCGGTGTCGATCAGAACCCCGAGGCCGCCCGCTCCCACGAGGAAGCTCAGTGTGGCCGTACCGACCGCGAGCACGAGCGACGTGCGCAGACCGGCCAACATGTACGGCACCGCCAGCGGAAACTCGATGCGCCACAGGATGCCGCTGCTGGACATGCCCTGTCCGCGTGCAGCATCGATGTAACTCGGATCGACCTGTTGGAAGCCGAGCATCGTGTTTCGGAGAACGGGAAGGAGTGAGTAGAACGCGATGGGCAGTACGCCGATCCAGAAACCGGTTTTGCCCGTTGCGAGGAAGAGCAACACCAACAGGCCGACCGCCGGGGCAGCTTGACCGATGTTGGCGATACCGATGAATACCGGTGCCAATCTTCGGTAGCCGTTACGGGTCAACAGTATTCCGAGAGGAACAGCGATCGCGAGCACGAGCGCGGTGACGACGATCGTGATGACGACGTGCTCGGACAGCCGCTGGAACAGAGTGCTCGCGTTCAGCGTCTCCTTCTGCGTGGCACTCAAGTCGCGGGTGAACGTGTAGGCAAGAAGAACGACAACGACCACCACGATGATCGCGGGTTGCACCAGCAAGCGAATACGCTCCGCGCGCTTGGCCGCCTGCTGTGCCGTCCGCGCCGTACCGTCGTCCGCTGAGGCGTCGACGGCGGAGGTCTCCGCGGCGGAAGTCACGACGCGCTTCCCGTGGCCACGTCGTCGCGAACAACGTTCGAGTCATGACCTTCAGCACTGTCGTCGTCATGGTCGTGAGCATGCTGCGAACGAATGGTTTTGATGGTGTCGATCAGTTGCTCGATGGTGATGGTTCCGGCGTACTCGCCACGTTTACCGGTGACCGTGGCGGTCGCGTTGCCCTCCGCGAGCAGCGCTTCCAGAGCATCTTGCAGAGTCGACTGAGTGGAGACCATTTCGCCCATCGGCACGCCGACGTCGCGCAAGCTCTTCGCGTCGGTGAGGTGGCGACGATCGGTCCACCGAATCGGTCGCCGACGAGCGTCGAGAATGATTCCCCACGCTTCTGGGTCTCTTCCGAGCGCCGTGTTCATCGACTCGACCGACTCGTCCTCGCCCATGACCGGTACATCCGACAATTCGATGTCTCGTACACGCATCAGCGTCAACTGCTTCAACGCTGCACCTGAGCCGACGAATCCGGCGACGGTCTCGTCGGCCGGATTTGCCAGAACTGCTTCGGGTGTATCGAACTGCAGAATCCGAGATTGGTTGCCCAGCACGGCAATCCGATCACCGAGCTTGACGGCTTCGTCGAAGTCGTGCGTGACGAATACGATCGTCTTGCCCAATTCGGCTTGTAGGCGCATCAATTCGTCCTGGAGCAAACCGCGGGTGATCGGATCGACGGCACCGAAAGGCTCGTCCATGAGCAGTACCGGGGGGTCGGCAGCGAGCGCGCGTGCGACACCGACGCGTTGCTGCTGGCCACCGGACAGCTGGCGCGGATAGCGCTCGCGGTACAACGATGGATCGAGACCAACGAGGTCCAGCATTTCGTCGATGCGATCCGATATCCTCGGCTTCTTCCAGCCGATCAGACCCGGAACCATGCCGACGTTCTCGGCAATCGTCATGTGTGGGAACAGACCTGCCTGCTGGATCGAGTAGCCGATAGTGCGGCGCAGCTCGTTCGGGTTGATCGACAGTGCATCCTCACCGCCGATGGTGATGCGGCCCGACGTCGGCTCTATCAGCCGGTTGATCATGCGCATGGTTGTCGTTTTGCCGCAACCTGAAGGCCCGACCAGCACGACGACTTCGCCCGCGGGGATGGTCATGGACACGTTGTCCACGGCGGCGTCCTTTTGGCCCGGGTAGCTCTTGGTCACGTTCTCCAAGACGATTTCTACGCCGGATACGGTGGTTTTCTCACTCACGGATACCCCTCGAGGTGGTCAGTTTGCCGATCACGACGTAGATCCCATCGAGGATCAACGCCAGCAGGACGATGAGGATGGTGCCGGTCAGTGCCTGTGGGACGGCGGTCGGGCTGCCCACTCGGGCCAGCCCGGAGAACAGCAGGTTGCCCAGGCCAGGGCCTTTGGCGTACGCAGCGATGGCCAGGATGCCCATGGCCAACTGCGTGCTGACGCGCATCCCGGTCAGAATCGAGGGCCATGCGAGAGGAATCTCGATGCGCCGCAACACAAGAATGCGGCTCATCCCGATTCCGCGGGCGGCATCGGTGACCGCCGGATTCACGGCATCGAGGCCGACCACCGTGTTTCGGATGATCGGGAGCAGTGAGTACAGGACCAGGGCGGTCACCGTCGGTCGAACGCCCAGTCCCAGTATGGGAATGAGCAGACCCAACAGAGCGAACGACGGAATCGTCAGCACGGTACTCGCCAGGGCTGTCGCGACGGCAGATCCGGCGGGACTGCGGTAGACGAGGATTCCGATGGCGACGCCGATAACGGTCGCGATGATCACGCATTGCACGACGGCCGAGACATGTAGATAAGAGTCGATCGCCAACTGCCTTCGTCGTCCGACGATGAATTCCCACAGTGCGTCCATGAAGTTCGTTGTCCTCTGTTCGCCCTCAGCAGATACAGGTCTTTACCCCACGTACCGACTATCAAACGCCGACCGGGTCGAATTCTGTTGCAATTTGCCGGAATCGGCACGGAACAGAAACAATCCAGAACACGAAAACGCCCGGCCGAAAGAATCGGCCGGGCGTTCTCAGTGCGAAGTCAGGTCGATCACACGTCGTAGTACAGGGAGAACTCGTACGGGTGCGGACGCAGGTTGACGGGAGCGATTTCCTGCTCACGCTTGAGCGAGATCCAGGTCTCGATCAGGTCGGTCGTGAACACGCCACCCTCGGTGAGGTAGTCGTGGTCGGCCTCGAGCCGGTCGATGACCGCGTTCAGCGAGGTCGGTGCCTGAGGAATGTTCTTGGCCTCCTCGGGCGGCAACTCGTAGAGATCCTTGTCGACCGGAGCCATCGGCTCGATCTTGTTCTTGATTCCGTCCAGGCCGGCCATCATCTGAGCAGCGAAGTTCAGGTACGGGTTGCCCGAGGAGTCCGGCGCACGGAACTCGAGGCGCTTTGCCTTCGGGTTGTTGCCGGTGATCGGGATACGGACCGCAGCGGAGCGGTTGCGCTGGCTGTAGACCAAGTTGATGGGGGCTTCGTAGCCCGGCACCAGACGGTGGTACGAGTTGATCGTGGGGTTGGTGAATGCCAACAGCGACGGCGCATGGTGCAGGATGCCGCCGATGTAGTGACGGGCGAGATCCGACAGCCCGGCGTATCCGGCCTCGTCGTGGAAGAGGGGCTTGCCGTCCTTCCACAGCGACTGGTGCACGTGCATGCCCGAGCCGTTGTCTCCGAACAGCGGCTTCGGCATGAATGTCGCCGACTTGCCGTTCTGCCATGCGGTGTTCTTGACGATGTACTTGAACAGCTGCAGATCGTCTGCCGCGCGGAGCAGCGTGTTGAACTTGTAGTTGATCTCCTGCTGTCCACCGGTGCCGACCTCGTGGTGCGCACGCTCGAGTTCGAAGCCTGCGTTCTGCAGGTTCGTCGAGATCTGATCGCGCAGGTCCACGTAGTGGTCGTACGGAGCGACGGGGAAGTAGCCACCCTTGAAGCGAACCTTGTAACCGAGGTTCGGGCTGCCGTCGGCCTCGGTCTCGGCCCCGGTGTTCCACCAACCCGAGGACGAATCGACCTCGTAGAAAGCGCCGTTCGCCTGCGAATCGAAGCGCACGGAATCGAAGATGTAGAACTCGGCCTCGGCACCGAAGTACGCGGTGTCGGCGATGCCGGTGCTGGCCAAGTACTCCTCGGCCTTGCGTGCGACGTTGCGCGGGTCGCGGCTGTAGGCCTCACGCGTGAACGGATCGTGGACGAAGAAGTCGATGTTCAGCGTCTTCGCGTTGCGGAAGGGATCGACCTGAGCGGTGGCGTAGTCCGGAAGCAGAATCATGTCGGACTCGTGGATGGACTGGAATCCGCGGACGGACGAACCGTCGAACGCGAGGCCGTCTTCCAGGGTGTCCGCCGTGAACGCCTTCGCGGCGATAGAGAAGTGCTGCTGTGCGCCCGGCAGATCCGTGAACCGGATGTCGACGTATTCGATTCCTTCATCCGCGATGAACTTGATGACCTCTTGGGCCGTGGAAAACGCCACGCTTTTGCTCCTTTGTTGAGTCCGTCAACCTGACGTTATGGACATGGTGTTGCCCGCCCGTCAAGCTCGTGTTTCGCCCGTGTTACGCGTCCTGGTTCACGAGTGGCACGAACAACAGTACGTCCGTGTGTTTTCCCGTGTACCCGACCGCGCCTATCCTGGAAATCATGGCACGAATGACAGGGTCCTGGTTGTCCGGACCGGCGGCTGCGAACCCGCGAGAACCCCAGAACTTCCGTGGTGAGGAGTTGGGCCTACCGAAGCAGGGGGTCGGCTCTCTGGCCGGTACCGGGCGCCGAGTTCTCGCGCTGGTGCTCGACTGGACGATGGCGACCGGCGTTGCGTCGTTGATTCTCGGTGGCTACACCACGAGCGGACTGATCTCGACGATCGTGTTGGCCGTGTGGTTCGGCGTCGGTCTGGTGACCGTCTCGCTGTTCTCGTTCACCCCGGGGCAGTTCATCGTCGGTATTCAGGTGGGCCGCATCGACGCACACGCACGAGTCGGCTTCGTCCGTGCACTGGTTCGGCAGTTGATCCTGCTGTTCGTCGTTCCGGCCGTGATCACCGACATGGATGGCCGCGGCATGCACGACCGGGCAACGGGAACAGCCCTGCTGCGGACCCGCTGAGGGGTCTTCGCACCAGGGCTGTCGGAGTGGTCGTGAGTGGCTAGCGGCGCTTCATGGTTCGCTGGACGCCCTTCATCTTGGCTCCGCCGGGAACGGGGCCCTTCGGCATGGCCGGGCCACCCTTGGTGCCCAGAGCGGAGAGCCGCGATTCGATGGTGTCCATGCGCTTGCCGTCGATGTTCTTCGGCAACTTCGCAAGATATTTCTGCAGACCCGAGAGCGGGATCTGGTTCTCTTCGTTTCCGACGATGATGTCGTAGATCGGGGTGTCGCCCACCAGGCGGGCGGTCTTCTTCTTCTCCTGGGCCAGCAGTGACTTCACGCGGTGAGGTGCACCCTCGGCCACGAGAATGACACCCGGCTTACCGATGACGCGATGCACGGCGTCGAGATGGGTGGTTCCGGCGATCGCATTGGTCACCCGCCACGAGCCCTGCAGATTGTCGAGCGCCCAGGCGGCTGCGCCGGCCTGGCCGTCGGCCTTCTTGTACACAGATTTCTGTACCCGGCGGCCGAAGATGATGAAGGCGACGAGCACACCGAGAAGCAAGCCGATGGGGAGCAGGAACCACTGGAATCCGAACGCGAGACCGATCAGAAATCCGACGAGTCCCAGCCCGACGACCGCTCCGATCATCAGCGGAAGGAGAACCTTGTCGTCCTTGCGCTGCATCTGAAACGCCTGCCAGAGCTGCTTGCGTCGTTCCCTCGATGCCTGCTTGCGCGCCGCCTTGGCAGCTGCTTTTACTTCCTTGCTGGGCTTCGCTGCTTTGCCAGCCTTACTGCCGTTCGCCATGCTTCACAGGATACGTCCTGTGCCGGCGCTCACGTGCACCGCGCCGGGTTGGCCGACGACGATCAGCGAGCCGCCAGACGTGCCATCAGCGAACTGGCCTCCTGAGAAGCTTCGCCACCATCGGTGAGGTGACTCATGCTCTCGGGCAGTTCTCGTCCGTGATGGGCCATGGCCTGTGCGTACAGGCGACCCGCGCGGTACGAGGAGCGGACCAACGGTCCGGCCAGCACACCGGCGAACCCGATCTCGGTGGCGTAATCGGAGTGCTCGACGAACTCCTCCGGCTTGACCCAACGCTCCACCGGGTGGTGGCGCGGTGACGGACGCAGGTACTGGGTGATGGTCAGAATGTCGCACCCGGCCTCGTGCAGGTCGCGAATGGCTTCCTGAACTTCTTCGGGGGTTTCACCCATGCCGAGGATCAGATTGGACTTGGTGACCAGGCCGTCGTCGCGGGCCGCGGTGATGACGTCCATCGACCGCTGGTACCGGAAGGCCGGACGGATGCGCTTGAAGATGCGCGGCACCGTCTCGACATTGTGAGCCAGCACCTCGGGGCGCGACGAGAAGACCTCGGCCAATTGATCGGGCTTGGCGTTGAAGTCGGGGATGAGCAGCTCGACGCCGGTGTTCGGATTCAGCTTCTTGATGTACCGAACCGTCTCGGCATACAGCCACGCGCCGCCGTCCTCCAGATCGTCCCGAGCGACGCCGGTGATCGTGGAGTAGCGCAGACCCATGGCCTGCACGGACTCCGCCACCCGGCGCGGCTCGTCTCGATCGAGATCCTCCGGCTTGCCGGTGTCGATCTGGCAGAAATCGCAACGGCGGGTGCATTGCTCACCGCCGATGAGGAAGGTCGCTTCGCGATCTTCCCAGCATTCGTAGATATTGGGGCAGCCGGCTTCCTCGCACACCGTGTGCAGACCTTCGCGCTTCACAAGACCTTTGAGCTCGGTGTACTCCGGGCCCATCTTGGCTTTGGTCTTGATCCAGTTGGGTTTGCGTTCGATGGGGGTCTCCGCGTTTCGGATCTCGAGGCGGAGCAGCTTGCGTCCTTCTGGGGCCACAGTCACAGGATCGATGCTACGCGCCGAAGCGGACCGTCGTGAACTGCGGGTTGATCGACGCCTCCGTGACCGGCGGATGCTCGATCTCGTGGTCCTGCACGGGCATCGACCCGTCCAAGGCGGCCAGCACAGCGCGGGTGACCGCCGGGGTGACGTCGCCGATCGAGACGTCTCGGCCCAGCTCCAGCGACAGCGACGTCACACCGGCATCGGCGATGCCACACGGCACGATGGCGTCGAACCCCGTCATGGCCGCATTGCAGTTCAGAGAGAAACCGTGCAGCGTCACTCCGCGCTGAACACGGACCCCGATCGCAGCGATCTTGCGTTCGGGCAGCCACACGCCGTCTCGCATCTGCGCCGCGAGCCACACCCCGGATCTACCGTCGACGCGCCCGCAGCCGATGCCGTAGGCGGACACGACCGAGATCAGCGCTTCTTCGATACGGCGCACGTACCTGACGACGTCGATGGGGTGCGCGAGTTCGACGATGGGGTAGCCCACCAATTGGCCCGGACCGTGCCAAGTGATCTTGCCGCCACGATCGACCTCGACGACTGGGGTACCGTCCCGCGGCATGTCCTCCTCGGAGGTACGCCGCCCCGCGGTGTAGACGGACGGATGCTCGAGCAGCAGCAGCGTGTCGGAGCCGACGCCGTCCGCCCGGGCACCGGCCAGCTCGCGCTGTAGTGCCCAGGCCTCGGTGTACTCGACGGTGCCCAACTCTCGCACCACGACCGGCTCGGAGCTCGCTCGTGCCGACACTGCGACCGACGGAGAGTTCGCATCACTCATGAGTCGGAACGGTACGCCGCGTCATGAGCCGACGGCCACCCGCAGTGCTTCCCCGATCGTGTTGTGCTCGAAGGTGTAGCCCGCGTCTTCGAGAGCCTTCGGAATTGCCCGGGGCCCGGTCAGGATGGCCTCCTCGGCGAACTCGCCGATCACGGCTTTCAATGCGAAGCCGGGCACCACCCACGGCGCAGGCCGATGTACTGCCCGTGACATCGCACTGTTGAACTGCGCATTGGTCACGGGAGTCGGGCCCACCATGTTCACCGGCCCTCGCAGTGAGTCGTTCTCGATGCCGTGCACGATGGCACCGATCTCGTCCTCCAGAGAGATCCACGGGAAGTACTGACGGCCGCTGCCCAACCGTCCGCCGAGTGCGAACAGGTACAGCGGACGGAGCTTGCCCAGCATGCCGCCGCGTTGCGACAGCACCACACCGCTGCGCAGAAGTATCGTTCGGACACCGGCTTCCGACGCCCTCGAGGTGGCGTTCTCCCAGTCTCGACAGACCTCGGCGAGAAATCCCTCACCGACGGGGGCGCTTTCGTCGACCACTCGGTCGCCGGTGTCGCCATAGAAGTTGACGCCGCTGGCATTGATCAAGGTGGGTACTCCAGCGTCGGCGGCAGCCGCCGCGAGCACCTCGGTCGGCGCGATGCGACTGTCTCGTACCAACTGCTTGTAGGCCCCGGACCATCTCTTGTCGCCGATACCGACGCCGCAGAGGTTGACGATGGCGTCGGCACCGTCGAGCGTGGCGGTGTCGATGCTCCCGCGCGACGGATCCCACTGGGATTCGTCCGGACCCGCCGGCGCGCGCCGAACGAGACGGGTGACGTCGTGGCTCCGGCCCCGCAGAGCTGCGACCAGAGCTGTGCCGATCAAACCTGATGAACCTGCAATGACTACGCGCATGTGAACGAAAGCCTCCTTGACGCAAACGGGGCATCATTCGCGAACGAATGATGCCCCGGATGCACGGTTCGTGCCCCTCTTTTCGAGACTCCGATGCGAATGTTTCGCGCTCTCACGAGAATACGTGAGAGACGCGATTCGCCGGTTGCCTACAGGCCGAGATCGGCCTCGAACGACGCTACTTCGAGACGCTGCTTGATCGTCGTGAGGAAGCGTCCCGCGTCGGCTCCGTCCACCAGGCGGTGGTCGTAGGTGAGCGGCAGGTAGCACATCGAGCGAACACCGATCGACTCGTTGCCCGAGTCGTCCTTGACGACGACCGGACGCTTGACGATCGCACCCGTGCCCAGCATGGCCGCCTGCGGCGGAACCAGGATCGGGGTGTCGAACAGCGCGCCCTGGCTGCCGATGTTGGTGATCGTGAACGTGCCACCGGACAGCTCGTCGGGCTTGAGTCCGCCCGAGCGTGCACGGGTGGCGATGTCGTTGATCGCCCGAGCGATTCCGGCGAGCGACAGATCGCCTGCATTGTGGATGACGGGGGAGAGCAGACCCTGCTCGGTGTCCACGGCGATACCGAGGTGGACATCGGCGTGGTATGTGATCTCCTTGGCGTCCTCGTTGATGCTCGCGTTGACGTTGGGGTGCGCCTTGAGAGCCTCGACGACGGCCTTCGCGAAGAACGGCAGGTACGTCAGGTTGACGCCCTCGCTCTCGGCGAACTTCGCCTTCGCCTTGGTGCGCAGGCCCGCGATCTTGGTGACGTCGACCTCGAAGGTCTGCGTGAGCTGTGCAGAGGTCTGCAGCGACTCACGCGTCTTCTTCGCGGTGATCTGTCGAATCCGGTTGATCTTCTGCGTGGTTCCGCGAAGGTGCGCGAGCTCCGGGCGAACACCAGCGGTGGCCGGGGCAGCGGGCTTCGATGCGGCGGCAGGCGCAGCATCGGCAGCCGGAGCGGCCGGAGCCTTCTTGGCCTCGGCTGCGGCGAGCACATCCTGCTTGCGGATGCGTCCACCGACGCCGGTGCCCTTCACCGTCGACAGGTCGACGTCGTTGTCCGACGCCAGCTTGCGCACCAGGGGAGTGACGTACGGGCTGGAATCACCCGACGGTGCCGATTCCTTGGCGGGAGCGGCCTTGGGAGCCTCCTGCTTGGGCTCGGGCTTCGGCTCGGCCTTGGGGGCTTCCTGCTTCGGAGCCTCCTTCTTCGGCTCTTCCTTCTTCGGCTCTTCGGCCTTCGGGGCCTCGGGCTCCGGCGTGGCCTCGGGGGCCTTCTCGGCCGGCGATCCCGATCCGATGACGGCGAGCTGGCCTCCGACGGCGACCGTGTCGTCTTCCTCGGCGGAGATCTCTAGCAGAGTTCCGGCGACCGGAGACGGGATCTCGGTGTCGACCTTGTCGGTGGACACTTCGAGCAGCGGCTCGTCGACAGCGACCTCGTCGCCGACGGCCTTGAGCCACCGGGTCACTGTGCCTTCGGTGACGGACTCACCCAGCTCGGGCATCGTGACCGGCGTGCCGGATCCGGACGAGCTGGACGAGTCGGACGATGCACTCGCTGCGGGTGCCTCCTCCTCGGCCTGCGGCTCGGGCTCGGCCGCGGGAGTGGGCTCCTCGGCAGCCTCCTCGGGTGCCGACTCCTCGGCGGGCGCGGCGTCCTCGGACGGTGCGTCGGACGAGGATTCCTCGCCCGCGTCACCGATCTGGGCGAGCTCACCACCGATCTCGACGGTGTCGTCTTCCTGAGCGACGATCTTGGTGAGAACACCGGCAGCAGGCGACGGGATCTCGGTATCGACCTTGTCCGTGGAGACTTCGAGCAATGGCTCGTCGACTTCGACGGTGTCGCCTTCTTGTTTGAGCCACCTCGTGACAGTTCCCTCGGTGACGCTCTCACCAAGAGCTGGCATCTGGACGGAGAAGGCCATGTCTGTTGACTCCTCGACAGTTGTATGCGGGTGATGTAGTTCTTACGACTTGTGGTCGCAGACCATTGTGCTGGCGGAACAGGGTTCATGGACGAGAGTTGCGTGATTCGATTCGACGGAGGCACCGGTGCACACGGCACCGATCGAGCAGGTTCCGCTCGATACAGCGCCCACGTCGACACTCCCTCTCGGCAATTCACTAACTCACTTCACGAGCCTTGGTTCACTATCAAGAGAGCTGAACCCTCTAATGTCATCCTTCCATTGTTATCGCCTCGCCGTTCCCCTAGGGCGTGCAACACGCCTGGCAAACTGGCGGGTAACAACATTCCGGCACCAGAACCGGTGATCCATCGGCCGTACGAAAAGGATGTTCTCGTGGGATTGTTCGATCGACTCAAGCGAAGCGGCGGGGGCGCGAAACGAGCCCCGGAGGGGTCGGTCGCCCAGTACCTGGCCGATTGGAGCGCCGCGCGAATCGGTGTCGAGGCCTACGTCGAGCCGAAGACGACGGTCACCCCGCTGACCGTCGTGCTGATCGCGAACGACGGCGAATGGACTCGTCGGCCGTTGGATGAAAAATATGCACGAAAGATCGGACCCGACCTGAAGATCCCGGTGTATGACGTCCGCAAGACCGGCTACCCGCAGCGCATGCGCGATCACGACGCGCGCCAGAAGATAATCAAGAAGCGCGAACAGCAGCAGCGCGACGTGTGATCGAAGTCCGTGCGCGAGGACGTTGCTCCTCGCGCACGGACGGTCCTGATCAGCCGTTCTCGACGATGTCTTCGAGAACCGCGAACATGGTCCGCACGGGAACTCCGGTGCCGCCCTTGCCGGTGTAGCCGAACGGGCCGCCGGTGTTGTAGGCCGGGCCCGCGACATCGATGTGGGCCCATTCGACGCCATCGGCGACGAACTCCTTCAGGAACAGAGCTGCGGCCAGCATTCCGCCCGCCCGGCCGTTGGTGACGTTCGCCAGATCGGCCACCTTGGAGTCGAGTTCGCGTCGAATCTCCTTCGGCAGCGGCATGGCCCACCCGTTCTCGCCGATGGCCTGGGAGATCTCGGCGACCCGGTCGCGGAAGCTGTCGGTACCCATCACGCCCGGCGTTCTGTTGCCGAGCGCGACGACCTGAGCTCCGGTGAGCGTCGCGGTGTCGATGAGGTAATCCGGATCGTCCTCGCAGGCACGCACGATCGCGTCGGCGAGCACCAAGCGGCCCTCGGCATCGGTGTTGATGACCTCGACGGTGATGCCGCTGTACTGGGTCAGCACATCGCCCGGACGCTGCGCGGTGCCCGACGGCATGTTCTCGGCCATCGGCACCGTCGCGACGACATCGAGTGGCAGACCGACCTTCGCGGCCAGGATCACCGTCGCGATGACGGCAGCCGCACCGCCCATGTCCGAGGTCATGTTCTCCATGCCCGCAGCGGGTTTGATGGAGATGCCGCCGGTGTCGAACGTAATTCCCTTGCCGACCAGGGCGACCTTCTTCGCGCCCCGCTTACCGCCCGAGTGCGTCAGTCGAACCAGTCGCGGCAACCGCGAAGAACCCTTGCCGACGCCGTGGATGCCGCCGTAGCCGTCCTTCTCCAGAGTCTTGTCGTCGAGGATCTCGACCTTCAAGCCGGCCGCGGTACACAGAGCCTTGGCCTGCGCGGCGAACTCCTCCGGGTAGAGGTGGCTCGGCGGGGTGTTGACGAAATCGCGTGCCACAGCCACGGATTCGGCGATGGCGACCGATCGTGCCAGCTCGTTCTTGGCTTCCTTGGAGCGAGTGTCGGGAACGAGCAACTCGACGCGGCCGAGGGGAAGACCGTCGGCCTTCGGTGCCGACAGCGCGGACTTGAACTCGGTGAACTGATACGCGCCGAGGAAGAACCCCTCCGCGGCCGCGCCGAGGTCGAGTGCCGACAACGTCGTCGCGGCCGTATCCACGCCCTTCAGTGCGCGAGCCGCAGTTCCGGCCGACTGGCGGATGCGCTCGCTGTCGATGTCGGCTGCGCTGCCGAGTCCGACGGCCAACACGCTGTCCACGGACAGGCCCGACGGTGCGGGAATGCGTACCAGCTCGTCGGCCTTGCCGGTGGCTCCGACGGACTCGAAAGCGTCGAGTAGCGCTGCTGCGATGGCGTCGTCGGAAATGTCGTCGGTGATGGCGAGTTCGAGGCCGTCGTCACTCGTACTCAGCGCGACGACGAGAACGTCGACTTTCTTACCGAGCTTGCCCGCCAGGACCAGGTCGGGTCCGAGAGTGCGGGAAGGCGTCGAAGGGGAAGGCACGTGGCTGCTCCTGTAGGGGTTGACGTGTACGTACCTCGATCCTAGTGACGGACGATCGGCGAACGCAGTCGGTCTGCCGGGCCCGTGACCGCCACGAAGTGAGCTAGCGTGACCGCCATGACGGACACCGAGCTGATCGAGGGACCACTTCACGCCGCGCACACCGAATTGGGCGCGACATTCGCACCTTTCGGCGGCTGGACCATGCCGGTGTCCTATGCCGGGGTCGTTCTCGAGCACGCGGCGGTACGAGAGACCGTGGGACTCTTCGACGTCGGACACCTCGGTAAAGCGTCGGTCACCGGTCCCGGAGCGGCCGCGTTCGTGAACTCCGTACTGACCAACGATCTGAACCGAATCGAACCCGGCAAGGCGCAGTACACCCTGTGCTGCACGGACACCGGCGGTGTCGTCGACGACCTGATCGCGTACTACGTCTCCGACGACGATGTCTTTCTGGTGCCGAACGCAGCCAATACCGCCGCCGTCGTCGCGGCGATGGCCGAGCAGGCACCCGAGGGCGTGTCGGTGGTGAACCAGCATCGCGAGTTCGGAGTGCTGGCGGTGCAGGGGCCGCAATCGGCAGGGGTGCTGCAGGAACTGGGCCTGCCGACCGACATGGACTACATGGCGTTCGAGGACGCCACGTGGAATTCGAGAGCGGTGCGCGTGTGCCGAACCGGATACACCGGCGAACACGGGTACGAGCTCGTTCCCGCGGCAGCAGATGTGGAACCGCTCTTCCGTGCCCTCCTGGCTGCGGTGAGAGCGCGCGGAGGGCAGGTGTGCGGGCTCGGCGCGCGTGACACGCTGCGCACCGAAATGGGGTACCCGCTGCACGGACACGAACTGGCACTGGACATCTCGCCCCTCGAGGCCCGTTGCGGCTGGGCGATAGGGTGGAAGAAGGACGCGTTCTGGGGCAAGGAGGCCCTGACCGCCGAGAAGGCGAGCGGACCGGCGCGAGTGCTGCGCGGACTGAAGGCACTCGATCGTGGTGTCCTTCGTCCCGGCCTCGCCGTCAGGTCTTCGGGACAGCAGATCGGCACGACGACGTCCGGCACCTTCTCGCCGTCGCTCAAGATCGGAATCGCTCTCGCTTTGCTCGACGCGGGAGCCGCACCGGAGGTGGGCACCGAGGTCGAGGTCGATGTCCGTGGGCGTGCGTTGCGCTGCGAAGTTGTCGCGCCGCCGTTCGTCGCAGCGAAGACCAGGTGACCGCGCGAGAGCGCAACGGCCTTGACGATAGGATCTCCGGCATGACAGGTGTTTCCGAGTTCGCGTACGTGCAGCATCCCTCTCCCGCCACTCCAGTGGAGCGCGACGCTGTACTCGCTGCACCCGGTTTCGGAAAGCACTTCACCGATCACATGGTGTACATCGACTACACCCGTGACGGCGGATGGCACGATGCGACGATCGCGCCCTACGGGCCGATCGAACTCGACCCGGCCGCGATGGTGCTGCACTACGGCCAGGCCATCTTCGAAGGCCTCAAGATCTACCGTCAGCCGAACGGCGACCTCTCGACCTTTCGGGTGCACTCCAATGCCGAGCGTTTCCGCTCCTCGGCCCGCCGTCTGGCGATGCCGGAGTTGCCGGACGAGCTGTTCATCGGATCGATCGAGAAGCTTCTCGAACTCGACCACAACTGGGTCCCCGCAGCAGGCGGCGAAGACGCTCTGTATGTCCGGCCGTACATGTTCTCCACCGAGGCCGGGCTCGGCGTGCGCCCCGCCGACTCGTACCGCTACATGCTGATCGCCTCGCCCGCGGGCGCGTACTTCCCCCGAGGCGTCAAGCCGGTGAGCGTCTGGCTGTCCACCGAATACGTCCGGGCGGCACCGGGCGGCACGGGTGCCGCGAAGTTCGCGGGTAACTACGCTGCATCGCTGCTGGCGCAGGCGCAGGCCAGCGACGAGGGATGCGACCAGGTGGTGTGGCTCGACGCCACCGAGCGCCGCTACGTCGAGGAAATGGGCGGGATGAACCTGTTCTTCGTCTTCGGCTCGGGCTCCGATGCCCGCCTGGTGACGCCGTCGCTGTCCGGATCACTTCTCCCCGGCATCACCCGCGATTCGCTGCTGGCCCTGGCGACGGACGCGGGCATCCCCGTCGAAGAGCGGCGGATCTCCACCGAGGAATGGCGCAAGGGTGCGGACTCCGGCGAAATCACCGAGGTGTTCGCCTGTGGCACAGCAGCCGTCATCACTCCGGTGGGCAGCGTCAAGTCCACCGAGGGAACGTTCGAGATCGCGGGCGGCGAGCCGGGTGAGATCACGCTCGCACTGCGTGACACGCTCACCGGCATTCAGCGCGGCACGTTCGCCGACACCCACGGTTGGATGACCACGCTCCGCTAACTCCCGAGAAGCAGGCCGATCGCGGCCAGGGCAGTGGTGGTCTCGATTCCTGCTCCGAGCACGTCTCCGGAGAGTCCACCGAAGCGTCGGACACAGTGCCGAGTGGCCACTGTTCCGAGCGCCAGGACGGCAATGACCACCAGCGGTCCCTGCCACGGGTGATCGCCCCGTGCGAACACGGAGATCGCCACTGCGACAACCACCCACAGCACCGGAGCCACGTTCGACTGCGTGCCTGCGACGAGCGCACCGAAACCGTTCGGCGACGACGCGTCGGTTCCGCGGCGGCACGCGAGCACCACCGACACTCGGCCGATCACCGGCAGGGCAGCGATGGCCCACCACAGTTGCTGCTCCGCGAGCTGGGCGACACTCGCGGCTTGAATCGCCAGGATCAGGGCGATGGTCGCAACTCCGAACGGCCCCGCACTGCCGGACTTCATGACTTCTCGCGCACGTTCGGGTGGGCCGTAACAGCCCAATCCGTCTGCGGTGTCGGCCAAGCCGTCGAGATGCATGCCCCGAGTCAGCAGTGCCGCGGCAGCAACGGTGAGCAGGCCGCCGAGCAGTGGCGACAGTCCCGCCGTGACCGACACCCACAGGACTGCCGCCCAGATGCCGCCGAGGGCAAGACCGACGAGCGGAGCCAACGCTATCGCCCGGCCGGCGGAGTGCCTGTCGACCTCGTCGGGGCCGCGCACGGGCAACACCGTCAACCAGGAGAACGCGAGCACCAGTGCATCGGCTCGCCTGCGCACCGTCAGTGGTCTTCGATACTGCTGTGGGCCTCGCTGTCGCCGGAACTGACACCGGAGTCGGCAAAGGTGGCCATCGAATTCAACGTACCGACGCCCGCACGAACCAGAGGCAGTGCTGCCAGTGCACCCGAGCCTTCTCCGAGACGCATCTCCAACTCCACGATCGGTTCGAGACGCAAGTGCCGCAACGCAAGCGAATGGGCAGGCTCCGCCGATCGATGCCCGGCAACCCACCAGTCCCGTGCTCCGGCTGCGGCGTCCTCGGCCACCACTGCGGCCGCTGTCACCACGAGGCCGTCGAGGATCACCGGTGTTCGCCGATGCGCGGCCTGGGCGAGAAAGCCGGCAAGTGCGGCGATGTCGGCACCGCCGGCAACTCGCAACAGGTCGGTGGGGTTCTTGGCGACCGGCCGTGCTCTACGCATGGCATCCCGGATGGCTGCGGTCTTCCTGATCCACCCGGCATCGTCGATTCCAGTGCCGCGACCGACGGCGGCAACCGGTTCGGTGTCGGTCAGGGTGGCGATCAATACCGTTGCAGGAGTGGTGTTTCCGATGCCCATGTCGCCGGCGATGAGAAGATCCGCGCCGGCGTCCACTTCTTCGTCGGCGATGGCGGCTCCGGCAGCGATCGCGGCCCGAACCTCGTCCTCGGTGAGTGCATCCTCGCGGTCGATGGACCCGCTGGACCGTCGAATCTTGAACGCGGACACCGACGTATCGGTATCGGCGTCGACCGCGACATCGACGACCCGCACCGTGGCATCGGCGATGTGCGCGAGCACGTTGACCGCTGCGCCGCCGGCCCGGATGTTCTCGACCATCTGGGCCGTCACCTCGGGAGGATAGGCCGAGACCCCGTGCGCAGCGACGCCGTGATCGCCCGCGAAGACGACCACCCGCACTCGCTCGAAGGACCGCGGCGGGCAGGCGTCCTGGCAGGACGCGATCCACTCACCGAGCGCCTCGAGGCGGCCGAGGCTTCCGGCCGGTTTGGTCAATTCCCGTTGCCGGTCCGCGGCGGCCGATCGAGCCGAGTGGGACGGAGCGGACACCGGTCGAAACGGCGACGACGCCGATTCTTCTTCCGAAGGAGTTGTCACACTGTGCCTTTCGCGGTGATGAAGTCCGCCGGTGGTTCCTTGAGGGGCAGCGCGAGCCCTGCGACGACCAGCAGAACCCTGTCACACACTGCCGCGAGCCGAGAATTGAGCAGTCCCAGCTCGTCGCGGAAGAGGCGACCGGAACGGGATTCGGGCACCACTGACAGTCCTACTTCGGGGCTGACGAGTACAAGGGCGGAGGTGGACTCGGCGACAGCATCGACCAGAGCGTCGACGGCCGGTGTGATGGTGCCACGGGGTAGCCCCCATGCTGCCGCGTCGTCCAGCATTCCCGTCAGCCACGCTCCGAGATCGTCGACGAGGGTGGTGCCGTTCCACGGCTGCGAGACGACATCCGACAGGGATGCGACGGTTTCGACGGTGGACCACTGTTGCGGTCTCGACGCGCGATGCCGCTCGATACGGCACTGCCAATCCTCGTCGGTGGCGTCGCGCCTGCCGGTGGCGACATAGCGAACCGGCTCGAGCACGGCAAGCGATTCCGCGTGCCCGGACTTGCCGGATCTGGCTCCACCGAGCACGAGGGTTCGAGTCGGTACGTCCACAGACGTCAGACGGCCTCGCCGGCGCTGACTCGCGGCTTGGGAGCGCGCATCTTGCGGATCTGGGACGCGCGAACGAAGGCGTACCACCCGATCTTGAAACCGCCGTCGGTGGTCTCGGGGAACCGCACCCGGATCTTGTTGTTGATCATCTTGCCGAGGTAGATGCCTTCACCGACCATGAAGAGCATCATCACGAACATGCCGAGCGTGACGTATTGCTGCACCTGAGGCTGCAGGAACAACGCGAAGATCAGGATCAAGGCGAGCGGCATGAACAGGCCCACGAGATTGCGTCGCGCGTCGACGATGTCGCGCACGTATGCGCGAACCGGACCCTTGTCGCGGGGGAGTAGGTACTTGTCGTCGCCCGCGAGCATGCGTGAGCGTCGCTCGGCTGCGGCGGCGCGTCGCTCGTTGGAGGCGGCCTTGCGCTCTTCCTTGCTGCCCTTGTTCGCCTTGCGACGCTCGCGTGCCTCTTTGCTCGTCAGGGGAGCAGGCGCAACCGGCCCACGACGCCGCGACTCGGCGTCACGGCGCTTGGGGGTCGGCCGGCCCTTGCCGAGAGACACCGAAGGGGTCGCGTCGCTCCCGGCCGTCGTCGACTCGGATTCGTTCGAGTCGTTTCCGTCCGAATTGTCAGAGTTTCCACGGCGTAGCAGCTTCACGCACTTAGAGTATGGGATGGCTCCTCGGTATCGAACACCGGCCAGGTCAGCGGCGAAACAGCGGATGGAAGTCCCGGCGCTGCAGCCCTAGACTTCCGACGATGCGAGTGATGATTGCGCCGGATTCGTTCGGAGACACCCTGACTGCCGCAGGCGCGGCCGAGGCCATCGCCAAGGGATGGGCCTCGGTTCGTGAGACCGACGAACTCGAGCTCGCGCCCCAATCCGACGGCGGCCCGGGCTTCGTCGAGGTCTTGGCCTCGCGTATCGGGACCGTTCGGTTCGCGGACGTGGACGGGCCCCTCGGCAACCCGGTCCGAGCCCGCTGGCTGCTCGACGGTACGGCGGCATACATCGAATCGGCTCAGGCGTGTGGACTGCATTTGCTCGACGGCCCGCCCACCGCGCTCTCTGCGCTGAAGGCGAGCAGCTACGGCGTCGGTCAGCTACTCGACGCCGCCCTGGACGCCGGGGCTCGAACGGTGTTCGTCGGACTCGGCGGAAGCAGCTGCACCGACGGCGGGCGCGCGATGATCCGTGCGCTGGGCGGTCTCGGATCGGCAGTCGCGAGGTTGTCGGACATCGACCTCGTTGCCGCCTCGGACGTGGAGAACCCGCTGCTGGGCGACGCCGGTGCAGCACGAGTGTTCGGCCCCCAGAAAGGTGCCGACGCAGACACCGTCGCTCGGCTGGAGGAGTTGAACACCGATTGGGCCGCAGTGCTCGCTGCCGCCGGCCACGAAGTGGCAGAACTGTCCGGTGCCGGAGCGGCGGGTGGTCTCGGTGCGGCTCTGTTCGCTCTCGGTGGCAGGCAACTCCCCGGTGCCGTCGTGGTGGCCGAACGAACCGGGCAGCAGGAACTGCTGAACTCCGTCGACCTGGTGCTGACCGGCGAGGGAAAATTCGACTCGCAGTCGCTGCGGGGGAAGCTGGTGACCAGAATTGCTGCCGCGGGAGGGGCAACGGGCATCGAGACGATCGTTCTGGCAGGCCAGGTCACGTTGTCCGCTGACGAGTTGGACTCGGCGGGTATCTCGGCAGCGCACTCCATCACCGAGTTCGCGGGATCGGTGGAGCTGGCGATGTCCGACGCGGCGAATCAGCTCGAACAGCTGGCCGCGCGCGTCGCGGCCGACGTTGCCGAAACTGCGGTCGACCGAGGCGGCGAGCGTGAGGAATAGAGCTACCGGGAGTACGGTTGAGTAATTCACGGGTTGTACGACTGATAGGGAGAACCCATGACCGTTTCGAATGAGACCGCAACGACCGAAACCACGGCGCACAAGGTCACCATGACGGAGACCGCATCGACCAAGGCCAAGGCGTTGCTGGATCAAGAAGGCCGCGACGACCTCGCTCTGCGTATCGCCGTCCAGCCGGGTGGTTGCGCAGGACTGCGCTACCAGCTCTTCTTCGACGACCGAAGCCTCGACGGCGACCTCGCGGTCGACTTCAACGGCGTCACCCTCGCAGTGGACCGGATGAGCGCTCCGTACGTGGAGGGTGCATCCATCGACTTCGTGGACACGATCGAGAAGCAGGGCTTCACGATCGACAACCCGAACGCCACGGGATCGTGCGCGTGCGGCGACTCGTTCAACTGAGCTGACTCGTATTCGACTGTGACCGATACACGCAAGCGTGTATCGGTCACAGTTGTGTCTGCCTGTCACTTCCCCAGCATTTACCAACCGAAAGGCCCTCCTTCGTGACTCTCGCGGTATCCGGCTCGATAGCGACCGACCATTTGATGCGATTCTCCGGACGGTTCGCCGAGCAGATCGTCGCCGATCAGCTCTCGAACATATCGCTGAGCTTTCTGGTGGACGATCTGGTCATCCGCAAGGGCGGCGTCGGCGGAAACATTGCATACGCACTGGGAGTTCTCGGCGGTGCGCCACTGCTCGTCGGAGCTGTGGGACCGGACTTCGCCGAATACCGAACCTGGCTCGAAGAGCACGGAGTGGACTGCAGTGGCGTGAGCGTCTCCGCCACCGCGCACACCGCCCGCTTCGTCTGCACCACGGACGAGGACATGGCGCAGATCGCGTCGTTCTACCCCGGGGCGATGAGCGAGGCCCGTGATATTTCCATCGAGGCACTGGCGGCGGAGCACAAGATGGACCTGGTTCTCATCGGTGCCAACGACCCCGACGCCATGACCGCGCACACGGCACAGTGTCGCGCTGCCGGCATCCCGTTCGCGGCCGACCCGTCACAGCAGCTCGCCCGGCTCGACGCCGCGCAGGCAACCGACTTGATCGACGGTGCCGCGTACCTGTTCACCAACGAGTACGAGTGGGCGCTCCTCAAGCAGAAGACGGGCATGTCCGACGCAGACATCGCCGCCAAGGTGGATCTGCGTGTCACGACGCTGGGTAAGCGCGGCGTCGACATCGTCGCCAAAGGCGGCGAACACACTCACATCGGTGTCGTACCCGAGACGAGCAAGGTCGACCCGACCGGTGTCGGCGACGGCTTCCGGGCCGGTTTTCTCACTGCGCACATGGGCGGAGCCAGCATCGAACGTGCAGCGCAACTCGGTTCGCTGGTGGCCGTGCTGGTGCTCGAGACCACCGGCACTCAGGAATGGGAACTCAACCGCGACGACGCGATCAAGCGTCTGACCGCCGCGTACGGTGCCGAGGCGGGCGAGGAGATCGGCGCACTGCTGCCGGCCTGACGCTGTTCTCGCCGCCCCGACGAAACAGGGGCGGCGAGGCCGCGATCATCGGATCTGCGGCAATCAGATGTTGACCGGGTACTCCGGTTCGGCGATCTGCGGCACGATGCGCTTCTCGACGAAGATGCCGTGCCACACCATGAAGATGAGCAGTGTCCACAGCCGACGGCTGTGATCGGACTTGCCGGCGCGGTGATCGTCGAGCATCGCGACGATGGCGGCCTTGTTCAGCAGATGATCGGTCTGCGATTCGGCGATCTGCTGATGCGCCCAGTCGAAGAGTTCCGGTCCGCGCAGCCAATGGCGCAGCGGCACCGGGAATCCCAACTTGGCGCGGTGCAGCACATGACCGGGAACGATTCCCTCGAGCGCCTGCCGCAGTGCGTACTTGGTGGTGGTCTTGGTGATCTTCTGCTCGAGCGGCAGCTTCTCGGCGACCTTGTAGACCTCGGAATCGAGGAACGGAACTCGGAGCTCGAGCGAGTTCGCCATGGTGATCTTGTCGGCCTTGACCAGAATGTCGCCGCGTAGCCACGTGAACAGATCCAGATGTTGCATGCGAGCCACCGGATCCCAGCCCTGCGATTGCGCGTAGATCGGAGCGGTCACGTCCTGGTGCGTCCACTCGGATCTGAATTCGCGCAACACCGATCGCAACTGCGCATCGTTGAAACTACGAGCGTTGCCGTAGTACCGCTCTTCGAGGGTCATGGAGCCTCGGTTGAGCAGGCTCTTTCCGCGAGTGCCTTCCGGGATCCGCTCGCTCAGCGAGCCCGCTGCGCGTCGCAGGAAGGCAGGAAGCGACTCGAACGGCTTCAACGACAGTGGTTCGCGGTAGATGGTGTAGCCGCCGAACAACTCGTCTGCACCTTCACCGGAGAGCACGACCTTCACATGCTTGCGGGCTTCCTTGGCGACGAAGTACAACGGTACGAGCGCTGGGTCGGCGACCGGGTCGTCGAGGTACCAGACGATTTCGGGAATGGACGCCGCGAACTCCTCCGGTCCGACGACCTTCACGATGTGGCGGGCACCGATGGCGGCCGCCGACTCCGCTGCGACATCGACCTCGGAGTAGCCATCGCGCTCGAATCCTGTGGTGAACGTGATCAGGTCGGGATTGTGGCGGATTGCCAGGGCCGCAATCGCCGTCGAGTCGATGCCGCCCGAGAGGAACGAGCCGACGGTGACGTCGGCGCGCATGTGCTTGGCCACCGAGTCCTCCAGGGCCTCGGCGATTTCCTGGTACCGAGCCTTCTCGCTGCCGGGTGCGAAGGGCTGAACCGGAAACTTCGGCGTGAAGTAGCGAGTGACCTTCGGCGGCGTACCGGGGGAGAGGGTGGCGTAGCAGCCCGATTCGAGCCGCCGAACGCCGGCGTGCAGGGTCTCGGGCTCGGGGACGTACTGCAGCACGGTGTAGTGCTCGATGGCGCGCGGATCGAGATCGGTGCCGACGCCGACCGTGTCCAACAGTTCGAGCACGCTCTTCTTCTCGCTGCCGAAGGCCGTGCCTCCCGGCCCGGTGGCGAGAAACAGCGGTTTGATGCCGAACGGATCCCGGGCGATGAACATCTCGCGGGTCTCGGTGTCCCAGACGGCGAACGCGAACATGCCCCTCAGCCGCTGCACTGCGGCGGCACCCCAGTAGTGGAACGCTGCGACGATCGATTCGCTGTCACCCTCGGTGACGAATTCCGCACCGTGGTCGCGGGCCAGTTCGGCCCGCAGTTCCAGGTAGTTGTAGATCTCTCCGTTGAACACGAGCGCGTACCGGTTCGGTGACTCGGGCGGACCCCATCGCATCGGCTGATGGGAGTGCTCGATGTCGATGAAGGACAACCTGTTGAACCCGTAGACGACATCGTCGTCGTGCCAGGTGCCACCGGGCTCGTCCGGCCCGCGGTGTCGCATGCAATGGGTCGCCGAACTCACCAGTTCGACACCGGCGGCGGTCGTTCCGTGAGATGTCAGTACTCCGAGCAGTCCACACACAGCGTCTGCTACCTCTTCTCGCAGTTGGGGACAATGCAGGGATGGGTCTCCGCGAGGTCGTCAGCGGGACCGTGGATCAGGATCCGAGTATGCCGCAGACACGCTGGGTCGTCGGTAACGACCCGAGAGTGGTTCGCCGCCGGCTTTGGTCTACGCTGCGTAGTACTCGGGCATCTCCATGTGGAAGCCCTTATTCTTCAGTGGTGGGCAATCAGGAAGGCGTGAACGTGGCGCAGAGTCGGATCCTTCGTCGAGCGGGGCTGACAGCATTTCTCGGTGTAGCCGCGTTGATGCTGTCGGGCTGTTCCATCAGCAGCGACAACGTACTCAATTTCGGCTTCGCCTCGGGCGTCACCCCTCAGGGGCGACGCATCGGCGATCTGTGGACGTGGTCGGTCATTGCTGCCCTGGTCATGGGCATCATCGTGTGGGTTCTGATCTTCTGGGTGGTGTTGTTCCACCGTAAGAAGAAGAGCTCACCGGAGTTCCCCCGCCAGACGGCATACAACGTTCCACTGGAGCTGTTCTACACAGCGGTCCCGTTCGTGATCATCGCCGTTCTCTTCTACTTCACCGTGGTGGTTCAGAACTACGTGGACGAGAAGCAGGCCGATCCGGACGTTCAGGTCGATGTCACGGCGTACCAGTGGAACTGGAAGTTCGGATACCGGACCATCGACCTCAAGGACGGTGCCGCCAAGTACGAGGGCACCGACGAGGAAGAGCAGGCTGCCGCCGAGGCTGCCGCGACGCCGGGCGAAGGTGCCGAGGGCAGCGAGGACGGCGAGTTCGTTCCAGGGCCGATCAACGGAGCATCCACGCAGGATCTGTCGTACCTGCACTACAACAAGATCGAAACGGTCGGGTCCAGCGACGAGATCCCGGTGCTGGTTCTGCCGACCGGCAAGCGCATCGAATTCGTGCTCGCGTCCTCGGACGTCATTCACGGGTTCTGGGTTCCGGAGTTCCTGTTCAAGCGTGACGTTCTCCCGAACCCCGAGGAGAACCACTCCGACAACGTCTTCCAGATCAGCGAGATCGAACGTGAGGGCTCTTTCGTCGGGCGGTGCACCGAAATGTGCGGCACCTTCCACTCGATGATGAACTTCGAGGTTCGCGCTGTCTCTCCGGAGCGGTTCGAGCAGTACATCGAACTGCGCAAGCCCACGTCCGAGGGCGGAGAAGCGCTGACCAACGCACAGGCGCTCGAGGCCATCGGCGAAAGCCCCATCGCAACGAGCACCTCGCCGTTCGAGACCGACCGCACCGTCCGTACCGCCGCCACTGTCGCCGAAGGCAACTGACCAAGGAAGCATGCTGATATGAAAATCGAAGCCAAGATCTTCGAGATCCTCACGGTCTTCTTTCTGCTGGTCGGCATCGTGTACGCGTTGTTCACGGGCCTCAGCCGTACCGGTGTGGAGTGGGCCGGAGTCACCGCGATCTTCCTGTCGGTGGGTCTCACGCTCATCGTCGGTACCTACTTCCGCTTCGTCGCGCGCCGCCTCGATACCCGTCCCGAGGACTTCGACGATGCAGAGGTGAGCGACGGTGCAGGCGATCTGGGCTTCTTCAGCCCCGGGAGCTTCTGGCCGATCGTGCTCGCAGGTGCTGCATCCATCACTGCTCTCGGTTTCGCGTTCTTCCAACCGTGGTTGATCGCCCTCGGCGTCGTCTGCGTCATCGCGTCTGCTGCAGGCCTGGTCTTCGAGTACCACGTGGGTGCCGAGAAGCACTGACATCACCAGCTTCACCCGAAAAGGGCCCTGGTCGTTCTCACGAACGACCAGGGCCCTTTTCGGATCTTCTTGTATGGGCACGAGGATAGAGCCGAAATACGGCACCCTCAGGGGGATGTGTCAGGAGGCGTCGGCCTCGGTACGTGGGCGGACGGGAGTGCAGGTCGAGTCGGCAAGCGAGTCGAGCGAGACGTTCAACGCACCGCACAGAGCAGCAACGGTGAAGAACGCCGGAGTCGGGATGCGGCCGGTCTCGATCTTCCGCAGGGTCTCCACCGAGATGCCGGCTGCACCGGCTACGTCGGTCATGGTTCGGCCGCCACGGGCCTGACGGAGGGCGGTGCCGAGCCTGGCGCCGCGGGCGAGTTCGCCGGGGCTGAGGGGAATGCGGACCATGCACCGATAGTAATACCGGTGGAGTGAACGCCGGAGCGGCCGGGGACGTGACAGGTCGGTGACGTCCGGGTGCGGGTCCGGGTGCGGGGGAGGGGAGTGGCCCGATCGTATCGACCGAATGTACGTCCGGTTCGAGCGCGGGTGAGCGTTCTCGGACAAAGCAAAGAGGGCGACACCGTTGCCGGTGCCGCCCTCTTCAGCTTTCTCGTGTGTCAGCGCTCGCTGTCGGTGTCCTGTCGACCCGAAGTGATTGCAGTGTCCTCGGCCGAGTGGAGTCCGTGGCCGTTGCCGTTCGAGTGGCCGTTGCCGTTCGAGTGACCGTTGCCGTTGGCGTGGCCGTTCGAGTTCCCGTTGCCGTTCGAGTGACCGTTGCCGTGAATGCCCGCCTGGTAGTTGCGGAGCATCGTGAGCTGATCGTGTTCACCCTTGTGCAGGGCGTCTTCGAGAGCCTTGCTCTGGGACACCGGATCCGGAGTGAACAGCGATCCCGATCCTGGCTTTCCTGCCGAACCCAGCTTGTTCATTTTCTTGGGTACGGCTGCGCCCTGGTAATCGAGGGGAATCGGGTGTCCGTGATCGTCGACCGGCCCCAGCGGCTGGTGGATTTCCACGTACTGACCGTGCGGGAGCCTCTTGATGATTCCCGTCTCGATACCGTGCTCGAGCACTGTCCGGTCACTGCGCTGCAGGCCGATGCAGAAGCGGTAGGCAATGAAGTATGCCAGCGGAGGCATGGTGAGAATTCCGATGCGACCGATCCACGTCATCGCGTTGAGCGAGATATCGAACTTGTATGCGATGAGGTCGTTGATGCACGAGAGCGTGAGGATCACGTAGAACGTGAGGGCCATCGCGCCGATCGCGGTACGCACCGGAACGTCGCGGGGACGCTGCAACAGGTTGTGATGCGCAGTGTCTCCGGTGAGACGCTTCTCGATCCATGGGTAAGCAATCATCACGGAGAAGACGAGACCCATGATCACTGCCACCCAGAACACCGCTGGGATGGTGTATCGGCCCGCGATGTAGATCTCCCACGCAGGCCACAATCTGGCCATACCGTCGGTCCACATCAAGTAGAAGTCGGGCTGAACGCCTGCGGACACTTGCGATGGGTTGTACGGCCCGAGGTTCCAGATCGGGTTGATCTGAAGCAGACCACCCATTGCTGCCAGCACACCGAACGTCACGGCGAAGAACGCACCGGACTTGACTGCGAAGACCGGAAGGATACGAACACCGACGACGTTCTGCTCGGTGCGGCCGGGTCCGGGGAACTGGGTGTGCTTCTGGTACCACACAAGAGCCAGGTGGGCTGCGATCAGCGCCAGGATGATGGCCGGTAGCAACAGAACGTGGGCGACGTACAGGCGCGGAATGATGATCGTGCCGGGGAAGTCGCCGTCGAAGACGAGCCAGTGCATCCACGTACCGATGATCGGGATGCTCATGGTGATGCCACCGAGCGCGGCGCGAAGGCCGGTGCCGGAGAGCAGATCGTCGGGGAGCGAGTAGCCGAAGAAGCCCTCGAACATCGCGAGGATCAGCAGCAGGCAGCCGATGACCCAGTTGGCCTCACGCGGGCGACGGAACGCGCCGGTGAAGAAGATGCGCATCATGTGCACGATGATCGAGGCGGCGAACATCAGTGCCGCCCAGTGGTGGATCTGCCGCATGAACAGACCACCACGGACCTCGAACGTGATGTCGAGCGCGGTCGCGTATGCCCTGGACATCGTCACACCGTTGAGCGGGGTGTACGCACCTTCGTACACGACCTCGCTGAGCGACGGATCGAAGAACAGGGTGAGGAACACGCCCGAGATCAGCAGAATGACGAAGCTGTAGAGGGCGATCTCACCGAGCAGGAAGGACCAGTGAGTGGGGAATACCTTGTTGATCTGGCGACGCAATCCCGGCGCCAGATGATAACGACTGTCGACGCCGTCGGCCTGCTTGGCGGCGAGGGTTTGCAATGTACTCATGAGTCACGCTCCGGACGACGTTCCCAGAAGGCGGGCCCGAGTGCTTCGGTGAAGTCTCCCGAAGCGACGAGGAATCCCTCTTCGTTGACAGTGATGGGAAGTTGGGGCAGCGCACGCGCAGCCGGTCCGAAGATCGGCTTGCCGTACTCGAGCGCGTTGAACTGCGACTGGTGGCAAGGGCACAGAATTCGGTTGGTCTGCTGCTCGTACAACGATGTCGGGCAACCCAGGTGCGTGCAGATCTTGGAGTAGGCGAAGTAATCGCCGTAGTTGAAGCTTTCCTGACCCTTGCGCTTGACGACGGTGCTGGCGTCGTCGGGGCGCAGGCGGATGAGCATGACCGAGTTGCGAATTCCGCGCAACGACACGAGCAGGTCGTGTTCGCTCTCGCGGTCCGCTTCGCGGAACGGGAAGACGGTTTCCATGGCACCAGCGTCCAAGTCCTCGGGCCGAACGAGAACGACATCTTCCGGTCGCCCGGTGTCTCGTCGGAGGTAGATGGTCTCTCCATCGTAGCGAGGAGTCCAGCCGGATACCCACAACGGAGAATCTTCGCCCTTGGCCCAGGGATTCTTGATCAGTCCACCGAGGGGCAGCAGCGCCATGACACCGAGCGCACCGCCGCCGAAGAGCAGCGACCTCTTGATCACCTTGCGCCGACCGATGGTGGACGTGTCGAGGGAGTCGCCCAGTTCGGCTACCAGCGTCTTCCGGTCGATCTCCGACGAACCGCCGTCGTGACGGTCCTGGATGGAGACCTCTTCGGGGATGAACTTCTTCGTGAACTGCACCGCGCCGACGCCGACCGCGAGGATCGCCAGGCCCATCGTGGCGCCGATCAGCGGGGTGTACAGCGAATACGCGATGTAGTTCTCGTCGCCGATCCCGGCATACTGCCACGGCCAGAACAGGTAGATGCCGATGAACGCCACTGCGGCCAGGCCGGCGATCGCGAACCAGATCGCGACACTGCGCTCCGCTCGCTTCTCCGCGCGGGTACCTTCCACAGCCCAACGGTTGCGGCGGAAGGCGACATCGACACCGTCGAGGTTGGTGCCCAGCGCGACCAGGTCGTCGCGGCTCATCGCGGCGAGTTCCTCGTCGGTGTACTTCTTGTCCGCGTTCACGCCCTCGGCACCGGGTGCATCCTTGCGTCCGGATTCGTCGTCGTTGTTCGCGTCCTTACGGCCGGAATCGCCGTCGGTCATGATCTAGCTCCGATCCACAAAGTTGCTCCGACGACGGCGATGATGCCGACCGTCCAGATAGCGATCATCTCGGTACCGGGACCGAAACTTCCGATGCTCCAACCGCCTGCGGGAAGCGTTTCCTGAGCCGACTTGACGTACGCGATGATGTCGGACTTCTCCTCGATCGTCAGCTGACGATCGGAGAACTTCGGCATGTTCTGCGGGCCGGTGACCATGGCGGTGTAGATCTCCTGCTCGTTGGCAGGGCCGAGAGACGGTGCGAACTTGCCCGAGGACAACGCGCCGCCCTCACCGGTGAAGTTGTGGCAGGACGCGCAGTTGAGCCGGAACAGCTCGCTGCCGCGTCCGATGTCGTTGCCACGCAGAGACTCCTGGGCGATCTCGCCGTTGTCGTCGAGGATGACCGTCGGTCCTCCGCCGTTCGCCTGAACATAGGCACCGAGGGCGTCGATCTGCTTGTCGTTGAACTTCGGCGGCTTGCGCAACGCCTGTGCTTCGTTGCGAACGGCGGGCATACGTCCACTCGACACCTGGAAGTAGACAGCTGCTTCGCCGACGCCGATGAGGCTCGGTCCACGATCTTGAACGCCCTGCAGATTGACACCGTGGCAGGTGACACAAGACGTGTCGTAGAGCTGCTTGCCCTCACGGATCAGCGCTGCCGAATCGGTATCGGCGGTCGCGACCTGCGGGGCGGGTGTGAGGGCCGAAGCGAGGAATCCCGCGCTCAGAAGGCCCATCATCAGAACGAGAGCACCGGTGATGCGTCGACGCGTCTTACGCTGCCGTCTCGTCTTGGAGGCGGCTTTGTCGACGGATGCTGCTGGGGGAGATGTACTCATCTTCTATCCCTTGTCGTGTCGGGACGGACCGAACGTCGGGGGCTGAATCCGTTCGCTCGCTATCTGGGGCCTGCTGAATATCACTAGCGGATGAAGTAGATCGTTGCGAAGAGGGCAATCCAGACGATGTCGACGAAGTGCCAGTAGTACGAAACGACGATGGCGGCGGTGGCCTGAGCGGGCGTGAACTTACTGACCAACGTTCTGGTGATCAAGAAGACGAAGGCGATGAGCCCGCCGATCACATGCAGTCCGTGGAAGCCGGTCGTGATGTAGAAGACCGAGCCGTACACACTGCTCGAGAGCGTCGTGCCCTCGTGGATCATGTGGTAGTACTCGTACGCCTGGCCGGCGACGAAGAACGCACCCATCACCAGCGTGATGATGTACCAGCGGCGGAGTCCGAACACGTCACCGCGCTCGGCGGCGAATACACCGAGCTGGCAAGTGAACGACGATGCGATCAGCACCGCGGTCACCGGCACGGCGAGAGCGAGGTTCAGCTCCGTCGGTTCGGGCGGCCAGATTCCATTCGCCTGAGCGCGTGCGACGAAATACATCGCAAACAGCCCGGCGAAGAACATGAGTTCACTCGACAGCCACACGATCGTGCCGACGCTGACCATATTGGGACGGTTCAGCGAGTGCACGCGTTGGGTGATTGCCGATCCTTGAGTCCCTACAGCGCTCGTCACAAAGAGAAGTATGACCCGTCGTAGTACGGAAGGCATATCCGGGTCCACTCTTGGCGCGTCGCGCGTCAACGAATCCAATCGGGTCCTTGTTCCCGTGCAGGTCAAGGACCCTGTACGGGCCGGTAGGGTCCAGTCGTGCAAGGCTGGCCTCATGGCAAAGAGCACCGGTGGTGGATGGCTTCGGAGACTGTTCTCGCGATCGACGGCAGAACGTCTGGACCCCACTCGAGACGATCTGGTGATAGTGGCGAGTTGCTTCGACGACGCACAGGCGTGTTCGGCCGTACTCGACGACGCGGCGCGAACTCGGCCGGAGTGGACGGACTCGGCGGACGTGGTGCTTCGGCATCACCTACTGCTGCCGTCCCATCACGTCGAGGACGCCGCAGCGGTCGCAGCTCAGGACGGCTACGAAGTGGGGCCCAGCGCCGACTTACCGGATACCGCCGGTTATCGCCCACAGGTCGACGACGGTGTCGCTCTGGTTCTGCAACGTGTGCAGGTGCTCGACGCCTTGCACTGCTCGCAGGAACGCTCCCGGATGGCGGGCCTCGCTCAGCGGCGCGGGGGAGTGGTGCTCGGCTGGGACGCGCTGCAGCCCGCGCAGTCCGACGCAGCGACTGGCTAAGCTTCCACGGCACCACGTCCGCCGCCATGGATCGACGAACGGAACAGTCTTGAACGCACCGACCACTGACGACCAGCCGCGAACGTGGCGTCGAATCCTCGGCGCGTTGACGACGCACATCGACCTGTCCAGTGCCGACACCGCCTGGGCTATGGACGAGATCATGGCCGACAACGCCACGGCCGCGCAGATCGCTGCGTTCGGAGTTGCCCTGAGGATGAAGGGGCCCACTCCGGCGGAAGTGAGCGGACTCGCCGAATCGATGCTGGCACACGCCGTGCTCGTCGATACGGATCCCGATGCCGTCGACGTCGTGGGCACCGGAGGTGACGGGGCCGATACTGTCAACATCTCGACCATGGCCGCGATCGTCGTTGCCGCCAGCGGCACAAGAGTGGTCAAGCACGGCAACCGCGCAGCGTCGTCCAAGAGCGGCACCACCGACGTGCTCGAGGCGCTGGGGGTCCGCGTGACACTGGGAGCCGACGCGGTCGCGTCCAGTGTCGAGCAGGTCGGCATCGGGTTCTGCTTCGCGCCGATACACCACCCGGCACTGCGCTTCGCTGCCGCACCGCGCAAGGAAATCGGAATCCCGACGGTCTTCAATGTTCTGGGGCCACTGACGAATCCGGGGCGTCCGCGCGCCGGCCTGATCGGCTGCGCCTTCGAGAATCTCGCTCCGGTGGTCGCCGACGTGTTCGCCGCCCGTGGCAGCTCGGTGCTCGTCGTACGCGGCGACGACGGACTGGACGAGATCACCCTGTCCACCACCACCACCGTGCACGTGGTGTCCGGTGGCTCGGTCACGGTCGAGTCGATCGATCCGCTCGCCTACGGCATAGCCCGGGCACCGATCGAAGCACTCAGGGGCGGTGACGCAGAATTCAACGCAGCCGTGGCTCGCCGAGTGCTCGCCGGTGAGCGCGGGCCGATCCGCGACGCCGTCCTGCTCAATGCGGCCGCAGCATTGGCGGCGCACCATGGAGTGTCCGGCGACCTCTCCGCCCGCATCGAGGCCGGATTGGCCGCAGCCGCAGCCACTGTCGATTCCGGCGCAGCAGCGCGGCTCCTCGCCGACTGGGCTCGGTGCACCACCGAGTTCGCGGACTGACGTCGATCGGCGACTACTCGCCGATCGAGAACCCCGCATCCACGTCGGCGCTCGAATACGACTGGAACGCAATGTGAGTGGTGGTACTGCGCACACCTCGCACGCGATTGATGTGCTTGGTGATGACCTCTGCGATCGAGGCATGATCGCGAACCTTGACGATGGCGATCAAATCGACATCCCCGGCACACGAGTAGACCTCCGACACACCGTCGACATCGGCAACGGCTTGCGCCGCCTCCGGAATCAAGTCGGCCTCGGCGTCGATCAAGACGATGGCATTGATCATCTGCGCTCCTCAAGAATCTCGAGCCCAACACGTCGCGAGCTTCGAGCAAACCCTAGTTGCTGACGGTCCTCACCGGTCGTTCCGCAGGCTCCACTCCTGCTTCACGGGTCGTTCCGCGGGCTCCACTCCTGCCTCACAAGTCGTTCCGCAGGCTCCACTCCTGCCTGCCTGGCTGCTTCTTTCGCCGTCCGACACCACGACTCCCACGAACCTGCCGACCTCGCGGGGCTGCAGTAGCCACTGCTCGTCCGCACGATCCGAACCCCGTCGGTGCGCAGCCAGGACGCGATCAGGGCCACTTCCTCCGGCGGTGCGCCTCTCAGGGGCGTCGTATCGGGAATCACCGTCTCGGCCGACGCAGTGATGGCATCGACCACCGGCATCGGGTGCACTCCGCGCGGCGCGACGGCAGCGCCGGCGAGGCGTCCGAATCGCACCACGATCAACTCCCACCCACCGTCGGGAGTGCGGCGCGCCGCAACGAGTTCGGCAATGGCGGCCACAGCTGCCGACCGATGCATCCTGCGTAGTGCGTCCACGGTGATCGCGATGCGGTCGCGCAGCCGAGCAGCCGTCTCGTACAGCTCCTTGTCCGCGAGTTCGTCGACGCGGCACCGCATGGAATACAGAACGGCGTCGTCCTGACCGCACACGAGCGCGAGAAACTGCGTCGGAGCCTCCGAGTACTCGTCGGCCGTCAGCGGTCCGGACAGCGCCGCAGGGCAGCCGCCCACGTCGGTTGCCGGGCAGTTGTCACCGTGACGGACCGAGCGAGACAGACGGCGAGTGCACGTTCGTAGACGACAGAACTCCGCGACGAGGGCGGCGGCCTCCGCGGCATCACCGCGAACCGAGAACGGTCCGAGACCGTTCGGTGCCGGTGCGCGAACGATCGACAGGCGAGGGAAGGCCTCGTCGGTCAGGGTGATCCACCACCCCTTCTTGGGAAACTTCGAACGACGGTTGTACGGCGGGATGTGCGCCGAGAGCAGACGCAGTTCCCGGACTCCTGCTTCGAGGGCGTGCGCGCACTCGACGTGGTCGACGCGAGTGGCCAGCGCGACCATCTCCTTCATCCGGCCTCTCGTCTCCGAGCCGGTGAAGTAGTTGCGCACGCGCCGCTTGAGGTTGTTCGACGTACCGACGTACAGCACCTCGTCGGACGGGCCGCGGAACAGATAGACACCGGGCGTGCCGGGAAGATGGGCGGCCAGCCCGCGTTTGGCTCGTTGGCCGGCCGACACCGCTGGTAAGTAGTCGACCAACTCGGCGTAGCTGTGGACCCCCTGATTGCCCACACGTTCGATGAGGCCGTGCAGAACGTCGACTGTCGCTCGGGCGTCGTCGAGCGCGCGGTGCGTCGGTCGGGTGCCGGATCTGAACAAAGTCGAAAGCGCAGACAGCTTCACCGACGGTGCCTCGTCGCGCGTGAGAACTCGACGAGCAAGTTTGACGGTGCAGAGCACCTGGAACCGTGGCCATGCGATGTCGAGGCGACTGGCGGCTGCTTTGAGGAATCCGGTGTCGAACCCGGCGTTGTGAGCAACGAGCACCGAACCCCGCGCGAATTCGAGGAAACCGGGCAGTACCCGCTCGATCCGAGGCGCACCGATGAGCATCGCCGACGTGATGCCGGTCAACTCCACGATGTACGGCGGAATCGACCTGCCAGGATCGATGAGGGTGGCGAACTCGCCGAGGATCTCGCCCCCGCGAACCTTCACAGCCCCGATTTCGGTGATGGCTTCGGTGTCCGCGCTGCCGCCGGTGGTCTCGAGGTCGACGACGACGAACGTGGTCTCGTGCAGCGGAGTGTCGAGTTCGTCGAACGTCAGCTGGATGGGCAGGCTCACCGGGACGAGATTAGGTCCGACCTCCGACAGGAATGACCACCGTGTCGTCGAACGCAGTCGTGTCACGAAACCTGTCGGTGGCCGGCGCTATCTTTCGTTCGATCGGCAGATTCGACCGCCGGAAACCGAAAAGAGACAAGGATCACATGATCATCGACTGCAGTGACTGCCTGGTCCGTGACATCGCGTGTGCGGATTGCGTCGTGACGGTCCTTCTCGGGGCACCCGGGATGCCGGCGAGATCGGATGGGCGGTGGGTCGGACCACCCTCTCGTATCACCCTCGAGCAGGAGGAATTGGGCGCTATGGGGGTGCTTGCCGATGTCGGTCTGGTGCCCACGCTCAAGCTCGTGGTGGACGACGACAACACTTCCGAGATTCCGTTGTTATCGACTCGTGACACACCGGGCGACCAACGCGCTGGATAGCTGGTTTCGGGCCGATTTCGCTCGCTTCGGCGAGTTGGGGTCGACACGGAGGTATGCCATTTCGTAACCTTCCTGAGACCTTGCGGAGTCTCGCCAGTCCAAACCGGAGTGGCGTCGCAAGTCACCGCCTAATCGTTCACTCGCGAGAGTGTTCGTACCGGGAACCCGATATCTACTGGGGTGAATCCCGCTGAGCCACTGCACAGTGGCCGGTGGGTAGGGCTGCTCTTCCCAGCCCGAACCCGTCAGCTAACTCGGTCGGCGGACGATAGGAAGAAACGGAGCACCATCTTTCGTGGCGTCACAACTTTCCAACCGATCATTGCGGCGAGTCCTCGTAGCCGGAGCGCTCACGGCAGGCGTGGTCATCCTTCCCGCCGCACCCGCAATGGCGGCCCCCCTCACCATTCCCGGCGTCGGAACCTTCGAGATTCCTGACATCCCGGGCCTTCCTCCTCTCAACGTTCCGGGTATGCCTGCACCGGGGGCTCCGTTGGCTCCCCAGGTCACTCCGGCAGCGAAGGCCGTTCAGGCCGCAGAGTCCAAGATCGGCGCACCGTACGTGTACGGCGCTTCGGGTCCGGACTCGTTCGACTGCTCGGGCCTCGTCCAGTGGGCGTACAAGCAGGCCGGCGTCAGCCTGCCCCGCACGAGCTACGACCAGGCAGCCGCAGGCACTCCGGTGTCGCGAGACAGCCTGGCCCCCGGCGACGTCGTCTCGTTCTACGACGGCTCGCACTCGGGCATCTACGTCGGCAACGGCAATGTGGTGCACGCATCCACGTCCGGCGTGCCGGTCAAGGTTGCTCCGCTTGCCTCGATGCCGTTCGACGGCGCTCGCCGTTACTGATTCGAGCGTGCGACGTTCGTTGTGAACGACCGACAGGGTCGAACCGACTACCGGTTCGGCCCTGTTGTCGTATCCCGGGCAGGACGCCCGCGACACGCCGGTCCGGTGGACAGCGGGACGTCCAGTTCGTAATCTGATCGAGACCTGGTCGACGTTTACTTTGTGACCTGTCACCTGAAACCCCCATCGATTTCGGACCGTGATCGCGTCCGCGCCCGTAAGAGCATGGGTAGGGTTCGTTTTCGGTCTATTTTTCCAACCGTTGTCTCGATCGAGACAGCATGTGTGAGGACGGAGAGTCGCTTTCCGTGGCGATATCGAGATCTACCCGAGTGGTGCGGCTGGTCCGTAACTCGGTGATTGCTGTCGCGTTGGCCGCGAGCATCACCGTGGTGCCGACGACAACGGCGATCGCACAGCCGGGATTCGACTCGGCGTCCGACGCACAGACCGAACTTGCCGAGCTGTCTCGCGAATCCGAGCAGACCACCGAATCCCTGCACAACGCTCAGATCGATCTCGATGCCAAGAATCAGCAGCAACTCGACGCGCAGGCCGTCGTCGAACAGAGCCGTGCTGCCGTCGACGCAGCGCAGGCACAATTGGCGCAGCTCAAGCCGGCCATGGACAAGGTTGCCAACGTCAACTACCAGGGTGCGCGGACCAATCGACTGTTCGCCGTCATGGTCAGCGACTCGCCACAGCAGTTGCTCGATCAGATGTCGGCACTCGATGTGATCTCGGCGGAGACCGCCGATCAGGTCGCGCGCTTCAAGCAGGCGAGTTCGGACGCCGTGACCGCCGAGCAGGCCGCGAATGCGGCTGCGGATCAGGCACGCGTTGCGGCCGAACAGGCCAAGGTCGTCAGCGACGACCTCCAGGCCAAGCAGAGCGAGTTGCAAGGTCAGATCGCCGAGGTGATGGCCGCCTACAGTGCTCTCACGTCCTCCGAGCAGCTGGCTCTCGCCGGATCGGCACTGCCCGACGGCTTCGATCCCGCAACGATTCTGCAGGGCCTGACGCCCGGATCCGGTGCGAGCGCGCTGCAGGCCGGGCTGACGCAGATCGGCAAGCCCTACGTCTGGGGCGGAACCGGCCCGGATGGCTTCGACTGTTCGGGGTTGGTCGTGTGGGCTTACAAGCAGGTGGGCAAGACGCTGCCGCGGTCGAGTCAGGCGCAGGCAGCAGGCGGAACCCCGGTGGATCAGAAAGATCTGCAGCCGGGAGATGTGGTGCTTTTCTATCCGGACATCTCACACGTGGGTATCTACGCCGGAAACGGCAACGTGCTCCATGCCTCCACCTTCGGTGTTCCCGTGAAGGTGCAGTCGATGGCATCGTTCCCGTACTACGGGGCGCGTCGATACTGACAGTGTGCCTCGACGATCGCCGAATGCCTGCATGAGTGGCTCCAGCGGGCACTCCGGAGTGCATTCTCTCGTGCGATCGGCACGGTTGCGCTGGTTGGCGGTCGTCCTCGTTGCGGCGGTGGCGGTCTCGGCCTTCCTGATTCATCGAGCCGGCACCTCCGACGGCATATCCGACACATCCTCGACAGTCACCGATCCCCAGGCCTCACCGACCTACGATCAACAGCGCCGCGCCGACGTGACCGTTCTCCTGGATCGGTGGGCTCGCGCGGTTCGTTCCGGCGATGTCGATGCGCTGCGGGAGCTGATGGATCCGCGGGCCGATCCGGGTTTCGTGGAAGCGGAGGTGCGTCGGGCAGCAGTGGTGTCGGCCGTCCCGTTCGCCGATTTCGGCTACGACCTGGGGGATGAGCCGGAGACCCCGGTTCCGCCGTCGATCGCAGAGGCGCTCGATGCCACCGACGTCTGGGCGCCCTCGGTGTATCTGCGATACGCGGTCACCGGACCGGACGCATCGCCGACGCGTCGGCCGGTCTCACTCGTCGTGGCCGAGCGAGACGGTCGGTGGCGGTTGGTCGACGACGCGGACCTGTCCGAGTACCGACGCCAGACCTGGCGCGGGCCATGGGATTTCGGACCACTGACCGTGCGTTCGGTGCCCACTGCAGCCGGGACCTCGGTGGTCGTGGGGCATTCGGATCGCGAGCAGTTCGTCGACAGCCTTGCCGCCGAACTCCCATCGGCAACGGCGGCGGTCACCGATTTCTGGGGAGACGACTGGGCGCGCGACGGGCTGGTTTTCGTTGCCTCCTCCGCGGAGGAGTTCGCCGAACTGACGGGGTCCGATCCGTCCACCGATGTGGCCGCGGTGACGGTGTCCGACGCGGTGGCGGGCGACGGCTCCCGTCCGACGGGTCAGCGGGTGGTGTTCGGCCCTGATGCCGCGTCGCGGTTGACGCCGTTCACCCTTCGCTCGGTTCTGCGACACGAATTGACCCACGTGGCGGCGCGGGCGCGGACGTCGGACGGTACGCCGCTGTGGGTGTCCGAGGGGTTCGCCGACTATTCCGGGTATCGCAATTCCGGTGCCGACTTCGCGCAATTGGCTCCCACTCTGGCTGCCATCGTGGGGGCGGGGGGGCCGCCGACGGTCTTGCCGAAGAACGAGGATTTCGGTGCCGGTGGCACCCGGTCGAGCGTGGCATACGAGTCGGCGTGGTCGGTGTTCGCGTTCGTAGCCGATCGGTTCGGCGAATCCACGTTGCGCAGACTGTACGAGGAGCTGGCGTCCGAACCCACGAACGAGGGCCCTGCCGATGCTCCTTTCGAGGCGGTACTGCGGTTGGACCGTGCCCAGTTCGTTGCTTCCTGGGGCGACTGGGTGGCTGCTCGGTCACGCTGAGCCGGGGCGCTACGGTTGTCGCCATGCGTCGTACTCTGCTCGTGACGAACGACTTTCCACCTCGCCCCGGTGGTATCCAGTCCTATCTGCACAGCTTTGCCACGCAGCTGCCTGCGGACGAGCTCGTGGTCTACGCACCCCGGTGGCGCGGCGACTCGCACGAGAAGTTCGATGCCCAGCAGCCGTTCGAGGTGATCAGACATCCGACGACGCTGATGTTGCCGACTCCGCTCGTCGCCCGGCGCGCGGCTCGAATTCTGAAGTCGCGAAGGTGCGATTCGGTGTGGTTCGGTGCGTCGGCTCCGTTGGCGGTGATGTCGTCGCATCTGCGCAAGGCCGGTGCGGATCGCATCGTGGCGAGTACTCACGGCCACGAGGTCGGCTGGTCGATGGTGCCCGGTGGCCGAGCGACGTTGCGCACGATCGGTGAGAACACCGACGTGGTGACCTATGTCAGCAAGTACACCAGGGGCCGCGTGAGCTCGGCCTTCGGCCGGACCGCCGCGCTCGAGCATCTACCGCCCGGTGTCGATACCGATCGTTTCGTGCCCGACGACGCCGCGCGCGCGGAACTGCGCTCGCGGTACGGCCTCGGAGATCGCCCCACCGTTCTGTGCCTGTCTCGGCTCGTTCCGCGTAAGGGGCAGGATTTCCTGATTCGAGCGCTCCCGGGAATCCGTCGGGCCGTCGACGGAGCGGTTCTGGTGATCGTCGGCGGCGGGCCCTACGAGAAGACGCTGCGCGAGCTCGTGCGATCCACCGGCATGGAGGAACACGTGGTGTTCACCGGTACCGTGCCGTCCGCGGAGCTTGCCGCCCACCACACCATCGCGGACGTGTTCGCGATGCCGAGCCGCACCCGGGGTGCCGGTCTCGATGTCGAAGGACTCGGAATCGTCTATCTCGAGGCGTCCTCCTGTGGCGTCCCCGTCGTCGCCGGCATGTCCGGAGGTGCACCGGAAGCAGTGCAGCACAACAAGACCGGGCTCGTCGTCGACGGTACGTCGGTCTCGGGCATCACCGACGCGATCGTGCGAATCCTGTCCGATCGCACGCTCGCCACGCAGATGGGCAACGCCGGCCGCGCATGGGTGGACGAGGAATGGCGCTGGGACGTTCTGACCGAGAAGCTCCGGTCACTGATCTGATACTCGTTGCCGCGAGTCGATGCGGCTACCGCGCGTAGATCGACTCGATGTCGTCGGCGTACGTCGACGTGATGACGTTGCGCTTGAGCTTCATCGTGGGCGTCAACTCGCCGTTCTCCTCCGAGAAGTCATGGGGGAGCAGTCGATACTTCTTGATGGATTCCGCATGCGAGACGGACCTGTTCGCGTCGGCTACGGCAGCGTCTATCTCCGCGATGAGATCGGGGTCGGTCCGTAGATCCGCGGCGGTGGCTTCGGAGTCCTTGCCGTGGGCGGACTTCCAGCGATCGAACGCCTCCGGGTCGAGGGTGATGAGTGCGCCGATGAAGGGCTTCTGATCGCCCACGACGACTGCTTGACTGATCAGTGCACCCGCCCGAAGCTGGTCTTCGAGGCCGGCCGGGGATACGTTCTTACCTCCTGCGGTGACGATCAGCTCCTTCTTGCGACCGGAGATCGTGATGTAGCCGTCGTCGTCGACGGAACCGAGATCGCCGGTGCGGAACCAACCGTCGTCGAGCGACTCTGCGGTCGCGGACTCGTTGCGCCAGTAGCCGTCGAACACCACCGGTCCGCGGAGTTGGATCTCACCGTCCTCGGCAATGCGCACGGTGTTGCCGGGCAGTGGACGTCCGACGCTGCCGACTCGTTGGAATCCGATGGTGTTGACCGCAAAAGCCGCGGTGGTTTCGGTCAGGCCGTAACCCTCGTAGATCGTCACGCCGATACCCCGATAGAAGTGGCCGAGACGGGCACCGAGCGGGGCTCCGCCGGAGATCGCCAGCTCGCACTTGCCACCGAGCGCTGCCCGAAGCTTGCCGTACACCAACTTGTCGAACACGGTGTGTTTGGCGCGCAACACGATTCCCGGTCCACCGGTGTCCTGGGCTTCACTCCATGCCACCGCACATTCGGTGGCGAGGTCGAAGATCTTTCCCTTGCCGTCGGCGTGCGCCTTCTGCTTGGCGGTGTTGAAGACCTTCTCGAACACTCGCGGCACCGAAAGGATGAAGTCCGGTTGGAACGTGCCGAACGTCGCGACGAGGTTCGGAATGTCGTTGGTGTGGCCGAGGGTGACTCCCGCATCGAACGACGCGATGGACACCGCGCGTGCCAGGACGTGTGCGAGGGGTAGGAACATCAGGGTGCTTCGACCCTGCGTCATCAGCGATTTCAGCGACGTTTCGCGAATGCCGAGTGATTCGGCGAGCAGATTGGCATGGGTCAGTTGAACGCCCTTGGGGCGACCGGTGGTGCCGGAGGTGTAGATCAACGTGGCCGGGTCCGACGAGCGGAGTGCCGAAACCCGCTGGTGCACGACCTCTTCGGAGATCGAGGCACCGCCGTCGGTCAAAGCCTGGACAGCGTCGGCACCGGCGGAGTTCTCGATCACGAACGTCTGTCGCACCGACGGCGCAGCTGCCACAACGGATGTGGTCTCCTGCACGTGTGCGTCGTTCTCGAGTACGAGCAGCACCGGCTCGGCGTCTTCGAGGATCCACTCCACCTGCCCGGCCGAGGACGTCTCGTAGATCGGGACCGTCACGCCGCCCGCCGCCCAGATCGCGTAGTCGATCACCGACCACTCGAATCGCGTCGAGGACATCAGTGCCACTCGATCGCCTTGCTCGATGCCTGCGGCGATCAGCCCCTGGGCCACTCCGACCACCAGTCGCTCGAACTCGTTGGCAGTGACGTCGACCCACTGCCGATCGACCGAGCGGCGGAACACGACCGCGTCCGGTGCGGTGCGGGCACGATCGAAGACGGTATCGACAGCCGAGTCGGTGTCCGCGATGGCGTACTTTGCGGCGGCGGTGAACTCGCGCACGGAAATTACCTCCGGATAGAACGGGGAGAACGAAAGTCGATAGCTCGGCTTCACAGATACTGTAGACCCGGGTTCGGGGCGCTCGAATACACCTCGACCCTCACAGCGTCGGACCCGATATGTGAAGCTCTGACGATGAGCAGTATTCAAGTTGCGGATCAGACATTCGTGGCCGCCCCAGGGGAGCAGGTGGCGCTGGCATTCGCCTCGCCCGAGCGGTGGCGTCGGTGGTGGCCGGATCTGAACCTGACCGTCACCGAGGACCGCGGCGCGAAAGGAATTCGCTGGGCGGTGCGCGGCGGCGTCGTCGGAACCATGGAGCTGTGGCTCGAGCCCGCACTCGACGGTGTGATCGTGCATTACTTCCTGCATGCCGAGTCGACGGGAGACATCGAGTCGGCGGTGCTGCAGCACCGCCGTCGGGTTGCCGGCCGTGCGATGACGTTCGAGCTCAAGGGAGAGCTGGAGGCCGGCCGGTCTGCAGGTGAGGCCCCCCAACACACAGTGTCGAGTTCAGCTGGCGATTGAACCGCGCGGTACGGTCGGCGGGTTCGCATTGTGCGTCGGCGGATCGATCGTGTGAGATGGATCTGCCGCGAGTTCCAACGGCACCGAAGCGAACGAAGCGGATCGAAATACCCGAGAGGAAGCGGACGAGTAGTCATGGCGGAGAAAACCCAGAGGTCGATCGTCGTCGAAGCCCCACCGAGCCGGGTCATGGACGTCATCGCCGACTTCGACGCGTACCCCACGTGGGTGTCGGCCGCGAAATCCGTCGAGGTCCTCGAAGTGGGCAAGGACGGCCGCGGCAAGCGTGTCAAGTTCGTGCTGGACGCGGGCATGGTGAAGGACACCTACGAACTCGAATACGACTGGGCAGCCGACGGCACTGCGGTCTCGTGGAACCTCGTGTCGGGTGAAATGCAGAAGTCCCAGAACGGCTCGTACACGTTGCGCGAGACCGGCAGCGGCACCGACGTCACGTACGAGCTCACCGTCGACCTGAACATTCCGATGATCGGTCTGTTCAAGCGCAAAGCAGAGAAGGTCATCACCGATACTGCACTCAAGGAATTGAAGAAGCGGGTCGAAGGCTGAGCGACGCTCGCACCGAGCCCCGCACCACGGTGTTGCTGTTTCTCGGCAAAGGTGGTGCGGGCAAGACGACGTTGGCGGCAGCGTCGGGGCTTCGCCTCGCGCAGGCCGGTGAACGGGTGCTGATCGCCTCCATCGATCAGGCGCACTCGCTGGTCGACGTCTTCGCGGGGGACGCGGGTACCGAAGATCCGTCCGGGATTCGTTCGATCGCACCCGGCCTCGACATTGTCGAGATCGACACACTGGCTCTGCTCGAGGCGCGATACCGCGGACTTGGTGCGTTGATGGCCGTGGCGTCCACGGGTCACGAGCACGGGGTGAGCTTCGGGGCGATCGAGCCGGAGGAGCTGCTCGGCCTGGCCGGAGTCGAAGAGTTGTTGGGGATGCACGAGATTCTCCGTCTGGCCGACGAGAATCGCTGGGACACAGTGATAGTCGATCTTCCTGCATCGGCGGATGCCCTACGCACGCTGCACTTGCCCGACACCGTTGCCGCGTACGTCGAGCGAATCTGGCCGCTGCACGCTCGGATGGTCGCGGGCACCGGTTCCGATGTGCGCCTCACTCTCGTGGTGGCGATGATCGAGCGGATCCTCGCTCAGGTCGACTCCGTCCGGTCCCTGATCACCGACTCCGATCGCACCGGGGCGACCGTGGTCGTCACCGCCGAACAGCTCTCGGTCGCCGATGCGGAAAGAACGCTGTCTGCCGCCGCTCTGCTCGGAATCGGAGTCGACCGCGTGCTGATCAACAAAGTGCTGCCGAGGCTCAACTCGACGTCGATCGGTCTGGTGGGCGCGCATCCGGCTGTGTTCTGGTTCGAGCGGTGGCGAGCCGCCCAGCTGGACGCGGTCGCCGAACTGCGCCGACGCATCGGCACGGTGCCCATAGTGGAGGTGGAGCACGCCGCCGGTGAACCGGTAGGGTTGCAGTCCTTGCAGGATGTGGCCGATCGCCTCGAACCGGACTCCCTCGAACGGCACGCGCCGGGCCGGGGTGAGCAGCCTTCGGTGGTGCTCGAGTCGGGTCGTGGACTCGAATCCGTCTATGCGATGAGAATGCTGCTGCCGGTTGCGGATTCGACGACCTTGGGCTTGGGGCGAGTGGAGGACGACTTGATAGTGAGTGCCGACGGGAGGCGACGGCGCATCAAATTGGCGTCGGTGCTGCGTCGGTGCGTCGCGGACTCCGCCGAACTCGACGGACCGTGCCTGGTGGTGCGTTTTCGTCCGAACCCCGACGTGTGGCCGCTGTGACCCGTCCTGCCCTGACAGTCGGGGGGTATCGATGACCTCGGACCATTCCGAGCTGGGGGCGGACCTGCTGGCCCTGGCCGACACCGTACTGACCCGGCTCGAACCCATCCTCCGTCGCGTCGCCGAGACACAGCAGGATCGTGACCAACAGGGATGCAGTTGGTGCCCGGTCTGCGCACTCGCGGCGATGTTGCGTGGGGAGCGCCACGATCTCGTCGAGCTCGTGGCCTCGGAAGGGGCCGTGGTGATTGCGCTCCTTCGTCAACTGCTCGCCGATCACACCACCTCCGGGACGACGAACTCGGGAGCACACACTCCTCCCACCCCGCCGTCGACGGACCCCGAGCCCGGCGCTCCCGGTACCACCGCCACCGATCCGGCCGAGGTCGCAGACGTGTCGATCGACACGAAATTGCAGGATGACCGCCAGACCTCGTTCGTTCCGATTACCGTTCGAGTGAACAATTCGCGCTCGGACGAACAGGACCGTCCGTGATCGGCGCGGCGACTCGGGTGCAGGCCGCGTGAGGGACGGCCGAGGAAGGCATGAACGAATGAAGCGGCACCACCAGCGGCTGACGGTCGGTATCGACGTGGGCGGGACGAGCCTGCGCGCGTCCGTCGTCGACGAGGACGGCCAAGTGCTCGACTCGACGGCCGCACCCACGCCGCACACGGCTCGCGCGCTCGAACGCGGTCTCGACCGGGCCGTGCAGGAGCTGGCCGGGCGACACGACATCACGGCCGTCGGGCTCGCCGTCGCGGGGTTCATCGACTCCGACCGCACGACGGTTCTCTTCGCCCCGCATCTGCCTTGGGTGAACACCCCGGTGGCGACCGAGATGAGTATGCGCATCGGTCTACCGGTGTTGCTCGAGCACGACGCCAATTCTGCTGCCTGGGCCGAGTATCGCTTCGGTGCCGCATCCGGTGGCCGCAACGTGGTGATGGTGGCCATCGGCACCGGAATCGGTGCGGCGCTGTTGATCGACGGCAGGATCTATCGGGGTAGCCATGGCGTGGCACCGGAACTCGGTCACATCCAGGTCGTGCCGGACGGCCGGGCATGCCCCTGCGGCAAGCGCGGTTGTTGGGAGCGTTATTGCAGCGGCACCGCGCTGGTGGACACCGCAGTCGAGCTGCTCGCAGCGGACCCGTCGTCCTCGACGACCCTGGCACGTGAGGTGTTCCTCGATCCGGGTTCTCTGACCGGCCGCCGGATTGCCAGTGCAGCGCACGACGGTGACGAGATCGCCCGCCGCACCATGGAGGACTTCGCGCAGTGGCTCGGTGTCGGGCTCTCGATGGTCAGCGACGTGTACGACCCCGATCTGATCGTGTTGGCCGGTGGAGTGGCGACGTCGTCGAGCCAGTTCCTGGCCCGAGCGACCGACAAGTACGCGGAGTTGGTGACCGGTGCGGGGCATCGACCGCTGGCTCGTATTCGCAGCACTCAACTCGGCGAGGCGGCGGGCATGATCGGGGCCGCGGAGTTGGCCCGAGCGCAGTTCGTCACCGGGGTTCGCTGACTGCTCGGACGTGCTACCTGTGACGTCTGTCCCGGAGTCGGCGATGATGTGGCTGGTGTCATAAACCGTGGGTACAGTTCACTACGCGGCACGATTCGAGGATGCACGGCCGCAGTCGATTCGCTGAGGAGCGAGGCGGCACCAAACGATTTCCCGACCATCATCAGGGAGCATGTCAATGTGGTACTGGCTGGTTAAGTACATTTTCGTCGGCCCCCTTCTCATCGCCCTGGGTCGGCCGACGATCGAGGGCGCGGAGAACATCCCGACGGAGGGTCCGGTCATTCTGGCCAGCAACCACAAGGCCGTTCTCGATTCGTTCTACCTCCCGCTCAAGACGCCTCGCCGCATCACTTTCCTCGCCAAGAGCGAGTACTTCACCGGACCGGGACTCAAGGGTGCGTTCCAGAAATGGTTCTTCACCGCCGTCGGGCAGGTGCCGATCGATCGCACCGGAGCCGACGCTGCGCAGGATGCGCTCAACGCAGGCGTGCGGGTGATCGAAGCGGGCAAGGTTCTCGGTATCTACCCCGAGGGCACGCGATCACCCGATGCGCGGCTGTACAAGGGCAAGACCGGGATGGCGCGTCTGGCACTGCAGACCGGCGTCCAGGTGATTCCGGTAGCGATGATCGGTACCGAGAAGATGAACCCGATCGGTTCGCGAGTCTGGCGTCCGGCAAAGGTCACCATCCGGATCGGGAAGCCCATCGATTTCTCGCGCTTCGAGGGCATGGCCGGAAACCGTTTCGTCGAGCGTGCCGTCACCGACGAGGTGATGTACGACCTGATGTTGCTTTCCGGTCAGGAGTACGTGGACGTGTATGCCGCATCGCTGAAGAAGGCTGTACCCGAAGAGGAGTCCGCTCCGGCCGCGAGGCGTATCCCGGATTCCAAGGCCAGCTAGCCCTACCGGGTAAGCGCGATCAGCGGGTGGCGTTCTCGCCGACGATCGCAGTCGCTCGATCGGACCAGCTGAACGAGGCGAGTGCGACGATCGAGGCCAGGGCCCACCACACGTAGCCCGATGCGGCGAACTGGTCGAGCAGAGGCCAACCGAGCCCGCTCCATCGGCCCTCGCCGAGCTTCCAGTGCGGCGGGTAGAGCATCAACGCCAGCCCGACGGCCACGAGAGTGCCCAGCAGCGCACTGCGGCGGCGGTAGCCGAGGACGGCGAGCACCACGGTGAACGGAATGGCCCACACCCAGTGGTGTGACCAGGAGACCGGCGACACCAGCAGGCCGAACATGGCGTTGATCGTCAGCGCGAGCGGAGTCTCGCCTGCGGCGAACGCCTTGCGCATCGCCACCGCCGCGATGGCGAGCACCACCACCGACAACGCTATCCACAGGATCGAACGGGGCACTTCGTCCAACCCGAGCCGCGCGAGCACTCCGGTGATCGACTGGTTGGGCGGGTAGGCCGGGCCGCCGATCCGGTCGGAATCGACGATCGTCTCGGTCCAGTACTTCACCGAGTCCGACCACGTCAGTGCGAAACCTATCGCGGTGAACACTGCAAAACTCACCACCGACACCACCGCAGCTCGAAAGTCCTTGCGCAGCAGGAAGTACAGCACGAACACCGCGGGCGTGAGCTTGACGGCGGCCACGAGACCGATCAGCACGCCTCGGGGCCACGGCGTCTTCTTCGGCAGGCAGTCGAGTGCGACGAACGCCATCAACACGATGTTGATCTGCCCGTAGTTCAGCGTCGAGGTGACCGGTTCGAGGAGCAGCACGGCCCCGGCGAACACCGCTCCGGCGGACCACCACACGAGCGTGCGGGGACGAACCCCGAGCGAGGTGAGGGTCACCACGACGGTCATCAGCAGCAAGAGCATGGACAGCGTGGTCACCACGATCGAGGCGGCGTACAGCGACACCGACGACAGCGGGCTGAAGATCGCCGCGGAGATCGGGGGATAGGTGAAGGGCAGCGTCGTACCGGTCGCGATCGGTGGCAGTTGACCGTAGAGATCTCCACCCTCGGCGAACACCTGACCGCCGAGTCGATACACGTCCAGATCGAGTCGGTAGTGCTCACCGATCGTGCGCAGCCCCGGAAAGCCGTTGATATGGAACGCAACGCCGACGGCAGCGGCGATCAGGACGAGGAGCCTGCTCGACGCGACCGCCCAACTCGGCCACCTGCGCCGCGTCGGCCCAGCCGGTTCCGAGGCCTCGGCGACCGGACGGTTGGTGTCGGGCGAAGTCACTGGCTTTCCCTTTCAGGGCTGTTCGGATCGGGGCTACCGGTACGTGGGGGACGTGTCGGGAACGCGCTAGGGTGAGCCGCGTGCGCTACTTCTACGACACAGAGTTCATCGAGGATGGTCGCACAATCGAGTTGGTCTCGATCGGTGTGGTGTCGGAGGACGGTCGCGAGTTCTATGCGGTGTCCTCCGAGTTCGACCCCGAGCGAGCGGGCCGATGGGTTCGACGCAACGTGCTACCCAAGCTGCCACCGTACTCGTCGCCGCTGTGGATGAGCCGGTCCAGAATCCGAGACGAGCTGCTCGAATTCCTCGTTCCGCATTACGGTGCCGAGGTCGAACTGTGGGCGTGGGTGGCGGCGTACGACCACGTGGCGCTCTGCCAGCTGTGGGGCTCGATGACCGAGTTGCCGCGCTCGTTGCCGCGGTTCACCCGTGAGCTGCGCCAGCACTGGGAGGATCGCGGCAGTCCCGAGCTGCCGTCGGTGCCCGACGACGCTCACGACGCCCTGGCCGATGCGCGGCACAATCTGGCGAAGTTCCAGGCGATCGAGGAGTACTCGTACCGCGGGTGAACACCCGTTGTCCTGCGGCTTCGGCGGTACGAATATCCTGTAGCGGTGAACTGGACTGTCGACGTACCCATCGATCGCTTGCCCGACCTGCCGCCGTTGTCACCGACGCTGCGCACTCGATTGGACGATGCGTTGGCCAAGCCGGCTGCGCAGCAACCTCAGTGGGATCCGGAGCACGCTGCCGACATGCGCAAGGTGCTCGAGAGTGTTCCTCCGATCACCGTCGCCGGTGAGGTGGAGGCGTTGTCGGACAAGCTCGCTGCTGTCGCGCGCGGCGAGGCGTTCCTGCTCCAGGGCGGCGACTGCGCAGAGACGTTCGTCGACAACACCGAACCGCACATCAAGGGCAACATCCGCACGCTGCTGCAGATGGCCGTGGTGCTCACCTACGGCGCGAGCATGCCGGTGGTCAAGGTCGCCCGTATCGCCGGGCAGTACGCCAAGCCGCGTTCGTCGAACATCGACGCCCTCGGTCTGCAGTCCTACCGCGGCGACATGATCAACTCGCTCGTCGCCGACGAGAGCGTTCGTGGCCACGATCCGTCGCGACTGGTGCGCGCCTACGCCAATGCAAGCGCAGCGATGAATCTGGTCCGTGCACTGACCGGTGCCGGCATGGCGGATCTGCACAAGGTGCACGACTGGAACCGCGAGTTCGTCGCCCAGTCGCCCGCCGGTGCCCGTTACGAGGCGCTCGCGGGGGAGATCGATCGCGGACTGCGCTTCATGGATGCCTGCGGAGTCTCGGACCCCAACCTGCACACCGCGCAGATATTCGCCAGCCACGAAGCACTCGTCCTCGACTACGAGCGTGCGATGCTGCGGCTGGACAACACCGACGATCACCCCAAGCTGTACGACCTGTCCGCGCACTTCCTGTGGATCGGCGACCGCACCCGCCAGCTCGACGGGGCGCACATCGCGCTGGCCGAGCTGATCTCCAACCCGATCGGCCTCAAGATCGGGCCCACGACCACGCCCGAGATGGCCGTCGAGTACGTCGAGCGGCTCGACCCGACCAACAAGCCGGGACGTCTGACCCTGATCTCACGCATGGGCAACGGCAAGGTGCGCGACATCCTGCCCGCCATCATCGAGAAGGTGCAGGCCACCGGCCACCAGGTCATCTGGCAGTGCGATCCGATGCACGGCAACACCCACGAGGCCTCGACCGGCTACAAGACGCGGCACTTCGACCGCATCGTGGACGAGGTGCAGGGCTTCTTCGAGGTGCACAACGGCCTCGGAACGCATCCGGGCGGAATTCACGTCGAACTGACCGGCGACGACGTCACCGAGTGCCTCGGCGGCGCTCAGGACATCTCCGATCTCGACCTCGCCGGTCGCTACGAGACCGCCTGCGACCCGCGTCTGAACACACAGCAGAGCATCGAACTGGCATTCCTCGTCGCCGAGATGCTCCGCGACTGATCAGGGCAGCGAGACGACCATGACCTCGGAGCCCGGTTCCACCCGAGAACCGGCTCCGGGGCTCTGGGTGATGACAAGAGACCCGTCGGTGTCCACCACCTGACGGACGTCGATGGGCAGACCCAACGCCTCGAGCGTGCTCCGGGCCGAGCCGACCGACCGACCCAGTAGCGAGGGCACGGTGACGGCGTTGGACACCTCGAGCACCGCGGTGGACCCGGATCGCACCGTCGCACCGGCTTCCGGCGTGGTTGCGATCGCCTTGCCGCCATCGGTGTCCTCGTCGAACGTCTCCTGTACCTCGCCGACGGTGATGCCCACCGATTCCAGCGTCGTTCGGGCCTGGTCGACGCTCTGCCCGCGTACGTCGGGCACCTCGACCGGCGGCGCTCCCTTGCTGCGCAACACCGTGACCGCGGTTCCGGTGGACAGCACGGTGCCGGGCGCTGGGTCCAGTGCTGCGACCCCGCCGATCGGAGCGGACGTGCTGAAGGCCTCGCCGCCGTCGACGGGTGTGAACGTTCGGTCTCTCAGTTGCTGTTCCATGTCTGCGACGGATGCGTCCGCGTCGATGGAGGGAACGGTGGGGCGACCCAGAGACACCAGCAGATACACCGTGTCGCCCTTGGCGATTCGTGATCCGCCGGTGGGATCGGTGCCGATGAGAAGGTCGGTGTCCACCGAGTCGGAATAGGTACCGCGCACCGCGGCCTCGAGTCCGGCGGCCTCGACGGCGCTGGTGGCACCGGTGGTGTCGAGCCCGTCGACCAACGGGACGGCGGTGTAACGACCGGACCCCATCCACCATCCGCCCAAGCCGACGAGTACCGCAAGCAGTGCGACGACGAGCAACCAGACGACGATCGCCCGGCGCGAGCGTCGGCGATCGGCGTCGAAGTCGGGGAACTCGTACTGCCGTCTGCCGGTCGGGGGAGGCCCGGCGGGCGGCCCATCGGAGTTGTCCGAGCCGTGGTCGACGTCTCGGGATGTGGGCGAGGTGACGACACGAGTGTGCTGCACCCCGTGTTGTGGGGGCGGCGGGGAATCCTGGGCCACTGGGGTGTGTGCGGTCGGCGGGCGGTTGCCTGCGACCGTCGTCGGTGCTCCGGCCGCTGCCGAGCTGAGGTGTTCGGCCGAGCGCTTGGGTGCGGGCACTCGGTACTCGGGTAGCGCGAGCGCCGACGCGGCGGCGCGGACTGCACGGGCCATGTCGTCGGCGTTGCGGTATCGGTGTTCGGGGGCGCGGACGGTGGCGCGCTGGACCACCTCGTCGAACTGTGGGGGAACGCCGGCGATGAGGGTGGAGGGGAGCGGTACGTCGTTGTCGATCCGCTGGTAGGCGATGGACAGCGAGGTGTCTCCGGTGAACGGTGTGCGTCCGGTCAGCAGCTCGAACAACACGACGCCGACGCCGTAGACGTCGCTGCTCGCGGACGCGGAGCCGGTGGTGACCTGCTCGGGAGACAGGTACGCGGCGGTGCCCAGAATCACACTGCTCGACGTCACGGTGGAGGCCGCGATAGCTCGGACGAGTCCGAAGTCGGCGATCTTCACGTCGCCGTCGTCGCTGATCAGGATGTTCTCGGGCTTGATGTCGCGGTGCACCAGACCGGCTCGGTGGGCGACTGCGAGCGCATCGAGAACCGGCCGGATGACGGCCGCTGCGGCGTGCGGCGGCATCGGTCCCCGCTCGCGCAGCAGCTCACGCAGAGTTCCGCCCTCGACGAGTTCCATGACCAGGAAGGCGTGTTCGCCGTCGCGGCCGTGATCGTGGACGGCGACGAGGCCGGGGTGGCTGAGTCTGGCCACGGCCCGAGCCTCGAACTCGAAGCGCTGGACGAACTGCGGGTCCTCGGCGAACTTCGGGTCCATGATCTTCACTGCGACGGGGCGGTCGAGCCTGGTGTCGAGTCCGCGGTAGACCGTCGACATACCGCCGCGCGCGATCGGTGCGTCTATTCGGTATCGACGATCGAGCATCGAACCCGGTATCACCGAACCTCCCCTCGTCGTCCACTCGTGTTCCGGCTTTCGGTGCCGGATGCTGAATTCGATCGTATCGGTGCCGGGGATGCCGACCGACGATCATGGCTCGTGTCCACGGTCCTGCCGAGCCGGACGTGACGTTTTTGAAGTCTGGACGCCGGACCCGTTAACGTTACCTGCGTGAGTGCCATTCCCTATGCCGACGACGTGCTCGATCCGTCGGTGTCTTTGCTGCAGTTCGCCGATGTCGCGAAGATCCTCGACGTTCCCAAGACCCGCGTCGAACAGCTCATCCGCGACCGCCAGTTGCTCGCTCTCAAGCGTTCGCGCGTGCCCGGTGTGCCGGAGCAGTTCCTCGACACGACCAAGGGCACCATCGTCAAGGGTCTGCCCGGTCTGCTGGCCGTGCTGCACGACGGCGGGTACGAGGACGAGGAAATCCTGCGGTGGCTGTTCACCGAGGACGAGAGCCTGCCCGGTGCGCCCGTCGCCGCTCTGCACGGTGACCTGATGCGCGAAGTGATCAGGCGCGCACAGGCGATGGCCTTCTAGCGAACCGTCGCGCGCTTGAAGCCGGTGACGGCGAACTGCGGAAGCGCGACGCGCGCTCGGGTCCACTGCGGCACCGTCGCACGTTGGGAGAGCACGCGGTAGCCCTGCGACTCGACCTCGGTGAGTATGCGGCCGTACAGGATCGACGCGGTGCGCATCGACGGTCGCACGCGCGGATCCAGCATCTCGATACCCGCGTCGGACGTCCGATAGATCGAGCGGGTGACGGCGATCAGGTGCGCGAGCGCTCTGGTGACCCTGGCGTCGACATTCCCGGTGGTGCGGCACCACCGCAGGAGTTCTTCGTCGACGCCGAACGCCGCCAGTTCGTCGGTGGGTAGGTAGATGCGGTCGCGATCGAGGTCCTCGCCCATGTCGCGGATGAAGTTGGTCAGCTGGAATGCCTCGCCCAACGCTGCGGCGGGGGGCTCGGCCTCCGCCCGCTCGACGACGGTTCCCAGGATCGGCAACATCTGCAGCCCGATGACCGCAGCGGAGCCGTACATGTATTCGCGCAACTGCTCCATCGTGCGGTAACGCGAGACGAACATCGGACTACCCGGAATGTCCATGCGCATCGAGTGCATGAACGCGAAGAAGTAGTCGTGTGGAATGTCGTAGCGCTTCACGGTGTCGCACAGTGCGCTCAATACCTGATCGGACACGCTGTCGGACAACGGCTTTCCGGCCAAGGCGTCGCGCACCCGGGATTCGATCACGTCGAGTTCGACGATGCGACGGGCATTGAGTTCGTCGGAGCCGACGGCGATGTCGGTGCCCTCGAGGTCGACGATGTCGTCGACCATCCTGGCGAACCCGTAGAGCGCGTGGACACCCGCGCGCTTGTCGGTAGGAAGCAGCCGAGTGGCGAGGAAGTACGTTTTGCCGTGTTGGGCGTTGAGTTCGCGACAGACTCGATACGCCTCGTGCAGCGTCGGATCTATACCGTCCAGTTCTCTCATCAGCGGGCCCTCATGACGTGGATTCGTCTCCGGTCGGTTCCGTAGCGGGTGTCTTGGGAGCGTTCGGCACGGCTCGGTGTTCCCTGGACCGGTCCGATCGTAAACGCAGCGGATCCACCCGCGTCAGGGCAAGTGCGGCCACGACTGCCGCGAAGACCGCCAGCGCGACGTGTCCGAATGTATAGAGGCCGATCGAACCGTCGGGTTGAAAGACGAGCATGAGCCACGTCGACAGACCCGTCAGGATCATCAGCGTCGTGCGCGAGAGCGCAAATCCGGCAGCGATCGCGAGCGGCCACGAGTAGTACCAGGGCAGGGCCGCGGGGGAGAGGACGACGGTGGCGACCAGAGCGATGAGGATGCCCTTGACGGCATCGCGTTCGGACCTGCGGCCCAACCACCAGGCCGCGGCGAGAATGACCACCAGCGCGATGGCGCACAGCAGGCGGGTGACATCGAGAACCGGTCCGAGGCGCAGGTCGAGGAACCACGATGTGCTCACGGTCACCAGGTGCGCCAGAATCGTAGGAAGCGAGAGCCAGTTGATGATCTTGGCCGAACCGGAAAGCGCGGTCAGCCAACCGATTCCTACCCCGGCGATGACCGATGCGACAGCGAAGACGGCGACGAAGACGGCGGCTCCGATTCCCGCGGTCTTGGTGAACGCCAGGATCGGCGACATCGGTGTTCGGTTCTCCGCCCGCGCCTTCTCGCGCAGATGGAGCATCCAGATCCACACCAGGAAGGGCAGAGCCAGGCCTGCGGTGGCCTTGATCGCAACCGCGATCGCCACCAGTGCGATGCCGCCTACGTGGTGACGTTCGAGGGTCAGCACGATGCCCGCAGTCATCAGACCCACCATGAGCAACTCGTTGTGCACGCCGCCGATCAGGTGAATCAACACCAGGGGGTTGAGGACGGCGAGCCAGACCGCGGTGGTTGCGCGACCGCCGAGGTGCTTCGCGAGCCGTGGGACCGCCCACATCATCAGCGCCAGACCGGGCAGCATGGTCAGGCGCAGCAACATCGTTCCGGCAATGACGTTGTCGTCGGTCAGGCTGGTGATGCCGCGAGCGAGCAACAGGAACAGCGGGCCGTACGGCGCTGTCGTGGTGGTCCACACGTTACTGACGTTGTCGAGCAGAACCCCCGGATTGGCAACGGGCCCAACTGCGTACGGATCGAATCCGTCTCGGAGCAGCGCGCCCTGCGCCAGGTAGGAGTAGGCATCGCGGCTGAACATCGGCACCGACAGCAGCAGCGGCGCGGTCCATGCCGGAACGATCCAGCGCAGTTCTCCGACGGTGGTGCGACCGTGCAGAGTCGCTCGCCCCAACCGGACCCATGCGGTGATCATGAGCAGTACGCCGACCCAGACGATGATGGTCGAGAGCACGAACCCGTGACCGAATCGCAGCCACGACAGGTGCATGTCCTCGAGGAGCGGATCGCGTCGCCGCACGCTGCCCGCACCGAAACCGCCGAACACGATGCAGACGGCCCCGACGACACCGAGGATTGCCGCTTTGCCTTCGGGGCTGCGCAGGAAGTTTCCTGTTGCGGTCAGTCTCGACTGTCTCCGCGGAGGCGAGGATGCACTGCCGCCGTCCGACGATCGATCCTCGGAGGTGGAGTGCGACGAGATCGAAGACATTGCCGCCTGCTCCTCCTCTGCAACGAGTTGTGGTTCGAGATGTACGCGCCGGCCGATGCGTTCTCGCCGGTCACCGAACGATCATGGTCGCAGCAATGGGCGCGACCGGCAAACGGTCGCGCTCAGCTTAGTTGGTCGACGCAGTGAATCGAGCGAACCTACCGCCCGCGGCGTCCCGTAACCCGCTCGGCGGCGAGTTTTCCCGACACCAGAACCGTGGGAACGCCCACACCCGGCGTCGTGCCCGAGCCGGCGAGAACCACGTTGTCGAGCCCGGCGACCATGTTCTTGCGTCGGAACGGCCCGGTCTGCCGAAATACGTGCGCCGACGAGAACGGCGAACCCGAGAGCATGCCCTTCTGCGCCCATGTCTCGGGAGTGTCGATGTGGTCGAGCGTGAAACCGTCGAGGAGGCCCTTGTACCCCCGGCCTTCCATGGTCGTCAGGATCTCGCGGAGGTACGGCTGCGCCAACTCGCCCCATTTCAGCGGCGCGCTGTCGAGGTTGGGGCACGGTGCGAGGATCGACACCGGCTCGCAGCGGACACCGTCGCGCTCCACCTCGAGATTCGGATCGCTCACCGACGGCCGGGTGACGAGCAGGGACGGATCGGCCATCAAGGATCCCTTGCCCGATCGTGCGGTGATCCGACGGAAGGTCTCGGCCCATTCGTCGCCGAAGTCGATGGTGTGGTGCGCGCGGGCGGGCCAGGTGGCCGTCTGCTCGACGGGGACGGTTCCGTGCGCGACGACCGCCGACGGCGATACCACGCCGTACCCGTTCCGTCGGCCCTTCTTCGACACCGAGGCCCGATCCAGGAGCCGATCGACCACGGGCAGGTCGGCGGTGAGGACGAGTGCGTCGCAGGCGATTCGCTTGCCTGCAGCGGTCACCACCGAGTCGGCCCGGCCCCGGTCGACGGTGATGTCGACGATCTCGGTACCGAGTTCGAGCGTTCCGCCCGCGGTGACGAACGCGTCGGCCATGGCCCGTGCGATGGCCGCCATGCCGCCTTCGGGAAAGAACACCCCGAGTGAGGTGTCCATGTGCGCGATGGCCCCGTAGACCGCCAGAGCTTTCTGCGGTGCCATGCCCGCATAGAGCGCCTGGAAAGTGAACACGCGTCGTAGACGGGTGTCCTTCAGAAACTTGTCGACTCGTGGGCCGAGGCGGCCGAAGCCGCCCAGCTTCGTCAGCGTCGCCGTGTCGGAGATCGCGGCTTTCGATCCCACGAGATCGAGCGGCGAATCGAAGTTCGAGTCGATGAACCGGTCGAACTCGGCGTCGAAGATATCGGCGAGCCAACGCCGCAGATCGCGGTACCCCCGCGCCTCGGCGGGCCCGCAGGTGCGTTCGACCTCGGCTGCCATCGCCTCGGGATCGGCGTAGACGTCGATCGACGTGCCGTCGGCGTACCGCGTGTGGTACGACGGCGACAGTGGGGACAGCCGAATCGGCGGCGTCGTCGACTCGAAGTCGGCCCCGACGGCAGCCAAAGCCTCGAGCACCAGATTCGGCATCGTCAACACGCTCGCGCCGTTGTCGATGTCGTACAGGTGCGATCCGTCGCTGTCCGATACCGGGTATACCCCGACGCGGCCGCCCACGGTCTCGTCCCGCTCGACGATCGTGACTTTCTTTCCTGCGCCCAGCAGATGCAGGCCGGCTGCCAGGCCGGCCAATCCGGAGCCCACCACGACGACGATGTCGGTGGGGCCTGAGACCGTGCGAATGGATGACATGGCGCTCTCTTTCAGTACTGCCGCTGGATCGCGGCGGTTGCCATGGCGCGCAGATGCGCGGCCGCTACCGGTTCGATCGAACTGTTGTCGAGGGCCGCGACGGCCCGGGTGCCGAGCTCGTCTATCTGCTTCTCGACCGCCTCCACGGCGCCGAGTTCGACGAGAATCGAACGAATGTCGGCGACTTCGTCCGAGTCGAGTTCGGTACCGAGGCTGGCTCTGATCGTGGCCGCACGGTCGGGCCGAGTCTCGTCGGCCTTCTGCAGCGCCAGCGCGATGAGCACGGTGCGCTTGCCCTCGGTGATGTCGTCCCCGGACGGTTTACCGGTCACCTCGGGATCGCCGAACACCCCGAGCAGGTCGTCGCGTAGCTGGAACGCGATACCGATATCTGCACCGAAGCTGCGGTAGGCAGCGATGAGGTTCTCGTCGGCGTCCGCGAGAGCTGCCCCGAGGTGCAGTGGTCGCTCCACGGTGTACGCGGCCGTCTTGTAGCGGTTGACGCGCATCGCCGCTGCCACACTCTCGTCCGTGCCTGCTTCGGCCTCGATATCGAGAAGCTGGCCGCCGAGCACCTCTGTGCGCATCGCCGACCACACCGGCTGAACTCGCCGAGCCGCGTCCGCGTCGACGCCCGACTCGCGCAGCAGATCGTCGGCCCAGCACAGGGCCAGATCGCCGACCAGTATCGCGGCCGATTCACCGAAGTGGTCCGAGGAGCCGGACCAGCCGGCATCGCGGTGTCGCCGAGCGAAATCGACATGCACGGTCGGGAACCCGCGACGAGTGCTGGACGAGTCGATGATGTCGTCGTGGATCAGGGCGCAGGCCTGGATCAGTTCGAGGGCCGAACATGCCCGCAGTACCGCGTCCGCGCGTGGACCGGTGCTGTCGCCGCCGGCACCGAGCCACGCGGTCCACGCGAATGCAGGCCGCATGCGTTTTCCGCCGCGCAGCACGAACGCCTCGAGATCGGCCACCGCAGCGGGGTAACCACCGCCGACAGCGTCGACGACGGGTCGGCGAGTGGCGAAGAACTCGGCGAGCGTCGCGTCGACGGCCGTGCGCAGTCCTTTCGGATCCGTCGCGGCGGCGTGTGTGTCGACGATGGGCGAGGACAAGTCTCCGGACAGGACGATCCTCCAAGGGTTGCTGTGGGTTACGTCGGTATCGATCCCCACAGTAATGGGCCTCGAAACCCGGCACCGATGTCCGGCGTGAGATCGACGTCGGGGAGGCCCGACGGGGCTGCGGCGGCGGCCACCTATGATCTTCGGGTGAGCGAAGAATCCGTCAGGGGGCGGTCGAGTCGAGGATTCGTGACGAGAACGCCGTCCATCGTCGATCGACTGCGAACGGAACCCGACGCCAGGATCCCGTTCTCGGTGGAGTTCTCGCCGCCGCGCGATGCCGACGCCGAGGCCAGATTGTGGCGAGCGGTTCGCGAGTTCGAACAACTCCAGCCCGCATTCGTGTCGATGACCTACGGCGCAGGTGGTTCCACTCGCGATCGGACGGTGCGAGTCACCGGTCAGATAGCCGAGGAGACCACTCTGCTTCCTGTGGCGCATCTCACCGCGGTGTCGCACAGTATCGACGAGCTGCGGTCGATGGTCGGGTCCTATGCGGACCGTGGCATCACCAACATCCTCGTCCTGCGCGGAGACCCGCCGGGAGACCCGCTCGGCGACTGGGAGAAGCATCCCGACGGAGTCGAGTACGCGGAGGAACTCGTCCGGATGGTGCGCGATCTCGGCGACTTCCACGTCGGGGTCGCGTCGTTCCCCGAAGGACACCACCGCGCCGACGACCTGGAGCAGGACACCCGGTGCCTGGTCGGCAAGCTACGGGCGGGTGCGGAGTACTCCATCACACAGATGTTCTTCGATGTGGACGACTATCTGCGACTGCGCGACCGAGTGTGCGCGTACGACGCCGAGCAGGGTGCCAAGCCGATCATTCCCGAGATCATGCCCATCACCTCGCTTCGGTCGGTTCGCCGGATGCTCGAGCTCTCGGGGACGACGCTGCCGACGTACCTGGACGAGAAGTTCACCCGCGCTGCCGGATCCGGCCCGGAGGAGGACCGCGCCGCCGTTCGTGAGGTGGGCATCGAACTCGCCACGAACATCGGTGAGCGCCTGATCGCCGAGGGTGCGCCCGGACTGCACTTCATCACGCTGAACTTCGCACGCGCGACGCGTGAGGTGTTGAGCAACCTGGGGCTCGCGGCCGCACGAGTCTGAGACGGGTCAGGGTTGCCGTGCGGGCATCGGGCGCGACTTCCACGTGAGGGAGCCGCGACGCCTGCGCACGTGGGACTCCGCGACGAGTCCGACGAACGCCAGGATCGAGACCGGATGCACCGCAGCGTCGAGTGCGTCGCGGAACCCGAATCGCGATCCCACCTCGCGACGCCGCGCGGCCATCCGAGACACAGCGCCCGCGAGGTAGCCGGCCGAACCGAGTCGACGCGTCGAACCCGAGGCCGTGATCGCCGCGATCGGCGGCAGCACGTACACGACGGACAGCGCCAGAGCCGCCGCAGTCGAACCCACCGGTCCACCGAACTCGTTCCACAACCACCTGCTGTAGCCGGACCGCAACTCCGCACCCGAGCGATACATCCGACACCGCACGAATTCCGCGCCCGACGCCACGGCCGTCGAGAATCCTCGCCGCCGAAGAGCACGTGCCAGGTCCAGGTCCTCGGTTGCGCTGGCCGCGACGCAACCGTGGCCTCCGATGGAGCGATACGCGGCGGCGTCGAACGCCATGAACTGGCCGCAGGCGACCGCCATCGACGGGGCGAGCGTGGCGTTGCCCAGTAGCACGGGAAGTGTGGACATCCACGACCATGAGAGCAACGGCTGGACGAGTCGCTCGGCCGCACTCTCTGCGAGCTGCTCGGGCCATGGGCACAGCAGGGCAGCACCGCGCCGCCGTAGCAGCCTGGTGGAGGCGGCGACGGCCTCCGGCTCCAGTCGAACATCGGCGTCGACGAACACGATCATCGACGCCAGCGGGTGGTCCTCGGCAGCCAGTCGCGCGAGCTCGGCGCACGCTGCAGCCTTGCCGGTCCAGCCGTTCGGGGGAGCCGCCGTCGAGGTCACGATGCGAACCCGTGGATCACCGTTCGCGGCCGCGCGAGCAGCGGATGCCGTTCCGTCGGTCGAGTCGTCGTCGAGGACGATGATCCGCAGATCGGTGCACGATCGCTGACGCCTGAGGTCGCCTATCAGCGCAGGCAGAGTCTCGACTTCGTTGCGGGCGGGAATGCAGACGACGACGCGTTCGGTGACACGGTGATGCGGAGCGCGCAGACTCGGCATCGACCACGAGTTGAGCAGCGACAGCGCAGCCGACGCCGTGGCGAGCACGGTTGCGGTCGCCGTGGTTCGCGCGAGCAGACGTTCTTTCACACAGACGTTCTGTCGGTCGAGTTCCCGGATTCGGTGCGCCGCGTTGCGCGGTTGCGGAGCGGCGGGTTGCGAGACACCCACGCCATGGCACCCACGATGGCTGCAACGCCGACGGTGACTCCGCCCACGATACCGGCCCAACCGGCGAAGCTCCGAGTGTTGGGGTCGGGGTAGTTGACCTCGGCACGCAGCGACGTGACCTCACCTGCCGGCAACTTCCACGAGATCGAATTGTCGCTCTCGCGGGTGCCGTTGGTGGTGCCGATTCGAGCAGGAAACGCAATGGTGAACTGCACGTCCGAACCCTGCACCGGCACTGAGGACAGATCGGCGTTGCCTGCCAGGGTGACTGTGTCACCGGAACGCTGCAGCGTCAGCTCGAACGATCCGGCCGCGTTCTGGAATATCGAGCCGAGCGTCTGCACATCGCCGAACGAGAGATCGTCGAACATGGCCTGTGATCCGACATACCCGTCCTGGTTGTACGGCTCGACGCGCACCTTGTCCTCGAGCGAGGAGGGAACCACCAGCTCCGGTCCGGTGTCGGAGTCCGACGTCGGCACGCCGGCCGCCACGATCTGACCTGCCACCCGGTCGTTCGCGGACACACCCATCGTGACCTGCACCCGCAGGCAACCGGCCAGCATCGGCGCGACGAGCAGCGCCAAGGCGACCACCGAGAGAACTCGGCGGCGGTGGGTTCGATGAGAGGTTCGCGATGTCGACTGCACAGCGACATCGTGCCAGGGCATCGAGCCGATGTCAGTCGGCAGGGGTTGTCAGCGAGGCGTGTCGGTACCGGAGCGATCGACGGCTGCGTTCGATCGGGGCGCACGCCATCTGTCACGACGGGCCATCCAGATCAGCGGAATGCCGACGACGCCCATGACGACGAACCCGTACACCGCGGAGAATCGAAGTTCCGGACCGTCCAGGAACACTGCGTGCGCGAGTGCCGACCCCAGCCAGGTCCACAGGAACAGCCCGATGGGCACCGTGTCGTCGGACGACCGAGGGCGGCCGAGGACACGATCGAACAATTCGATGACCGCAGCCATCAACGTGGCCACCACCAGCCAGCCGAGGTAGTTGGTCAGCGGAATCGACGGCACTCCTGGCAGCCCCACGGAACCGGCGGTCCAGGTCCACTGTCCATCGGTGACCATCTGTGGATCGAGGTAGAGGTCCCAGCCGACCATCCCCACGGCCACCGCCACGATCCGTAGCGTCGTGGCGCGCGCGTGCGTCGTGTCGAGACGGCGAACGACGAAGGTCACTGCGCACCAGATCGGGTAGAACCCGGCGGTCCAGGCCAGCGGAACGACGACGGGAACATCGAACAGACTCGGGCCGAGGCGATTCTGCGCGTAGTAGTACTCGCCGAACGGGATCCCGGTAGCCGTGCCGACGAGTTCGGACGCGAATCCCGTTCCTGCGGTCACGACGACGAGCAGGGCGGCCCACAGAGCACCCCGATGAAGTGCGGCGTGCGCGATGGAGGCGAGGGCAAGACACGCGACCACTGCCACGGTCACGGCGTCGCGCGTCGACCCGGACACCAGCGGGTAGACGATCTGAGCTCCGACCGCAACGACTGCGAAGACGACTGGAACTGTCCTCATTCCTGCCTCCTCCCGAAGAATGCACGACGGCGTCCTGCGCGCGCGTCGGCGATCGCGATCCTCGCCGCGGACCGACCGCTGGCCGCTGTGACACCGCCGCCCGGATGAGTCGATGCGCCGGTGAGATACAGCCCGTCGGCACCGGGGACCCGATGACCGGCCAGTTGAGGGTGTGGGCGCCACATCATCATCTGGTCCAGCGACATGTCCAGGTGCATGATGTTGCCTCCGATCAGACCGAGCTCACGCTCGATGTCCGGCGGCGACTGAACATACCGATCCAACACCGATCCGGCGAAACCAGGTGCGTAGCGGTCCATCTCGGCCACGATTCGGTCTGCTTCGTATTCGGCCAACGAACGCTCGCCCGGCACGTCCGATCGCCATCGTCGGCCGTCGGCGAGTGTGTGGGGATGCCATTGCGACCACAGGGAGATCTGGTGCTGGCCGGGCGGCGCGATGGTGGGGTCCAGGGCGCTGAACGACATGCCGAGGACAGCAGGTGTGGGCGGTAAATCACCGGCAAGGGCGTGACCGTGGGCCAGACGCAGTTGTGCGCGGTCGCGGACGAGCAGGGCGAGACCGTGGGTACCGTCCTCGATGCAGTCGGCGCTCGGATACTCCGGCAGCGCGTCCGTGGCCAACCGAACCGCTGTACCGATCCCCGGACCCACTCGTATCGTGCTGCGCCATCGAGCGATCTGTGCCGAGTCGTGTCCACCTGCTGCGAGCAGGTCGAGGGTGGTCACGATGTGGCAGCCGGCCACGACGATGCGACTGTCGATCTCCCGTCCCGACGCAGTCCTGGTGGTCCAGCCGTGCGGGCGACGCACGAGGGTCGTGACGGCGTCTCCGAGTGTCAGTGCAGCACCGTCGCGCTGCAGGCGAGCGATCATCGCCTCGGTGAGCGCGCCGCTTCCGCCGACGGCGCGGCCGGGCGGAAGGGTGTGCATGAGAGCAGCGAAGCCGACCATCGGTGCAGTACCCGGCTCGGACATCGGCGGACCCGACTGCGCGCCGAACCACGCGAGCGCGGCCTTGAGTCGCTCGCTCGAGAACATCTCGTCCAGCAGGGAATCGCCGGTGGCGAGAAACTCACGCGAGAGCATGCTGCCGCCGTCGGGCGCGCCGAGGCCCCAGAAGGATCGGAGCAGTTTCGCGCCGGTGGGTGGCCCACCGAACGCACGCATGGTGCGTTCGCTGCGGGGACCCCAGACGGAGACGAAGGTGCGGTAGGCGCGCGCGTCGGCTGCGCCGCAGGCAGCGGCGATCGAGTCGCAGGTTCGGTCGAGGTCGCGGTGGAAGACGATGCCGCGTTCGTCGGAGCCCACGGCTCCCGGCGCGAACGCCCAGGGATCGCAGTCGAGGTAGCGCAGTCCGAACTCGGCGAGTCCGAGCTCCTCGACGATGCCGGTGTGACGAATCATGATGTGCGCCGACGAACCGCGGTCGACACGGTGGCCGGGAAAGCGTTCCACCGTCGACACCGCGCCACCCGCGACGGAGTCGCGCTCGAGAACCTCGACCGACATGCCGGCATCGGTCAGGTAACAGGCAGAGGTCAGGGCATTGTGGCCGGAACCCACCACCACAGCATCGATCACATCTTCAGGCTACTGGCCCGTCGAGCGGCAACCGGCGGCCCAGGACTGCGAAGGGGCGTCGGTCCCCGGCGAAAGTGAAGTCCCGCAGCACGTCCTGGAAGCCGAGCCGCCGGTACAGCCGCCAGGCCCGGTTGTCCTCCTGCGCGACTTCCGGTGTGGACAACATCACGTTGGCGGCGGAGACGCCGTCGAGCAGTCGAGTGCACAGTCGGCCACCGAGGCCGTGTCCCTGAGCGCTCGGACGGACGTGCAACTCGGTGAGCTCGAAGTAGTCCTCGAGGGTGGCCTCGACGCTGCGGGGAGAGTGCCCCGTGCGCCGCAATCCGTCGCGTACCTGCTGATGCCACCACTGATGCGCCGCGCCGTGGTAGCCGTATGCGACGGCGACCAGCGAGTCCGGCTGCATCGGGTCGGCGTTCGGAAGCAGTGCACCTACTGCACGCCAACCCGGCCGATGCAGATGTTCGCTCCACATGGGGGCCCTGCTCTGCTCGGTTCCACGTGGATAGCCCATGGCCTCGACGTAGATGGACAGTGCCTCGAACAGCCGCTGGCGGAATTCCGGGGGCGTCAGATCGACCAGGTACGGCGTTGTCTGCGCGTCGGTGGCGACTGTTCTCAACCTTTCTTCGGAAACTTGTCGGTGGGCACAGCTATATTGAATGTGTCGAACGGGTGTTCGACGATCGGGGCCGAGTGCGCCGGTGGCTTCGGCTCGATCGTCGAGTCGGATTCTCCGGAGTTCGACTGTAAGGCTTCGCCACGGTTCCGGCCGCGTCAGGTACGCGTCGGAGATTCGAACTGGAGGTGTTCGAGTATGACGATCACGAAGGCATTCGATGCCGAAGTGCGGTCGCCGGTGTCGCGTCAGGCGCGAGTCCTGCTCGGTCGAGCCGATGCACTGCTGTCCGAGTCCATCGGGGAGAGCGACGCCGGAGATCGGTTTCTGGGGAGCTATGCCGCGGCGCTGAAGGGTGCGGCAGCTGTGCTGGCGTCGCTGCCCAACTCGATCGGAGCGCGTCCGCGCTCGCGCAGCGCATGGGTGCTGATGGCAAAGGCGGCACCGGATCTCGCCGTCTGGGCCGATTATTTCGCGTCCTTCTCTGCCACCCGCGCTGCTGTGGAGGCCGGTGCGTCGAGCACGATCGCCGAGCTCGATGCCGACGATTTCTATCGACATGTCAGTCGTTTTCTGAACTCGGTCGAGGATCGACTCGGCGGGCAGCCGCGATTCGCGTCCGTCGACCCGATGACGGCACCCTTGTCTGCATAGCTGAAGAAGCAGGTCTTCGGTCGACAAATGCCACGTCATACGGTGTTCACGCGAAGTTTTCGGGACGTGCGTCTCGAAAACTTCGTTGTTTCTCAGGAACACATCGACCGACTAGGTGGTAAGCGGCCGATTCAGCTCGTATCATCGACAACAGGTAGCCGCCAAGGTCAGCTTCCCGTCGTTTCGCAACCGAAATGACCTTCAATATCTGTGCAGGGGGAGGTACCGTGCCACTCTCCGAGCACGAGCAGCGCATGCTCGATCAGATCGAGAGCGCTCTCTACGCCGAGGATCCCAAATTCGCCTCTCATGTGAGGGGCGGTCGCGTTCGCGCGGCGTCGAGCAGGAGGCGCTTTCAGGCTGCCGCACTGTTCGCTGTGGGACTCGTGTTGCTCGTCGCCGGTGTTGCATTGTCGACGAACAGTCTGGCTTTTCTCGTCGTCAGCCTCATCGGCTTTTTGTTCATGTTCGGTGCCGGGGCACTGTTCCTGTTCGGCGGCTCCAACAAGGGAGCCGCAGCGTCGCAGGACGATGGCAGCTCGGTCAACGATGCTGCCGAAACGTCCGGGCGTAGTTCCGGGCAGAAGTCGAAGGGTGGCCGCAAAGGCGGCAGCTTCAGCTCTCGGATGGAAGATCGGTTCCGCAAGAGGTTCGAGCAGGACTGAGTCGACCAGGTTCCAGGCAACCGGCCTGTACCGGCTCGTCTGCGCAGCTTCCCGCGCTCACTAAGAACAGCACCTCACCTTCGGGTGAGGTGCTGTTGTCGTTTCTGCCCTCCCATGGACTCCGTGGATCCGGCCCACTGCTGAACCGCCCGCGCTACTCGAAGTCGCGTGGAGCGCTGTTCGGGTAGCTCTGCCCGCCGGTGGCGCGGGCTGCCCTGCCTCCCCATCGCTCCCCACTGTCGGCCACCCTCCCCACTTCTCCCCACCGGTGTGCCCTTTTCTGGTGCTGATTCGTCTTCGCTCACCACTGTCAGTGCTGAATGCCTGGTCGAACCGTCATTGTGCTGAAATTGTGCGCCATCACTCTCGTGCATCACACTCCTCTTCGGCCGGCGCATCACTGTCGCCACCATCGATCTTGTGTACATCGACCTGCGGATTTACGTGTGTTCCCAAAGTTTTCCGGCGGTGAATGGTTCGAAGTGGGGGAGAGTGGGGTAAAGTGGTCCGCAGCGGAGAGTCGAGGCTGGAGGTGGCGAGTGTTTCTCGGTACCTACACGCCGAAGCTCGACGACAAAGGTCGACTCACGTTGCCGGCCAAGTTTCGGGACGCGCTTGCAGGAGGTGTCATGGTGAGCAAGGGGCAGGATTTCAGCCTTGCTGTCTACACCGCGGCAGACTTCGCCGAGCGCTCACGGAAGTTGACGGCAGCTTCGCGTGCCAACCCCAAAGCCCGTGCCTACGTTCGCCAGTTCTTTTCGGGAACCGACGAACAGCGACCGGACGGACAGGGTCGGATCACCATCAGTGCCGAGCATCGCCGTTACGCGGGGCTCGAACGCAACTGTGTGGTGATCGGTTCGATGGATTTCATCGAGATCTGGAACGACGAAGCGTGGGCCCGCTACTCCGCTGAGAACGAGCAGGATTTCTCCGACGCTTTCGACGAGTCCCTCGGAGGGATCTTGTAGCCCGCCCAGGTCGCCTGCGAGTGCAGCGAGGCCTCTGCCCGATCAGAACCCTGACGTTCTTCCCCAACGCCAGGTTTCGCAGATCAGGACCCTGACGTTCTTCCCCAACGCCAGGTTCCCTATCGGACAGGGACCTCGATGCATTCGCATCGGCTTCCGTGGGCGACCCGCACGGCCCGGACCCGGGCGAGAAGTACGTACGCACGACCGGGAGGAACCATGACGGAGGGCGCCGGACCGGACGAGAGCGAATCGTCCGCAGACCGAACCCACCGTCGATCGGCAGGCCCGGTTCATGTTCCGGTTCGTCTCGAGCGAGCCGACGAACTGCTCGGACCCGCACTCGATTCCGCCGACGGTCGACGCGTCATGATCGATGCCACCCTCGGACTCGGTGGTCATGCCGAGCACTTTCTTCGGACCTATCCGCACCTGCACCTCATCGGACTCGACCGGGATCCCGACGCCCTGACGCTCGCGGGCACCCGGTTGGCTCCCTTCCGCGACCGAATCACGTTGGTGCACACCACCTACGACGGAATCGCAGAAGCGCTCGACGAGGCGGGCCTGCCGCCGGTCGACTCCGTTCACGCCATTCTCTTCGATCTCGGCGTGTCGTCCATGCAGTTGGACGAGTCCGATCGCGGATTCGCGTACTCCGTCGATGCCCCACTGGACATGCGAATGAATCCGACGGTGGGAATCACTGCCGCCGATGTCCTCAACACGTACTCGCACGGTGAGATAGCCCGGGTACTCAGCACCTACGGCGAGGAACGATTCGCAGGCAAGATCGCCTCCGCTGTGCTGCGTCGACGTGAGCACACACCCTTCACCACGAGCGGCCCGCTCGTCGAATTGCTCTATGCCGCAATACCGGCTGCGACGCGACGTACCGGTGGACACCCTGCCAAGCGCACCTTTCAGGCCCTGCGCATCGAGGTCAACGGTGAACTGGACTCCCTGAAGGCAGCAGTACCTGCCGGGCTCGACGCCTTGGCGGTCGGCGGTCGAGTGGTCTTCATGTCGTATCAATCGCTCGAAGACCGAGTTGTCAAGCAAGAGTTGGCACCTCGGATCAAGTCACGCAGTCCCGAGGGGCTGCCGGTCGAGCTTCCCGGAATGGGTCCGGAGTTCCGACTCCTGACCAGAGGTGCCGAGCGTGCCTCGGATGCAGAAATCGACGTCAACCCACGTTCGGCTCCGGTGAGATTGCGCGCCGCCGAACGGATTGCAAGGAGAGCGGAATGACGGTTCCAGGCACAACCGTTGGAACACAACGCAATCGGGTTCCGGTGCCGCGGCACGAACGTACCAGCAAGGGCAGTGGACGGTCCGGTGCCGCACTACGCGCGTACGAGCGCAGGCAACAGCGCGTATCGGTCCACACCTCGGATTCTGCGCGTGGGTCCGGAACCGGTGCGCGGCCGACGCTGAACGGAAGCGCTATCGCTGCGCGAATTCCGTTCGTCGCGTTGATCATCGGTCTGCTCGCCATCGGTCTCGGTCTGACCTTGCTGCTGACCACTCGGTCGGCGGGCGACTCCTACGATCTCAGTGCCGCCAAGGCCGTCAACACCGAACTGGCTCAGCAGCGGGCGTCGCTGCAGAAGGATGTCGAATTGGCGGAATCCGCCCCCGAGTTGGCGCGCAAGGCCGCCGAGCTCGGAATGGTCCCGGCGAAGAACCCCGCGCGTCTGATCGTCGCGCCGGACGGCGGCGTCCAGGTCGTCGGTACCCCGGCTCCGGCCGACGGTACGCCGGTGGCACCGCTGGATCCGGTCTCGTCCGCAGCCGCAGGCGAGGGCACCGTCGCGAATCCGAGCACGCAGTCATCGCAGCAGCAGACGCCGAGAAGCGCATCGCAGCCCAACCGGCCGTCGGGGACGATCGACACCCGCGCCGCCACGCCGAACTCGAGCAATGGAGCTGGAAACACCGCGCTTGCTGAACAATTGGTTCCCATGAGCATCCCCTCGCTCGAAACACCTGCGGTAGAGGCGCCCGAGTCCACCGGCGAAGCATCGGGTGACGGGCAGTGACCAGGCCTACGCCTGCTCCACGCCGTCGGCCACCGAGCCGAAAGCGTCTCGACTCGTCCACCTTTCGGTTCCGTCACGGCACCGGCCGCGTTCTGATGTACCTGGCGCTCGCCGTTGCGGCGGCCCAGTTGCTGTGGATTCAGGGATTCGATGCACCGAGGTTGTCGGCCGAGTCGGCGTCCCAACGCACCACCACTCTCGTCGATCCGGCGATGCGTGGATCCATCCTGGACCGGAACGGCAATCCGATCGCCTTCACGATGGAGGCCAAAGCGCTGACGTTCCAACCGGTTCGGGTTCGCAAGGAACTCGACGAGGCCCGGGCGAAGGACCCGACCGAGCCGGAGACGGAGCAGTACCTCGAGGACATCGCCGCACGCATCCACAGCGACCTCGGCGATGTGATCAGCGAGAAGGATCTGCTCGCGAAGCTGAAGAGCAACGACGAGTTCACCTACCTCGCCCGCGGGGTGGACGCCACCGTGGCGTCGAAGATCAGCAAGGATTTCAAGCAGGTCGGACTCGAGCGTCAGGACATCCGTGAGTACCCGGGCGGATCGCTGGCCGGGAACATCGTCGGTGCCACCGGATGGGACGGACACGGCCTGCTCGGTCTGGAGGATTCGCTCGACGCGACCCTGGCCGGAACCGACGGTTCGCAGACCTACGACCGCGGTTCCGACGGTGCCGTCATTCCCGGTAGTTGGCGAGACAAGCAGCCGGCCGTCAACGGTTCCAACGTCGAACTGACCATCGATGCAGATCTGCAGTACTACGTGCAGCAGCAAGTGCAGTTGGCGAAGGATCTGTCGGGAGCGAAGAACGCCTCGGCGTACGTGCAGGATTCGCACACCGGCGAGGTGCTCGCCATGTCGAACGACAACACCTTCAACCCCGGTATCGGCGTCGGTAACAACGAGCGCACCAAGGAAATGGGCAATCTGCCCGTCACCACACCGTTCGAGCCCGGTTCGGTGAACAAGATCATCACCGCGGCCGCAGCCATCGAGTACGGACTCACCACACCCGACGAGGTGCTGCAGGTGCCGGGCAGCATCTTCATGTCCGGCGTGTCGGTCAAGGATGCGTGGGATCACGGCGTCGCGCCGTACACGTCGACCGGCGTGTTCGGTAAGTCGTCCAACGTCGGCACCCTCATGCTGGCGCAGCGCGTCGGTGAGGATCGCTACGCCGACATGCTCACCAGGTTCGGTCTCGGTCAACGCAGCGACGTCGGTCTGCCCGGCGAGAGCGCGGGAAACGTGCCGAGCCGCGATCAGTGGTCGGGCGGTACGTTCGCCAACCTTCCCATCGGTCAGGGACTGTCCATGACGCTGCTGCAGATGACCGGGATGTACCAGGCCATCGCCAACAACGGGGTCCGGATCCCGCCGCGAATCGTCGAAGCGACGGTGGACGCCAACGGTCAGCGAACCGAGACCCAGCAGCCCGACGGGGTGTACGTGGTCAGTCCCGATACCGCGAAGACCGTCCGGAACATGTTCCGATCCGTCACTCAGGACGACACGGGGAACCAGCGCGGTACCGGAGTTGCCGCGGGGGTCGAGGGTTACCAGATCAGTGGCAAGACAGGTACGGCTCAGCAGGTCGACCCCGAATGCAAGTGCTACTCGAACTCGAACTACTGGATCACGTTCGCCGGTATCGCGCCCGCGGACGATCCCCGCTACGTGATCGGGATCATGCTCGACGCTCCGACTCGCAGCGCCGACGGTTCGGGCGGCCAGTCGGCAGCGCCGCTGTTCCACAACATCGCCAGCTGGATGCTTCAACGGGACAGCGTGCCGATGTCTGCCGACCCCGGACCCAAGCTGGTTCTGCAGGCGGACTGAGACCGGCGACCCGCCGGTCGAGAGTCGGGGTGGCGGCACCACCATCCCGGACGCCGGTAATCTGACACATCGGCTCGGACGCGTTCGTTCGGCTGTCGCCGCGGCGTGATCGAGCCGCGGCAGGCGCGCGGCCGGCAGTAGAGAGGAAGGGAGCAGGAGTGACTGTGTCATCGGATTCACACCCGGCTCCGGGTTCACGTCCGGCGCATCCACCACACACCGAAGTTCGGGAGGTGGCGTCCGCGGTCGGTGCAACGATCGGCGAGGGCGACCCCGCCGGTGTGAGTGTGACCGGTATCGATCTGAGAGCACAGTCCGTTGTTCCCGGCGATCTCTTCGCAGCGCTGCCCGGATCTTCTCGACACGGTGCCGAGTTCGTCGCCGACGCGGTCGAGCGTGGTGCGGTGGCGGTGCTCACCGATCCGGCCGGACTGGAGATCGTGCGGGGAGCGCTCGCAGGCACGGATCGACAGGTTCCGGTACTCGTTCACGATCATCCGCGCCAGGTACTGGGGGCGGTCTCCGCGCTGGTGTACGGCAACCCGTCGACGAAGATGACCGTCATCGGTATCACCGGTACGTCGGGAAAGACGACGACGTCCTATCTACTCGAAGCCGGCCTGACCGCGGCCGGTCGTCGGTGCGGTCTGATCGGCACCATCGAGACACGTGTTCTGGGCCGGCATGTACCGAGCGCGCTCACCACGCCCGAGGCTCCGCAACTCCATGCTCTCTTCGCGGTCATGGTCGAGGAGGGCGTCGACACGGTGGTCATGGAAGTGTCCTCGCACGCATTGTCGCTCGGCCGGGTCGACGGCACCCGCTTCGCGATCGGTGCATTCACCAATCTTTCGCAGGATCACCTCGACTTTCACAATTCTCTCGAGGACTACTTCTCGGCCAAGAGTCGATTGTTCGCGGCCGACTCGGCGGTTCGTGCCGACACCGCCGTGGTCTGTGTCGACGACGCGTGGGGCGTTCGGATGGCAGAGATCGCTCGATCGGCCGGGTCGACCGTGGTGACCGCGTCGACCGGTGCCGATTCGCAGTGGACGGTGTCGGACTGGGCCAAGCACGACGACGGCACGCAGTCGTTCACCGTCGCCGATCCGCAGGGTGCGTCGCTGCCGGTCTCGGTCCGGTTGCCGGGGCGCTACAACGTCGCCAACACCGTCCTCGCGTTGGCGACCTGCGCGACGGCCGGGGCCGATGTGCGCAGCGCCGTGGCCGGGGTCGCGACGGTCGACGTACCCGGTCGCGTGCAGCGGATCGATCGTGGGCAGAACTTCCTGGCGGTGGTCGACTACGCGCACAAGCCTGCTGCCGTCGAGGCCGTGCTGGCGACGCTGCGCGAATCCTCGCGCGGACGGATCGCGGTGGTGCTCGGAGCAGGTGGCGACCGCGACACCGCAAAGCGTCCGCTGATGGGTGCCGCCGGAACGCGCGGTGCCGAGCTGCTGGTGGTGACCGACGACAACCCGCGCAGCGAGGACCCGGCCGCCATTCGGCAGGCCGTCGAGGACGGTGCGCTGTCGGTGCCCGAAGAGGCCCGCGGTGAAATAAGGAACGTGGCAGGCCGCGCAGCGGCGATCGAACAGGCCGTGGCGTGGGCACGCGAAGGGGATGTTGTGTTGATCGCAGGTAAAGGGCACGAGACCGGCCAAGAGATAGCAGGCGTGAAGCATCCGTTCGACGACCGAGTGGTCCTGGCCTCGGCCATCGATGCGCGTCGGGTCGGCACGAGCGCGGGCGTACGGTGATCCCACTCTCGATCGACCGCATCGCCGAGATCGTCGGAGGCACGGTGCACGACGTGCCGGATCCGACGGTCGTTGTGCCGGGGCCGGTGGAGTTCGACTCCCGCAAGGTGACCCCCGGCAGTGTCTTCCTCGCCCTTCCCGGCGCGAAGGTGGACGGTCACGACCACGCCGCCGACGCGGTGGCCGCAGGTGCGGCACTGGTGCTGGCCGCGCGTCCGGTGGGCGTACCGGCCGTGGTCGTCCGTCCGGTTCCGCACGACAGTCGCGCGATGGCGCTCGAGAACGACCCGGACGGCTCCGGTTCGGCGGTGTTGACTGCACTCGGCGCTCTGGCCCGGGCCTCGGTGCTCGAGTTGACCGCCGAGCACGGCCTGACCGTCGTCGGCGTGACGGGATCCTCGGGGAAGACCTCCACCAAGGATCTGATCTCTGCGGTTCTCGAGCCCCTGGGCTCGGTGGTGGCACCGCCCGGATCGTTCAACAACGAACTGGGACATCCGTGGACGGCGCTGCGGGCCGATGCCGAGACCGATTTCCTGTGTCTGGAGTTGTCCGCCCGGGGAATCGGCCACATCGCCGAACTCGCCACGCTCGCACCGCCCCGGATCGGGGTGGTGCTCAACGTCGGAACCGCGCACCTGGGCGAGTTCGGCTCGCGCGCAGCCATCGCACTGGCGAAAGGCGAACTGGTCGAAGCTCTGCCGAGGGCTGCCGACGGGGGAGTGGCGATTCTCAACATCGATGACCGTCTCGTCGCCGAGATGGCCACGCGCACAACGGCATCCGTCGTCACGGTGGGGCGCAACGCAGATGCCGACATCAGAGCGACCGACGTGCAGGTCGACACCGACGCCCGGGCGTCGTTCACCCTCGAATGCGCAGCGGGTACGGCAGCGATCACCCTGGCGGTGCACGGTGAGCATCAGGTCGGCAACGCTCTTGCAGCAGCGGCCGTCGCACTCGAGTGCGGGGCAACGCTGGCGCAGGTCGCCGAGGCGCTCGGGGCAGCCGCGCCGACGTCGATCAGGCGGATGGATGTGCGCACCCGTGCCGACGGCGTCACTGTCGTCAACGATTCGTACAACGCCAACCCCGATTCGATGCGCGCTGCGCTCAAGGCACTGGTGTCGATGTCGCGTCGCGACGACGGACCGAAACGCCGCAGCTGGGCGGTGCTGGGGGAGATGGGCGAACTGGGTGCCGACTCGGTGGTCGAGCACGACGCGATCGGTCGCCTCGCGGTGCGCCTGGACGTCGACCGTCTGATCATCGTCGACAGCGGTCGTCCCACTCGGGCGCTGCACCAGGGTGCCGTCATGGAGGGTTCGTGGGGCGAGGAGTCGATGCTGGTCCCCGATCGTGAGTCGGCGATCGAGGTACTGCTCGACGAGGTGCGTCCCGGCGACATCGTGCTGGTGAAGGCCTCTCAGTCCGGTGCCATGTGGACCGTCGCAGACGCTCTGTTGGCCGATGCATCGAGCGCCGCTGCGGAGGGTGAGCAGTGAGGCAGATCCTGTTCGCCGGCGGCATCGCGCTCGCGGTCGCGATTCTGCTGACCCCGGTGCTGATCAAGGCGTTCTCGAAACAGGGTTTCGGCCAGGAGATTCGCGTCGAAGGCCCGGCGAGTCACCAGTCCAAGCGCGGCACTCCCACGATGGGCGGCGTCGCGATTCTGGTCGGTATCTGGGCCGGTTACTGGGGCTCGCATCTGATCGGCATCGGGTACGACGCCGACGGTCCGTCGGCCTCGGCCCTGCTGGTTCTCGGCCTGACCACGGTGCTCGGCCTGGTCGGCTTTCTCGACGACTTCATCAAGATCCGCAAGCAGCGCAACCTGGGTCTGAACGCGACCGGGAAGTACGTCGGTCAGATAACGGCTGCCGTGCTGTTCGCAATCCTGGTGTTGCAGTTTCGCAGCGACAGTGGTCTCACCCCGGGCAGCACCCAACTGTCGTACGTTCGCGACATCGCCACCTGGTCGATGTCCGCGGTCGTCTTCGTGTTCTTCGTCTGTCTGCTCGTTATCGCGTGGTCCAACTCGGTCAACCTCACCGACGGACTCGACGGCCTCGCCGCCGGGTCGATGACCCTGGTGCTCGGCGCATACACCGTCATCACCTTCTGGCAGTACCGCCAGGCGTGCGCAGGCCCCTCCGGGCCCGCCCCCGGTTGCTACGACGTTCGAGATCCCCTCGACCTGGCCCTGGTCTGTGCGTCCGCTGCCGGTGCGTGCATCGGCTTCCTATGGTGGAACGCCGCGCCGGCGAAGATCTTCATGGGTGACACCGGCTCTCTTGCCCTCGGCGGTCTGATCGCCGGTCTGTCGGTGGTGACGAAGACGGAGCTGATCATGGTGGTCATCGGTGCGCTGTTCGTCGCGGAGGCCGCGTCGGTCGTCATCCAGGTCGCGGTGTTCCGATCCAGTCGCCGACGCGTGTTCCGGATGGCCCCGTTCCATCATCACTTCGAGCTGGCCGGTTGGGCCGAGACAACGGTGATCATCCGATTCTGGCTGCTGGCCGCCATTGCGTCGGCCGTCGGACTCGCTCTGTTCTACAGCGAATATCTCGCTGCTGTCGGCGGATAGCGCATGGATGACTCCTCGACCGACCTGACCTGGTTACGCGGCAGTTCGGTGCTGGTGACCGGTGCCCGTGTCTCCGGACTCGCCGTCGTCCGACCGTTGCTCGATCTCGGTGCCGTCGTCACGGTTGCCGATTCGAGTCGTGCCGCGCTGGACGATGCGTCGAAACTGGGTGCGGCGGTGGTGCTGCAGGACGACCTGCTCGGCGATCCTGCGGCGCTCGCTGCGTTTTCGCTCGTCGTCACCAGCCCCGGTTTCCGGCCCGATTCGCCGGTGCTGGCGGCCGCCACGAACCGAGGCATTCCGGTGTGGGGCGATGTCGAGTTGTCCTGGCACGTGGACCGGGCGGAGCTGTACGGCCCCAGAACTCGCTGGCTGGTGGTCACCGGAACCAATGGAAAGACGACCACCACCTCGATGCTCGCCTCGATCCTCGACGCCGCCGGTATCGATTCGGTGGCCTGCGGCAACATCGGACTCCCCATCGCCGACGCGTTGCGCGGTACCCCGCATCCGCGCGTGCTCGCCGTCGAGTTGTCGTCGTTCCAGTTGTTCTGGGCCCCGTCGGTGCGTCCGGCGGCGGGGGTGGTGCTCAACATCGCCGAGGATCATCTGGATTGGCACGGCGGGATGGACGGATACGTCCAGGCCAAGGCTCGTGCGTTGACCGGCGATGTGGCGGTGGTCGGTCTCGACGACTCGCGGGCGGCGAGTTTGTCGATCGGGTCTCCGGCGTCGACCGTTGTCGGTTTCCGGTTGGGTGAGCCGGCCTCGGGTGAGCTGGGGGTTCGGGCAGGGACGCTCGTGGACGACGCCTTCGGCGAGAACGTCGATCTCCTCCCCGCCGACGAAGTCGAGCCGAGTGGACCGTCCGGCATTCTCGATGCGCTCGCGGCAGGCGCGCTGGCTCGGTCGATCGGCGTGGAGCCCGGCGCTGTTCGGGTGGGATTGCAGACGTACCGGGTCGGGCCGCATCGGGCGGCGGTGGTGCGCGAGGTCGGCGGGGTGACGTTCATCGACGATTCGAAGGCGACGAATCCGCATGCTGCTCGCTCGTCGATCGCTGCGCACGATCGTGTCGTGTGGATCGCGGGCGGGTTGCTCAAGGGTGCGGTGATCGACGATCTGGTGGTCGACATCGCCGATCGACTGGTTGCCGCGGTCGTCCTCGGGCGCGATGGGATGCAGATCGCAGAGGCTTTGGCGCGACACGCGCCCGATGTTCCGGTCGTCAGGCTCCCTTCGGGAGACGATGCTGGTGTGACTCATGGTGCTGAAGATGCTGATGCGGTGATGCGGGCCGTCGTGGCCCACGCGGCCGAACTTGCCGCGTCGGGGGACACCGTCCTGCTGGCCCCGGCCGCCGCGTCACTGGACATGTTCGCCGACTACGGTCACCGCGGCCGCAGCTTCGCCGAATCCGTCCAGCTTCTCGACGCCACCGACATCGGATCGCAGCGATCGTGACCGCGGCAGTACAGGCACCGCGCCCACCTCGTCGTACCACCGCTCCACGCACCCGAATCGGCCTGTGGTTCGGCCGGCCGCTCGCGTCCTTCCACCTCGTCGTCACGATCGCCGTCCTGCTCACGGTGTTGGGACTGGTGATGGTGCTATCGGCGTCGTCCGCCGAGTCCTTCGCAGCCGACGAATCCGGTTACGCGCTCTTCACCCAGCAGCTGATCGGTGTCGCGCTGGGAGTCGTCGCGTTCTACGTCGCTCTTCGGCTGCCGGTTCGGTACCTCAGGAAGCTGTCGTTCCCGCTGTTCCTGGTCTCGATCACCATGCTGATGCTGGTGCTGATTCCGGGCATCGGTGCCGAACGCCAGGGTGCACGCCGCTGGTTCGATTTCGGCGTCGTGTCCTTCCAGCCGTCCGAGCTGGCCAAGGTCGCACTGGTTCTGTGGGGTGCGCACCTGTTGGCTTCGCGTCGCAGCGAACACGGCAACATCAAGTCGTTGCTGGTGCCGCTCTTGCCTGCGGGTCTGCTGATGTGTCTGCTCGTCGTACTGCAGCCGAACCTGAGTACCGCCATCGCCCTCGGCATCATCCTGGTGGCGCTGCTGTGGTTCGCGGGCCTCAATGCCCGGCTGTTCGGTGCGGTGCTGATGACCGGTTTGGCACTGGCAACCGTCCTCGCGTTCACAGCCGGTTATCGATCCAATCGCGTCAAGGCTTGGCTCAACCCGGGTGAGGACACCCAGGGCCTGTCGTATCAGTCAACTCAGGCCAAGTATTCGCTCGCCGACGGCGGAATGTTCGGTCGTGGGCTCGGCCAGAGCCGCGCGAAGTGGAGTTACCTACCCAACGCCCACAACGACTTCATCTTCGCCATCATCGGCGAGGAACTCGGAATGATCGGCTGCCTCGCAGTCATCGGACTATTCGGCCTCTTCGTCTACACCGGGCTGCGGATCGCCATGCGTTCGGTCGATCCGTTCCTGCGCCTACTGACCGCGGGTGCCACGTGCTGGGTGTTCGGTCAGGCCATGATCAACATCGGCTACGTCGTCGGGCTGCTGCCGGTGACCGGTCTGCAGCTGCCGCTGGTGTCCTACGGCGGTACCTCCACCGCGATCACGCTGCTGATGTTCGGCATCATCGCAAGCGCCGCCCGACACGAACCGGAGGCGATCGCAGCCCTGCACGCGGGGCAGGAGGGCCGTATTGCGCGGGCGCTGAAACTGCCGCTGCCCGCCGTGTTCTCGCCCAAGCGAGCCGCGATGGCGCGGTCGAAGTCCACTCGCCCCACGTTGGCGGCGCAGGATCGCAAGCGGCTCGAGTCCCGTAAGGGCCAGGGCAAGGACGGCCGTGCAGCGAGGGCAGCCGAGCCGGGCCGTACTCGCACACGAGCCTCCAGTTCCAGGACGAACACGATGTCTCCGAAATCGACCGGCTATCGGGGCGAGTCGTCCCGCGGGAATCCCCGGCGCAGTGAGCCCGTCCGGCGAGAGCCCGCTGCGGGGTCGCGATCGGCCCAGCGTCCTCGGCCGGAACCACAACCCGGTCGCCCACCCGTTCGCTCGGGTGAGCGAGGATATCGACGGTGAAGCAGACATCTCGACCTATTTCCGTAGTGGTGGCCGGCGGCGGAACGGCCGGGCATATCGAGCCTGCGCTCGCTGTGGCCGACGCGCTGCGTGTCCTCGACCCCACCGTCACCGTCACCGCTCTCGGCAGCAGCCGCGGGTTGGAGACGACGCTCGTCCCGGCTCGCGGGTACGCACTGGAACTCATTCCGCCTGTTCCGCTGCCCCGTAAGCCCACCGTTGACCTGCTCAAGCTGCCGCTGCGCGTCGTGCGATCGGTGCGCCGCACCCGGGAGATCTTCGCGGCCGTGGAGGCCGACGTACTCGTCGGATTCGGCGGCTATGTCGCGTTGCCGGCCTATCTCGCTGCCCGCGGTCGACTGTTCGGCCGTGGCGGACGAATTCCTGTGGTCATCCACGAGGCCAACGCGCGAGCGGGCATCGCCAACAAGGTCGGTGCCCGGTCCGCCCAGCGGGTGCTCGCAGCCGTCGCCGGGTCGGGTATCGCCGCGCACGGAGCTGCCGACGCGGACGTGATCGGAATTCCCGTCCGTCCCACCATCACCGGACTCGACCGGGCTGCCGTCCGGGCGGAGGCCCGCGCCCACTTCGGCCTGCCGGAGAACGGCCCTGTTCTCCTGGTGTTCGGCGGCTCGCAGGGGGCCCGGTCACTCAACGACGCGGTGTCCGGAGCCTCGGCAGCCCTCGCCGGTGCCGGTATCTCGGTTCTACATGCGCACGGTCCGAAGAACTCGCTCGACGTCGAGCAGAGCAATCCGGACGCGCCGTATGTCGCGTTGCCGTACATCGACCGGATGGATCTCGCGTATGCGGCCGCGGACCTGGCGATATGCCGGTCCGGTGCCATGACCGTCGCCGAGGTCTCCGCAACCGGGCTGCCTGCGATCTACGTACCTCTCCCGCACGGGAACGGCGAGCAGGAGCTCAATGCCCGTCCCGTGGTCGACGCCGGAGGTGGCATCCTGGTATCCGATGCGACACTGACCGAGCAGTACGTGCGCGAGACGGTGGTGGCGCTGTTGGCCGATACCGACCGAATTGCCACCATGTCTCGTGCCGCGGCCGGTGCCGGGCACAAGGGCGCAGCAGCTGCCGTCGCGCAGATCGTGCTCGATACCGCGCACGCCGCGCGGCGCTGAGCTGGGCGGCGTCGAGCATGCGAAGAGAACGAGGGAGACGTCCGCGTGACAACTGAGGGTGCGATGTCGGATCTGCCGGCGGAGCTCGAACGAGTACACATGGTGGGCATCGGTGGTGCCGGAATGTCCGGCATCGCGAGGATCCTGCTGGCTCGCGGGGGACAGGTGTCGGGTTCGGATGCCAAGGAATCGCGCGGCGTGCTCGCACTGCGTGCACGCGGTGCGCAGGTCCGCATCGGTCACGACGCCAGCGCCCTGGACATGATCGACGGTGGACCCACCGTGGTGGTGACGACCCACGCCGCGATTCCCAAGACCAATCCCGAACTCGTCGAAGCGCGGGACCGTGGAATCCCGGTGGTGCTGCGTCCGGCAGTGCTGTCCTCGCTCATGCAGGGGTACCGCACGTTGTTGGTCTCCGGTACGCATGGAAAGACGTCGACCACATCGATGCTGGTCGTCGCCCTCCAGCATTGCGGGTTCGACCCGTCTTTCGCCGTCGGGGGAGAGCTCAACGAAGCCGGAACCAACGCCCATCACGGCAGCGGAGACGTGTTCGTGGCCGAGGCGGACGAGAGTGACGGCTCGCTGCTGCAGTACGCCGCCAACGTCATCATCGTGACCAACATCGAGGCCGATCACCTGGACCACTTCGGCACCACCGAGGCCTACGTGCAGGTGTTCGACGACTTCGCCGCGCTTCTCGGTCCAGGTGGTGTGCTCGTGGCGTGCATGGACGACCCCGGTTCGGCGGCGCTGGCCCGACGCGTGGTGGACAGGAACATGCCAGGAGTGACAGTGCTCGGCTACGGGTCCTCGGACGTCGACGCGGGGCCGGTCGAGATGGCCGTGCGTCTGTTGGCGTGGGAGCCCGAGGACATCGGTGGCGTCGCGCAGTTGCAGATCGCGGGTGAGGATGCGGCGCGCACGGTGCGGCTCGGCGTCCCCGGACGGCACACTGCCCTCAATGCGTTGGCGGCGTTCGTCGCGGCGCGTCAGGTCGGTGCCGGTATCGAGGAACTGCTGGCCGGGCTCACCGGTTTCGGCGGCGTCCACCGGCGTTTCCAGTTCACCGGCCGCGAGCACGGTGTCCGCGTGTTCGACGATTACGCCCACCACCCGACCGAGGTGCGCGCGGTGCTCACCGCAGCGCAGGCTCTCGTCGCCGGCCAGGACCACGGCCGGGTGGTCGTGGTGTTCCAGCCGCACCTGTACTCGCGCACAGCGACGTTCGCCGAGGAATTCGGTGCCGCGTTGTCCTTGGCCGACGAGATCGTGGTGCTCGACGTGTACGGCGCGCGCGAGGAACCACTGCCGGGTGTGACGGGTGCGTTGGTCGCCGCCTCGGTCACCAAGCCGGTCAACTACCAGCCGGATCTGTCGTTGGTGGCCAAGCAGGTGGCCCATCTCAGCGTCCCGGGCGACGTCGTCATCACCATGGGTGCGGGAGACGTGACGATGCTCGGCGGACCGATCCTGGATGCACTTCGCTCGAAGACCGATTTCGGTGCTGCGACCGGCCGCGGTGTACCGAAGGATCGGCCGTCGACGTGACTCGTCGCTCCGACCGAGTTCGTTCGTCGAGGTCGGGAAACGCTGCAGGAGAAGACGATTCACCCCCCGTACTCACCGACAAGCAGGCGCGCGCGCTGGCCAGAGAAGAAGAGCGCGCCCGGGTGAAGCGGTCGAGGCGCAAGGCGCTGCTCATCGCGGCGGCCGTGGTGGCTCTCGTGGTGGGATCGGCTGCGCTGGTGTATCTCACGCCGCTGTTGTCGGTCCGGACCATTTCGGTCGCGGGGCAGTCGTCGGTATCCGAGCAGGAGATTCTCGAGCGGCTCGACGTTCCCGCCGGGCTTCCGCTCGTCCGGGTCGATACTGCAGCGGCGGCGCAGCGGGTGGCGACGATCCCGGCCCTGGCGACCGTGCGTGTGCAACGGAAGTACCCGTCGACCGTGCAGGTGACGGTCGAGGAACGAGTTCCGGTGGCGTTCTTCGATTCTCCCGACGGCACCCATCTGCTCGATTCCACCGGGGTCGATTTCGCGATTGCACCGCCTCCGCCGGGGGTGGTGCGCCTGGTGACCGACAATCCGGTGTTCGGTGATCCGGTGACGAAAGACGCACTGGCGGTGCTCGATACGTTGCCACCGCTGCTGCGCGATCAGGCCGCAGAGCTGCGCGCGAGCACCTTGTCCGACATCTCGATTCTGCTGCTCGACGGTCGCACTGTCGTGTGGGGCAGCAAGGAGGACTCGGAACGCAAGGCTGCGGTGGCGATCGCGCTGCTGTCGCAACCCGGTCAGATCTTCGATGTCTCGAGTCCGGATCTGCCCACCACGAAATAAGTTTCGTCCGTGACGGGAATTTCGGCGCGGCGTCGGCGCGCCTAATGGCGATAGTCGTCGGCGATGAATAGCGTTTCGACCAGTTCAGTACTTGACATAACTCTAAGCCTGTGGTTTAGGTTGAGGGTTTCCATTTTTCACGCAACACTCCACGGAAGGCGAGAGCCCATGACGCCCCCGCACAACTACCTCGCCGTAATCAAGGTCGTCGGCATCGGCGGCGGCGGCGTGAACGCGGTCAACCGCATGATCGAACAGGGACTCAAGGGAGTCGAGTTCATCGCGGTCAACACCGACGCTCAGGCCTTGCTGATGAGTGACGCAGACGTCAAGCTCGACGTCGGCCGCGAACTGACCCGAGGACTCGGTGCCGGAGCCGACCCCGAGGTCGGTCGGCGTGCCGCGGACGATCACAAAGACGAGATCGAAGAGGTACTCAAGGGTGCCGACATGGTCTTCGTCACTGCGGGCGAGGGTGGCGGCACCGGTACCGGCGGTGCCCCCGTCGTCGCCAACATCGCGCGCAAGCTCGGTGCGTTGACCGTCGGTGTCGTCACCCGTCCGTTCTCGTTCGAGGGCAAGCGGCGCGGCGGCCAGGCCGACACCGGCATCCAGCAGCTCCGTGAGTCGTGCGACACGCTCATCGTCATTCCCAACGATCGACTGCTCCAGCTCGGCGACGCCGCCGTCAGCCTGATGGACGCATTCCGCAGCGCCGACGAGGTGTTGCTCAACGGCGTCCAGGGCATCACCGACCTGATCACCACCCCGGGTCTGATCAACGTCGACTTCGCCGACGTCAAGGGCGTCATGTCCGGCGCAGGCAGCGCATTGATGGGCATCGGTTCCTCCCGCGGTGAGGGACGCGCGATCAAGGCCGCCGAATCGGCGATCAATTCGCCGCTGCTCGAAGCCTCGATGGAAGGTGCACGCGGTGTGCTGCTGTCCATCGCCGGTGGATCCGACCTCGGTCTGTTCGAGATCAACGAGGCGGCGTCGCTGGTGCAGGAAGCCGCCCACATCGACGCCAACATCATCTTCGGAACCGTCATCGACGACTCGCTCGGCGACGAGGTGCGCGTCACAGTCATCGCCGCAGGCTTCGACGGCGGCACCCCGACGCGTCGCCCGGTCGAAGCGGCCGCCTCGACGCGCAGCCCGATCGGATCGGCTCGCTCGGGCGAGGTGTCGTCGCGGTCGAGCGAGGGGTCCGACGGTGCCGTGTTCCGCGACCCGGTCGGTGCACCGAGCGGCAGCAGCCTGCCGCCGTTGAACTCGTCGAGCTCGTCCAACCGTGAATCGTCCAGTCGCGAATCGGCAGCCGGCCAGGGCCGTGACTCGAGTGGACGCGAGTCGGTCGGATCGGGACGTCGCGTGCCGATCGCCGAGGACGAGGGCGAAGACGATGTCGATGTGCCGTCCTTCATGCGGCGGTGAACGAGGCCGCATCCGCCGGTCCGTTTCGTGTCCGACGCGTCTCGACGACGCGAGCGGGCGGAGTGTCGGCACCGCCGTTCGATACGTTCAACCTCGGTGATCACGTCGGTGACGACCCGGCAGCGGTAGAGGCGAACCGTCGACGCCTCGGCGATCGGTTGGGTATGGGACTCGACCGGCTCGTGTTCATGGAGCAGGTCCACGGACGCACCGTCACCGTGGTCGACGGTCCGGTCACCGAGCCGGTGTCGATGACCGACGCGTTGGTGACGACGCAGCGCGATCTGGGTCTGGTGGTGTTGACTGCCGACTGTGTGCCGATTCTGCTGTCCGACGAAGAAGCCGGAGTGATAGCCGCTGTGCATGCGGGCCGGGTCGGTGCCCGTATCGGCATCGTCCCGCGAGTGCTGGCTGCCATGGTCGAACTCGGCGCGGTTCCGGAGCGGATCGGTGCGTTTCTCGGTCCGGCCGCGAGTGGTCGCCAGTACGAGGTGCCCGCGCAGATGAGAGCGGACGTCGACAAGCACCTTCCCGGCAGCGCGACGACAACCGTCCGCCATACGCCGGGCCTGGACATTCCCGCCGGTATCCGCGCGCAACTGCTCACAGCGGGAGTGTCCGGGGTGGCGCAGGATCCGCGATGCACCATCGAGGACAGAACTCTGTTCAGTCATCGCCGCGAAGGGTCGACCGGCCGAATTGCCAGTGTCGTGTGGATGGACAGCACATCCCCGAACGATCGTCCCGAAGCGGCCCATCGGTGAACCGGCAGGGAAGGTTGTCATGAGTGAACCCACCGACGGTGCCTCGGGCACGGAGCGGGCGCGAGAGATCGAGACGGCGTTGACATCGGTGCGGGAGCGGTTGCACCGCGCCTGTGTCGACGCGGGCCGGTCGCCCGCCGAGGTGGCTCTGCTGCCGGTGACCAAGTTCTTTCCCGCCTCCGACGTGCGCATCCTGTACGCCCTCGGGTGCCGCGACTTCGGCGAGTCCCGGGAGCAGGACGCGTCGCCCAAGGTCGCCGAGACGGCCGAGGAGTTCGGCGGCGATCCACCCCGGTGGCACATGATCGGTCATCTGCAACGAAACAAGGCGAAGTCGGTCGCCGCGTGGGCGCACTCCATTCATTCCGTGGACAGTGCGCGGTTGGTGGCTGCACTGTCCAAAGCGACGACGAAGGCCTTGGACGAGGGACTTCGGTCGGCCGAGCTGGATGTGATCGTTCAGGTCAGTCTCGACGGAGATGTGCACCGCGGCGGCGTCGAACGCGGCGAACTGCACGAGCTTGCGGACGTCGTGTCGAACGCAACCGGTGTGCGTCTCGCAGGGTTGATGGCGGTGCCACCTCTCGAGGCCGATCCGGACGCCGCGTTCGCGGACCTCGAGGGTCTGCACAGGGAGCTTCTGGCGACTCATCCCGGAGCGCTCGAGCTGTCCGCGGGCATGACCGGAGACCTGGAAGCTGCTGTGCGGCACGGATCGACGTGCGTGCGTGTCGGTACCGCAATACTCGGGGCGCGGCCGATAGCCTCGCAATAGCAATCCACGGATCACATCAGTCACAACAGACACTTGCGAACCTGGGGATCGACAGTAGACACACCGCCACGGAAGGCAGAACGATGAGCACCCTGCACAAGTTCAAGGCGTACTTCGGCATGGTTCCGCTCGCCGACTACGAGGACGACTACCTCGACGAGCCGGACGCGCGGCGCAGCGCCCGTGGCGGTCGTGACAGCTACGACGACATCGACGACCGTGACTTCGTCAAGCCGTCGTTCGGTGGATCCAGGCATGCACAGGTCGAGGACGACTACGACGACTACGAGGCACCGCGTCCGGCGGCCACATTGGCCCCGATCGGTGGACGTGGACGCGGAGCCGCCCCGACCACGCGCGGCGCGGCAACCAGAGGAGCGTTGGCGATGGACACTCGCATGGATGTGCGTGCGGAGACCCGGCGCAGCCCGATCGTCGACGACGGCGGTCCCTTGTCGAAGATCACCACGCTGCGCCCGCGGGACTACAGCGAGGCCCGCACGATCGGCGAGCGCTTCCGAGACGGCACTCCGGTCATCATGGATCTGGTCGAGATGAGCAACGCCGACGCCAAGCGTCTGGTCGATTTTGCTGCCGGGCTGGCGTTCGCGCTTCGCGGTTCCTTCGACAAGGTGGCGACGAAGGTCTTCCTGCTGTCGCCCGCCGACGTCGACGTCTCGCCGCAGGAGCGCAGGCGTATCGCCGAGACCGGCTTCTACAGTCAGCAGTGAAAGATTCACTGTTCGGGGTGGTAGTTCAGGGCTGTGACCAGGGCGCTTTGCTCAGCCCGCCGAAGTCAGGCAGAGTATAGCCGTGATCGTGTTCACGGTGATCAACATCGTATTGTTTCTTTTTTGGCTCCTTCTCATCGGTCGAATCATCGTCGAGTTCATCAGGACTTTTGCGAGAGATTGGCAACCGACCGGGTTGGTCGTCATCCTGCTCGAGGCGATCTTCACGGTCACCGACCCGCCGGTCAAGTTCCTCCGCAAGATAATTCCGCCGCTCAACCTCGGTGGAGTTCGACTGGACCTGTCCATCATGGTCCTGCTGTTCGTCGTCTTCATCGCGTGGAACATAACCAGTGGTCTCGCGGCCTGAGATCGAAGATAGATGTTAGAACGCGGGACGCGCGCAAGCTGCGTGTCCCGTGTGACAGAATGGACGCCAGTTACAGTTTGATTGTTCTGCACTCGCGCGGAATGGCATATAACTGAATGCTTGCTCTACCGCCCCAAGACGCGTGAAGGGATCCTTCCATGCCGCTGACTCCAGCTGATGTGCACAATGTCGCGTTCAGCAAGCCGCCCATCGGTAAGCGCGGTTACAACGAAGACGAGGTCGACGCTTTTCTCGACCTCGTCGAGCAAGAGTTGTCGCGACTGATCGAAGAGAACGCCGACCTCCGCCAGCGGGTCGGTGAGCTCGATCAGGAGCTTGCGGATGCCAAGAGCGCCGGACGGCAGAGCCCGCAACCGGCTCAGACCGCCGCACCGAAAGCGGAGCCACAGCGCCCCGTGGATCCCCCCAAGCCGCAGCCGGTCGTGCAGCAGCCGGCCCCGGTCGCGCCCGTTGCAGCAGCTCCGCAGCAGTCCGGCGACTCCAACATGCAGGCCGCGAAGATTCTCGGTCTCGCACAGGAGATGGCCGACCGCCTCACCGGTGATGCCAAGTCGGAGTCCGAGCAGCTGCTCGGCAACGCTCGGACCAACGCCGAGCGCCTGGTGTCGGACGCACGTACGCGTTCGGAATCGATGATGTCCGAGGCTCGCCAGAAGTCCGAGTCGCTGTTGTCCGACGCGCAGACACGGTCCGAGACCCAGCTGCGTCAGGCCAAGGAGAAGGCCGATGCGCTGCAGGCCGACGCCGAGCGCAAGCACACCGAGATCATGGCGACGATCAACCAGCAGCGTTCCGTGCTGGAAGGTCGCATCGAGCAGCTCAAGACGTTCGAGCGCGAGTACCGTGTGCGGCTCAAGTCGTACCTCGAGTCTCAGCTCGAAGAGCTGGAGAACCGTTCCTCGGCTCTCCCGGTGGACAACGGTCAGGACAATTTCAACCAGGACACCCAGTCGTCCGGTTACAGCCAGTCGTACGCCAAGGGCAACTGACGCACTACCGTTCTCCGACGCTGCCGTGTGCGGCAGCGTCGGATCGGTTGTGGCGTCGAGTGGTGAGCGAGGAATCCCGTGTTGGTCCTGACTCTCGGCGCAGCAGCGATCGGTTTCGGCTTTCTTGTCATCGCCTTGATGACGGGGTCCGTCGTCTGGGCGTGGGCCTGCATCGTGGTGTGCATCGTGGGTGCAGGTCTGCTGTTGGTCGGAGCGCTCACGGGCCGACGGCCACCGCCCGAGCTCGACAGGTAGCATGACCATGTTCCATTCGATCGATTTTCACGCGTAGATCCGGCCATCACCGGGGAGCTTTCGGAAGAACGACGTTCGGTGCGACACCCTCGGGTGTTTCGGATCGACGTTCAGTAGAACCGAACGGGTGAGCCCGTCACAGCTCACGTGGAGTGGCTCACCCCGACGACACTGTCGTCGAGGGCTGAGCAAGCGGGGTGGTACCGCGGTATCGGGCGTGAGATTCGCCCGATGATCGTCCCCGTGCCAACTGACGTTGCGTCTCGTACGCGACCGGCACGGAGGAGAGAACCATGACAGAGTCGAGCGCCCGTCCGAACTCGGGGTCTTACCCGCTGGTGGACCTGGCCGAGGGCCGATCGGGCAGCGTTCCGTTTCCCGACCTCGAACGCATCGTTCTGCACGAGTGGGCCGAGGACGGCACTTTCCGTGCCAGCATCGACAATCGAGCCGATGCCGAGGAGTTCGTCTTCTACGACGGCCCACCCTTCGCCAACGGTCTGCCCCATTACGGACACCTGCTCACCGGGTACGTCAAGGACCTCGTCCCGCGATTCCAGACAATGCGCGGCAAGAAGGTCGAGCGACGCTTCGGGTGGGATTGTCACGGTCTGCCCGCCGAGTTGGAAGCGGAGAAGCAGCTCGGCATCAAGGACAAGTCCGAGATCGACGAGATGGGCCTGGCGAAGTTCAACGCCTACTGCAAGCAGTCGGTGCTGCAGTACACCGACGAGTGGCGTGATTACGTCACTCGGCAGGCGCGGTGGGTCGACTTCGACAACGACTACAAGACGCTCGACGTGGACTTCATGGAGTCGGTCATGTGGGCGTTCAAGACACTGCACGACAAGGGCCTGATCTATCAGGGCTACCGGGTGTTGCCCTACAGCTGGTACGAGCAGACGCCGTTGTCCAATCAGGAAACACGGCTCGACGACGCGTACAAGATGCGTCAGGATCCGGCGGTCACCGTCACGATGCCGTTGACGGCTCCCGGTTCGCCGCTGGACGGGGCCAACGCGCTGATCTGGACCACCACCCCGTGGACCCTGCCGTCGAACCTGGCGATCGCGGTGCACCCCGAGGTGCACTACGTGCAGGTACGCGGAACCGACGGTGAACGGTATGTGCTTGCGGCACTTCGACTCTCGCATTACGCGAAGGAACTGGGAGAGGACCCGGAGGTGCTCTCGGAGCACACCGGTGCCGAGTTGGTCGGACTCTCCTACGCACCGCCCTACGACTTCTTCCTCGGCCACGAGAACTCGCACCGGGTGCTTCAGGCCGACTACGTCACCACCGATTCGGGTACCGGAATCGTGCACCTCGCACCGGCTTTCGGTGAAGAGGACATGGACGTCGCCACGGCGAACGGAATCGAGGTCGTGCAGCCGCTCGATGCCGGCGGCAAATTCACGTCGCTGGTGCCGCCGTACGAGGGTCTGATGGTGTTCGACGCCAACCCGGTGATCATCAAGGACCTCAAGGCCTCCGGTCGGTTGCTGCGGCACGAGACCATCGAGCACTCGTACCCGCACAGCTGGCGCAGTGGTCAGCCGCTGATCTACATGGCAGTGCCGTCGTGGTTCGTCGCAGTCACCAAGTTCCGCGATCGAATGGTCGAGCTGAACCAGGAGATCACCTGGGTGCCCGAGCACATCAAGGACGGCCAGTTCGGCAAGTGGCTCGAAGGCGCACGCGACTGGAACATCAGCCGAAACCGATACTGGGGCAGCCCGATTCCGGCGTGGACGTCCGACGATCCGGCCTACCCGCGACTGGACGTCTACGGCAGCCTGGACGAGCTCGAGCGTGACTTCGGCGTGCGACCGACCGATCTGCATCGCCCCTACATCGACGATCTGACGCGACCCAACCCGGACGACCCGACCGGCAAGTCGACGATGCGGCGGGTGCCCGAGGTGCTGGACTGCTGGTTCGAATCCGGCTCGATGCCGTACGCGCAGGTGCATTTCCCGTTCGAGAACGAGGAGTGGTTCCAGACACACAACCCGGGCGACTTCATCGTCGAGTACAACGGGCAGACGCGCGGCTGGTTCTACACCCTGCACGTGCTGGCCACTGCGTTGTTCGATCGACCGGCCTTCAAAACTGTTGCCGCCCATGGCATCGTGCTCGGCGAAGACGGCCTGAAGATGAGCAAGTCCAAGGGTAACTACCCGGATGTCAAGGAGGTTTTCGACCGCGACGGCTCCGATGCCATGCGGTGGTTCCTGATGTCCTCGCCGATCCTGCGCGGCGGCAACCTCATCGTCACCGAGCAGGGCATCCGTGAGGGTGTCCGCCAGGCGTTGTTGCCGATCTGGAACGCGTGGAGCTTCCTGCAGCTCTACGCGTCGACGCCGGGGCAGTGGCGTACCGACTCGCCGCACGTGCTCGATCGCTACGTTCTGGCCAAGCTGTCGGCCACCCGGGATGCGATCACCGATGCGCTCGAGGGAAACGACATCGCCGGAGCGTGCGACGAGCTACGCACGTTCTGTGACGCACTCACCAATTGGTATGTCCGACGGTCTCGTTCGCGGTTCTGGAGCGAGGACGCCGACGCGATCGACACCCTGCACACCGTGCTGGAGGTGCTCACTCGCATCGCCGCTCCGCTGTTGCCGCTGATCAGTGAAGTGGTGTGGCGCGGATTGACCGGTGGCCGCTCGGTGCACCTGACCGACTGGCCCGAGGCAGGCGAACTGCCCTCGGATCCGGAACTGGTCGAGAGCATGGACGAGGTGCGCACCGTGTGCTCGACGGTTCTCGGTCTGCGGAAGGCGCAGAATCTGCGAGTGCGGCTGCCGCTGCCCGAGGTGACGGTCGCGGCCGCCGATGCGGAGCGACTGCGTCCGTTCGTCGACATCATCTCCGACGAGGTCAACGTCAAGAAGGTCGATCTGACCGACGACGTTGCGGTTCACGGAAAGTTCGAGCTCGTCGTCAATGCCCGGGCTGCGGGTCCTCGGATCGGTAAGGACGTCCAGACGGTCATCAAGGCCGTCAAGGCAGGGGATTGGTCCGAGGATGCCGACGGAGTCGTGAGCGCCGCCGGTATCGCGTTGCTGCCGGAGGAATTCACCCGCAGACTCGTTGCAGCCGAGCCCGAGTCGACGGCACCGCTGCCCGGAAACGCCGGCCTGGTGGTGCTCGATTCGGCCGTCACCGAGGAACTGGAGGCCGAGGGTTGGGCCAAGGACCGCATCCGCGAGTTGCAGGATGCCCGTCGCAGTCACGGATTCGACGTCTCGGACCGAATCGATATCGTCATCGAGGTCCCCGAGCATAGGCAGGGCTGGCTCGACACCCATCGTGATCTGATCGCCGGCGAGGTGCTCGCACTCTCGCTGGTCGACGGCCGCGTCGGCGACGACGGCAGCGATCTCGGTGAGGGAGTGCGGGCAGCGATCACCAAGTCGTCATGATCGGCGGCGACGTATCGGTGGACGCCGTCCGTGAGCTTCTCGCCGACGCTCACGGCGGTGTCGTGCCGATCGTCGCCGCAGGCCACCCGGTGCTGCGGTCCAGGGCTACCCCGTACGCCGGGCAGCTGGACGCCGAGACGTTCGGCGAGTTGATCGAGGTGATGCGCGCGACGATGCACGACGCGCCCGGTGTCGGTCTGGCTGCGCCGCAGATCGGCATCCCGCTCCGGATCGCGGTGATCGAGGATCGCTGCGACGTAGGAGCGGATGTCGCCCGAGTCCGGGAGCGGACGCGGCTTCCGTTCCGCGTGTTGGTCAATCCCCGGTACACCCCGGTCGGGTCGCGGACGGCCGGATTCTACGAGGGGTGCCTCAGTGTGCCCGGCTATCAGGCCGTCGTCACGCGCGCGGCCGAGGTCCGACTCCAGTGCGCCGATGAGACCGGCCGCGCTGTCGACGAGGTGGTTCGGGGTTGGCCGGCCAGGATCGTGGCGCACGAGACCGACCATCTCGATGGCACCCTGTACATCGACACCGCGCACACCAGATCGCTGACGACAAGTCGGATGTACGGCGAAATGTGGTCGGACCCGACCCCCGAACGCGCCGCGCAGGCGCTCGGATTCGCTACCGACGACCGTCGTTGACGACCGTGTCCGACATCGTCGACAACACCCTGCGCAGTCGTCGGTGGGTGCTGCACCTGGACATGGACGCGTTCTTCGCCTCCGCCGAACAACTCACCAGACCCACGTTGCGGGGCCGCCCGGTACTCGTGGGCGGGGCAGGCGGGCGGGGAGTGGTGGCCGGTTGCAGCTACCAGGCTCGCGCGTTCGGAGCGCGTTCGGCCATGCCGATGCATCAGGCCCGGCGACTCGTCGGCGCAGGTGCCGTGGTGTTGCCGCCGCGGTTCGTTCTGTACTCGGAACTCAGCCGTCGGGCCTTCGAGGCACTACGCGGCCCCATGCCGGTCCTCGAACAATTGTCGATCGACGAGGCGTTCGGCGAGCCGCTCGAACTCGCCGGAGCGACGGTACGTGAGGTCGAGCTGTTCTGCGCGGACCTACGCGCGCTGATACTCGCCGAGACCGGTCTGGTCGCCTCGATCGGTGCCGGATCGGGAAAACAGATCGCCAAGATCGCGTCGGGACTGGCCAAGCCCGATGGCATCACCGTCGTCGCTCCGGGCGTTCAGGCCGAGTTGATGGCGACACTGCCGGTCCGAAAACTGTGGGGGATCGGACCCGTGGCGGGGGAGCGGCTGCGGCGCCTGGGCATCGACACCATCGGCAAGTTCGTGGCCACCCCCGAGTCCGAGGTGGCGTCGATCCTCGGGGCCACGATGGGGCCGAGTCTGCATCAGCTGGCACGCGGAATCGACAATCGAGTGGTGGCCGAGCGGGCCGAGGCCAAGCAGGTCAGCGCCGAGACGACGTTCGCCCAAGATCTGATCTCCCTCGCTCAGCTGCGGCCGGCCATCGAGTCCATCGTCGAGTCGACGCACCGCAGACTGCTGAAGGACGGTCGGGGTGCGAGGACGGTGGTGCTGAAACTCCGCAAGTCCGACATGAGCATCATCACCAGGTCGGCAACGCTGCAGTATGCGACGGTGGACAAGCAGACCATCGTGGCCACGGCGCAGCGCCTTGCCGTCGATCCGGTCGACGTCGGTCCGATCCGTCTGGTCGGGGTCGGATTGGCCGGCCTGTCGGCGGTCAGACAGGGATCGCTCTTCCCCGAACTGGAACACGAACCGGTCCCGGGTGCGACAGACGCGACGGAGGAGTCGGCAGACTCGGTAGAAGCGGCCTCCGACCCTGTCCCGGACGGCCCGCGGTGGCAGCCGGGCATGGACGTTCGGCATCCCGACTACGGTCACGGTTGGGTGCAGGGCGCCGGACATGCGGTGGTGACCGTAAGGTTCGAGACCCGGACCACCGGGCCGGGAATCGCGCGTACCTTCGCCGAATCGGACGAGAACCTGGTGGTCGCCGATGTTCTGGACAGCCTGAAGTGAGTTGTGGCAGAGCTGAGGAAACTCTGTGAGGTTTCACAGGGAGGGCTTGCGGGTTGTGACTCGACCGATCCGAGCTGACATAGTGGACTCCGGTCCGAGACGACCCATCCCCGCAACGACCGACGAGTCACAGAACGATCGAGACGTGACTCAGAGTGAAAAGGACAAGCACTTGAAGCTTCGCAACACCCGTCGGGCAATGGTTGCCGGCATCGCCATCTCCGCAGCGCTCACCATGACCGCCTGCAGCTCCGGCGGCGACGAAGAGACGACCGAGACGACGACGGCGGTCACCACCTCGGTGGCCACCGCTCCCGAAACCGGTGCGTACCCACCGGCACCCACGGTCGAGGAGCTCAACACGCAGCTCATGCGTGGACTCGACCCCAACGTTCCGGTCGAGGAGAAGGCGGCTCTGATCCAGGGCGCGTCCGAGGACCCCGATCTGATCAACCAGGTCGCTGCCGCTGCTGTGGCCAACAACGCCCAGATCGAGATCACCAGCATTGACGACCTCGGCACCGGGGTTCTCAATGCCGGCATCACGATCACGCTCAACGGCCAGGCCAACCCCGGCACGTTCCAGTTCGTCCCCGAGGACGGTGTGTGGAAGCTCTCCAAGGAGAACGCCTGCGGCATCGTCTCGCTCGCGCAGCTGACCAGCCCGGCGTGCCCCGCACCCTGAGTCCTGCCGATCGTCTCTGACCCATCCGGAACTGCCGGTGACATCTCCCCTCGGGGATATGTCACCGGCAGTTCTTCGTCGGTGGATCGGTTCTGTTCAGGCGCTCGGTGCGGCCTGCCGGATGCGGTCAGCGGCGGCGTGGGCGACGGCGGTCACGGTGTCGGGTTCGAGTCCGCTCTGATCCGAGACGACGATCTGCACGACAGTCGAATCGACCACCGCCACCACCACGTCGGAGATCAACGTGAAGCCTTCGCTGCTGGTGGTCAGACGAATCGAGGCGGAGGCGTCACCGATCTGCGACTGCTCACGGCCCGTCAGCGCGTACTGCACGCTCACGCCGTCCGCGTCCGTGCCGCTGAACTCGGTGCACCCGGCCCAGGCCTGCTGCACCGAAGAGAACGCCTCCGCGGCCCCGCTGTCCGCGTAGCTTGCCGCGTCCTCGTCGATCGACGAGAAGTTCGGCCCCGAGAAGCGAGCCACGGCGGACGCCGCCGCGCCGCCGCGTTGATCCGAGATCGGTGCGAGAACCGCCGCACATGCCGCCGGGTCGGTACCGGACTTGTCGGGTGAGTCGTATTCGGGAGCCGGGTCGAGCCCCAGATCCTGGACCGGGTCGGGGATCGAGGAGAACCCGTCAGGCAGGTCGTCCAGCCCCAACATCGACGCACTCAGAACGCCGGAGTCGGTGATGGGGGTACCGAGCAGGGGATCGGGAGCGGCGACGACGGTGGGTGCGGGTGCCGGGGTCCCGGCCGGCTCGTCCGCGCTGCATCCGGCCGCGGCAACGCCGACGAGTGACAGTGCGGCCAGCACCCGCGTCGTGGAGCGCGCGGTCATCGCGAACTCCAGGTGATCGAATCTCCGACGGTCTGGCGTAACACGGTCGTGCTGTCCGGGTCGGTGTACATCTGCTCGCCTCCTGCGGTGATCGATCCGCCGACGGGAAGCGGCTGCGTCAGATCGATCTCGAGGGTGCCCGCGCCGGTGAAGGTGTAACTCGCGATGTTCAGCGTGCCGGCATCGTCGGGCAGATTCCATGTCGTCGATTCGGGTGTCTGCGCAATCGCGACGTCCAGGGTTGCCCGGTCGCCGTCGAGTGCCCGGAGTGTGACCGTGGCGCGTTGATTCAGCGTGATTCCGCTGAGCACCTGCTGATCGACGGTCCAGACGGCTCCCACTCCCACTTCGGCCTCGGGTAGGTCGATGGATCGGTACACCGCGGCGTTCAACGAGCGTTCGATCGCCGCGCGAGCGGTATCGAGTGCGGCCTCGGCAGGCGTGATGTGCAGTGCGGTGATCGCTCCCGAGTCGGTGGTCGCCAGCCGCGCCGCGGAGCCCTCGGAGGCCGAGAGCGCGTCGGTCAGTCCTTCGTCGGGTGATGTCGCTGCGCCGATGGTCAGCTCGACCGAGCGAGTGGCGCCGGTCGCGGCGTCGTCGTCCGTGACGGTGTCGGAGGTCGATGCGGACAGGGGAACCGTCAGTTCGGGACTGGAGAAATCCTGCGACGCATCGTTGTTGATCTGCTGCGAGACGGTGGAGGTGGTGGTGAGGTCGACGTTCTGCTCGTCCGAATCGGCGGTGTCGAAGGTCAGGATGCGGCGCGGCTCCGTGCCGGCGTCGACGACGGTCGTGGTCGTCGGCGTCACGGGGATCGTCACCTCGTTCGAGGACGTGGCCTGTTCGGGCGCGGGATCGGTGTCGGTGTCGGCGCTCGAACATCCCGCGACGAGAGCCACTGCAGAGCAGGCAGCGAGAAAACCGGAGCGGACGGTGCGGGAGCGGACGGTGCGGGAGCGATCGGTCGACTTCACGGGCACCAGGCTACTGACACCGCCCGCAGTGATCGGTCGGTGCGCGGCACGGATGCGGACCCGCCGCCGTCCATACGCCATGATGGACGGGTGAGTGAAGACCGCGCCGATGATCCGCCAGCCGAGACGAGTAGCGTTCCGGCACCGAACGAGACCGCGGACTCGCAGGTGACCGATAACGACAACGCCGAGAGTCGACTGCCGAAGCCGCTCAAGACCCGGCTGCTGATCGTGATCGCGGCCGTGATTCTGGTGTTCGATCTCGTGACCAAGATCGTGGTCGTGCATTACGTCAAGCCCGGCAACCCCATCGAGGTGTTCGGGGACGTCGTGACGTTGCGGCTGGTACGCAACCCCGGCGCGGCGTTCTCGATGGCCACCGGGATGACGTGGCTGCTCACCGTCGTCGCCGTGGCCGTGGTCATCGGAGTGATCAAGATCGGTCGGACGCTGCGCTCGCCGTGGTGGGCGCTGGGGTTGGGCCTGGTACTCGGCGGAGCCCTCGGCAACCTGATCGACCGCTTCTTCCGTGCGCCGGGGCCGTTCCAGGGACACGTTGTCGACTTCGTGTCGGTGGGCTGGTGGCCGGTGTTCAACGTGGCCGACTCGTCCATCGTCTGTGGTGCGATTCTGCTCGTGGTTCTGAGCCTGTTCGGGTTCGAGCCGAACGGTGAACGAGTGACCAAGTCGAGTTCCGACGCCGCCGGCGAGGCCGACAAGTGAGGGAATCGCGCTCGATGCCGGTGCCCGACGGTCTGGACGGGATGAGGGTCGACGCCGGTCTCGCTCGGCTGCTCGGACTCTCGCGTACCGTCGCCGCGACTCTGGCCGAGGAAGGCTCGGTTCTGGTCGATCACGGTGCCGTCGGCAAGTCGGATCGGCTGGCCGCAGGGTCATGGCTCGAAGTGACGCTGCCCGAGCCCGCCCGCGAGTTGACGATCGAGGCGGAGCCGGTCGAGGGGATGGAGATCCTCTACGCCGACGACGACATCGTGGCCGTGGACAAGCCCGTCGGTGTCGCCGCGCACGCCAGTGTGGGCTGGACCGGCCCGACGGTCATCGGCGGCCTCGCGGCCGCCGGATTCCGCATCTCCACCTCCGGCGCGCACGAGCGTCAGGGCATCGTGCACCGACTCGACGTCGGCACGTCCGGGGTCATGGTGGTCGCGACGTCGGAGCGGGCGTACACCGTGCTCAAGCGAGCGTTCAAGGCGCGGACCATCGACAAGCGATACCACGCACTGGTTCAGGGCCACCCGGATCCGAGCAGTGGAACCATCGATGCTCCCATCGGTCGACACGGCAGCAACGACTGGAAGTTCGCCGTCCGTGCCGACGGTAAGCCCAGCGTGACCCACTACGACACGGTCGAGGCGTTCCAGGCCGCGAGTCTGCTGGACGTGCACTTGGAAACCGGTCGCACGCACCAGATCCGGGTGCACTTCTCGGCCCTGCGGCATCCGTGCTGCGGTGATCTGACCTACGGCGCCGATCCGCGGCTGGCCGAACGGCTGGGCCTGGAGCGACAGTGGCTCCATGCGAGGTCACTCGGTTTCGCGCATCCGTCCGACGGCCGTTGGGTGGAGATCGAGAGCAAGTATCCGGCCGACCTCGAGCACGCACTCGAGGTGCTTCGGAAGGCGTGATGCGCACCAGGGGAGTCTCCGGTGTGCTCGTCGGCGTCGTTGCCGCCGCCCTCGTTGTCGGGGCGCTCGCCGTGATCGGGCACCTGAATCCGGTACGACAGCTGGGTGTGGGCACCGACCGGCTCGGCCCGGACAGCGGCGAGCAGGTGATCGACTACCTGGCCCGTGCCGAGGCGAGTCTGCGCGCCGACGATGCCGCACCTCGATGGGCCTCGGTGTCGTTCGACCGTGCACTCACCGCCGAGCAGGCCCATGCCATCGCCGGCGGGGTCCGAATCTCCCAGGTGCTGCTCCGTGTTCCGCTCGACCGCGTGCAGACTCCGATACTCACCGTCGGCGTGCCGGGCAGTGAACGTTCGGTACTGAATTCGACCGCGCGCGCAGCGAGCCTGGCGGGGGAATCGTTCGCGGCGGGGGACCGGCAGGCGCAGATCGCCGCGGTGTCGCAGCGACGTCTGCTCGACGGATGCGCGTGTGTGGTGACGCTGGTGGTGCGCGGAACCCTGCCGGAGTTGACCGAGCTGGCCGGCCGTCCCGATGTGCGCGCGGTACAAGCGCTTCCGCCGGACGCAGTGTCCGGCAAGTTCGCCGTCGAGCCGTTGCTGCCGGAGTACGTCGACGTCGTCGGGCCGCTGCCGGACGACGGTCCGGTCCCTGCCGAATGAGGCAACTTCAGTCTCGTTCGTCACACCCGTCACGTCCTCCCAGGACACACCGTCGGCCTGAAAAATCTGTCGGTTTCACCGCCTAGAGTGAGTACATTCGCGGCTCGTATTTCGATAGCGCACGACCTTCAGGAGAACCTTCGTGGCCGATTCGTTCGTTCATCTGCACAACCACACCGAATATTCGATGCTCGACGGTGCCGCCAAGATCGGGGCCATGTTCGCCGAGGCGGCGCGGTTGGAGATGACGGCAGTCGGGATGACCGACCACGGCAACATGTACGGGGCCAGCGAGTTCTACAACGAGGCCAAGAAGGCCGGCATCAAGCCGATCATCGGCATCGAGGCCTACATCGCGCCCGAGTCCCGGTTCAACAAGAAGCGTGTGCTGTGGGGCGATCGGAGCCAGAAGTCCGACGACGTCTCCGGTAGCGGTGCGTACACGCACATGACGATGGTCGCCGAGAATGCCACCGGCGTCCGGAACCTGTTCAAGTTGTCGTCGCTGGCGTCGATCGAGGGCCAGCTCGGCAAGTGGGCCCGCATGGACGAGGAAATCATCGCCTCGCACGCGGAAGGCATCATCGCCACCACCGGCTGCCCGTCCGGAGAGGTACAGACTCGCCTGCGACTCGGCCAGGATCGTGAGGCACTGGAGGCGGCCGCGAAGTGGCGCGAGATCTGGGGGCCGGACAACTTCTTCCTCGAGTTGATGGACCACGGCCTGTCCATCGAACGTCGCGTCCGAGAGGGCCTGCTGGACATCGGCAAGAAGCTGTCGATCCCGCCGCTGGCGACCAACGACTGCCACTACGTCACCAAGGACGCTGCCGAGAACCACGAGGCGCTGCTGTGCATTCAGACCGGTAAGACGCTCAGCGATCCCACCCGCTTCAAGTTCGACGGCGACGGCTACTACCTCAAGTCCGCCGCCGAGATGCGCGAGCTCTGGGACGATCAGGTGCCCGGTGCCTGCGACAGCACGCTACTCATCGCCGAGCGAGTGCAGCCCTACGACGAGGTGTGGGCGCACCGCGACCGGATGCCGATCTTCCCCGTGCCCGAGGGCCACACCCAGGGCACGTGGTTGCGCCACGAGGTCATGACCGGGCTCGAGCGGCGGTTCCCCGACGGCCCGGCCGAGGACTACCTCGCTCGGGCCGAGTACGAGATCAAGGTCATCCTCGAGATGGGCTTTCCGGCCTACTTCCTCGTCGTCGGCGACCTGATCAACCACGCCAAGGCCGTCGGCATCCGGGTCGGCCCCGGCCGAGGATCCGCCGCCGGATCGTTGGTCGCCTACGCCATGGGCATCACCAACATCGACCCGTTGCCGCACGGTCTGCTGTTCGAGCGATTCCTCAACCCCGAGCGTGTGTCGATGCCCGATATCGATATCGACTTCGACGATCGCCGCCGCGGTGAGATGGTTCGCTACGCCACCGAGAAGTGGGGCAGCGACCGTGTGGCCCAGGTGATCACGTTCGGCACGATCAAGACCAAGGCCGCCATCAAGGACTCGGCCCGTGTGCAGTTCGGCCAGCCCGGCTTCGGCATCGCCGATCAGATCACCAAGGCACTGCCGCCGCCCATCATGGCCAAGGACATCTCCGTGGCCGGCATCACCGATCCCGCCCACGAGCGATACAAGGAAGCCGTCGAGGTCAGAGCACTGATCGACTCCAACCCCGACGTCGCGACCATCTACAAGACGGCCAAGGGACTCGAAGGCCTGATCCGCAACGCCGGCGTACACGCCTGCGCGGTCATCATGTCCTCGGAGCCGCTCACCGACGCCATTCCGGTGTGGAAGCGCGCGCAGGACGGTGCCATCATCACCGGCTGGGACTACCCGTCGTGCGAGGCCATCGGTCTGCTCAAGATGGACTTCCTCGGTCTGCGCAACCTCACCGTCATCGGTGACGCCATCGACAACATCAAGGCGAACCGCGGCATCGACATCGACCTCGACGCGTTGCCGCTCGACGACCCCGCGACGTTCGAACTGCTCTCTCGCGGAGACACTCTCGGCGTTTTCCAGCTCGACGGCAGTGCCATGCGAGATCTGCTCCGCCGCATGCAGCCCACCGGCTTCGAGGACATCGTCGCCGTCCTGGCCCTCTACCGGCCCGGTCCGATGGGAATGAACTCGCACAACGATTACGCCGACCGCAAGAACGGTAGGCAAGAGGTCAAGCCGATTCACCCGGAGCTGGAGGAGCCGCTCAAGGTGATTCTCGGTGAGACGTACGGCCTGGTGGTGTACCAGGAGCAGATCATGCAGCTCGCGCAGAAGGTTGCCGGCTACACGCTCGGTCAGGCCGATCTCCTGCGTCGCGCCATGGGTAAGAAGAAGCTCTCCGAGCTCGAGAAGGCCTACGCCGGATTCCGACAGGGCATGTTGGACAACGACTTCTCCGAAGCGGCCATCAAGGCGCTGTGGGACACGGTGCTGCCCTTCGCTGGCTACGCGTTCAACAAGTCCCACTCGGCGGGCTACGGCCTGGTGTCGTACTGGACGGCGTACCTCAAGGCCAACTATCCGGCCGAGTACATGGCCGGCCTGCTCACCAGCGTCGGTGACGACAAGGACAAGGCTGCCATCTATCTGGCCGACTGTCGCAAGCTCGGCATCACGGTGCTGCCACCGGATGTCAACGAATCCGAACTCAACTTCGCGTCGGTGGGCAAGGACATCCGGTTCGGCCTCGGGGCCGTTCGCAACGTCGGAACCAACGTGGTCGCCTCGATCATCAGGGCACGATCGGAGAAGTCCAAGTACACCGACTTCTCGGACTACCTCGGCAAGATCGACGCGATCGCGTGCAGCAAGAAGGTCACCGAATCTCTCATCAAGGCAGGGGCTTTCGACTCGCTCGATCATCCGCGCAAGGGGCTGATGCTCATTCACGCCGATGCGATCGACGCGGTGATGGGTACCAAGAAGGCCGAGGCGATCGGTCAGTTCGACCTCTTCGGCGGTGAGGATGCCGATGAGTCCATCTCCGCGGTGTTCAACGTCCGGGTGCCGGACGAGGAGTGGGAATCCAAGCATCGGCTCGCTCTCGAGCGCGAGATGCTCGGCCTGTACGTCTCCGGCCACCCGCTCCTGGGCGTCGAGCACATGTTGGCCGCGAAGTCCGACTGCAATATCCCGACGATCCTCGAAGGGGATATCAAGGACGGTACCCAGGTCACGGTCGGCGGAATTCTGGCCTCGGTGAACCGGCGGATCAACAAGAACGGCCTGACGTGGGCGTCGGCTCAGCTCGAGGATCTCGCCGGCGGCATCGAAGTGCTGTTCTTCCCGCAGGCCTACTCGGTGTTCGGTGCCGACGTCACCGAGGACTCGGTGGTCCTGGTCAAGGGGCGGGTCTCGGTGCGCGACGACAGGGTGTCGTTGATAGCGAACGACCTTGCGGTGCCTGATCTCTCGGCGATCGGCATCGACAAGCCGCTCGCGGTCAGTCTGCCGACGCGTCTGTGCACCGCCGACAAGGTCGGCGCGCTCAAGCGGGTGCTGATCAGCCACCCGGGAACCTCGGATGTCCATCTGCGTTTGGTCAGTGGCGACAAGATCACCACGATGAAGCTCGACGACAGCCTGCGCGTCACGCCGACTTCGGCGTTGATGGGAGACCTGAAGGCGCTACTGGGGCCCGGCTGTCTGACGGGCTGATGCGGCCCCGGTGGCACCGAGCTCGGTCAGGCGGAGTGTCCACCAGGTCGCCACGGTGGCCGCTGCGCCGGCGAGCACTGCTGCGTGCAGGGACCCGGCGAAGGCGAGGGTGCCGACGAACACCAGAACTCCCAGTGCGAGGGCTTCGAGTTTGTAGACGGGCCACGCGATGCCGGCCACGTCCGCCGTGCGAAGGGCAGGAGCAGGTCGACGGCTCACCTGGGTGTTCGTGTAGGTCATTGCGTCCTCCTCCGGTGCCGCTCAGCAGGTTCGGCTGTCCGCTGCGGGAAGTTCAGACTATACCCAGTAAAAGATTCGGTCCACCGAACTTGGGGTTCGGGCCTGGCAATGTCGCCCATCTCGTGGCGTCGCAACGCCGGGAGGTGTTGACTGAAAGTCATGCCATTGACAGGAGAATACGAACCGAGTTCATCCGACTGGGCCCGCAAGCAGGCCGAGCTGTACGAGAACTCCGGCGGAACCGAAGGCACGATGATGAACGGGATGCCGGTCGTACTGCTGACCACGAAGGGCAACAAGAGCGGAAAGCTGCGCAAGTCGCCGTTGATGAGGGTGGAACACGACGGCGAGTACGCCATCGTCGCCTCGTTGGGCGGGGCACCCAAGCATCCCGTCTGGTATCACAACGTCAAGGCCGAGCCGCTGGTAGAGCTACAGGACGGTCCTGACAAGCACGACTACATCGCCCGCGAAGTGAGCGGTGACGAGAAGGCCGTGTGGTGGGAACGTTCGGTTGCCGCGTACCCCGATTACGCCGATTATCAGAAGAAGACCGATCGCGAGATACCAGTTCTCGTGCTCTCGCGCGCCTGAATCACCCGTTGTCCAGCCGTGGGAGCGGGGCCTGCGGACCGATCCGGTGTTCGGTCGTAATGGTCCCGGATGGGGACCCGTTCCGCGCTGGTGGCAGCATGTGCTGGTGTCTTCATCCCCGGAACTCGCTTCCCAGCACCCATCGTCGCTGAGCGTCACCGCTGCCGACATCGATGCCGCTGCGGTGCGAATTTCCGCCGTGGTGGCGGCCACGCCCCTGCAGCTGTGTGAACGACTGTCTGCGGAGACGGGTGCGAAGGTGTACCTCAAACGCGAGGACCTGCAGATCGTACGGTCGTACAAGATTCGCGGCGCGTACAACCTGATGGATCAACTGACGGACGCCGAGCGCGCCGTGGGTGTCGTGACCGCGAGCGCAGGAAACCACGCGCAGGGTGTCGCCTTCGCGTGCCGCACGATGCACGTGCGGGGGCGGATCTACGTGCCGGCGAACACGCCCAAGCAGAAGCGTGACCGCATCCGAGTGCACGGCGGTGAGTTCGTCGATCTCATCGTCATCGGCGATACGTTCGACGCGGCGGCTGCCGCAGCCGCCGAGGATGTCGCTCGTACCGGTGCCACCATGGTGCCGCCGTTCGACGATCCACGCACCGTGGCGGGCCAGGGCACCATCGCCGCCGAGATAGTCGACCAACTCGGCGGCGCGCCCGACGTGGTCGTGATGCCCGTCGGCGGTGGCGGATGTATTGCCGGTATCTCGAGCTACCTACGCGAGCGCGCCCCGCAGACCTCGCTGGTGGGTGCGGAACCGACCGGAGCGGCATCGATGACCGCTGCGCTGATCGCCGGTGGTCCGGTGACGCTCTCCGACATCGATCCATTCGTCGACGGAGCCGCCGTCCGCCGCATCGGTGACGTTCCGTACGCCGCGCTGCAATCGCTCGGGGCGAGTGTCGTCTCTCACGCGTCGTTGCCGTTGCTCACTGCGCCGGTGTTCGACAGTTCCGGTCCCGGGGAGTTCCTCATCATGCAGATCGACGAAGGTGCGATCTGCACGGCGATGTTGGCGCTCTACCAGAACGAGGGTGTCATCGCGGAGCCCGCAGGCGCACTGGCGGTCGCCGCCCTCGAGCATCTCGACGTCGAACCCGGCAGCACCGTGGTGTGCCTGATCTCGGGTGGCAACAACGATGTTTCTCGCTACGGCGAGATCGTCGAGCGTTCGTTGGTTCACCTGGGGCTCAAGCACTACTTCCTGGTCGACTTTCCGCAGGAACCCGGAGCGTTGCGCCGATTCCTCGACGAGGTGCTCGGCCCCGAGGACGACATCACGTTGTTCGAGTACGTCAAGCGCAACAACCGCGAGACCGGTGCTGCCCTGGTCGGTGTCGAACTCGGGTCGGCGAGCGGGCTCGATCCCTTGCTCGAACGGATGCGTGATTCGCACCTGCACGTCGAGCAGCTCGAACCCGACTCTCCGGTGTACCGCTACCTGACCTGAGTCACCGGCGCGAACCTACCTGCCGAGCAAACGGTCGACGACTCGTTTGTGCAGCTCGGGGTCGACGGCGGGCAGGTCGAGGACGGCTCCGAGGTAGATCCCGTCGCCGACGAGTCGGACGATCTCGGCCTGGACCGGATCGTCGATCTCCGTCCGCAAGCCTTCGTCCCACTGCTGCATCATGTCGACTACGGCGTCCTGCACCTCACCGGAGTTGCCGTCCACGCTGCGCAGTGCCGCCAGCGTGGAGCGGTACAGCGCGAGCTCCTTCTCCGAGATGGAGTCGGGCGGCTGCAGATACCACTCGGCAACCGACGTGCCGCCCTCGGCAGCATCGGCGCGCTGCTGATCGGCCTGAACGGCGAGCCGTCGAACCATGGCGGCGACCAGGGCGTCCTTGGTCTTGAAGTGATAGAGGAGTCCGCCCTTGGAGACTCCTGCGGCGGCGGCGACGCTGTCGAGGGTCACCTTGGTCATGCCGTGATCGAGCAGCATCGTTTCGAGTGCGTCCAGTATTCGGTCGCGGGTATCCGATGACATGAAAGTCACTTTACCGGCTGGACGGTTCGCGGTACTCTCGTTTACTGTACCGGCTGGACGGTCGGTACCAGGAGGTGTTCGGATTGGCCTTCGGGCAACCGAGCACGGGAACGTAGGAGATTTCAGTGAGTGACGTGCGCACCGGTTCGGTGCACGAGGTCGACGGTGCCCACGAGCATCGGGCCACCCCACGAGACTGGCTCGGGCTGGTGGTGCTGGCGTTCGCCGTGCTGTTGATCGCTGTCGACGGCACGGTACTCGACCTGGCCCTGCCGTTCATCAGCTCGGATCTGGCACCGACCAGTAACCAGCTGCTGTGGATCATCGATGTCTACTCGTTCGTCCTGGCCGGCTTGCTCATCACCATGGGCACGCTCGGCGACCGGATCGGACGCCGCCGCCTGCTGCTGATCGGAGCTGCAGGCTTCGGGATCGCCTCGCTCGTCGCTGCCGTCTCGACCAGCGCCGAGATGCTGATCGCGGCCAGGGTGCTCCAGGGCATCTCCGGCGCAACGCTGATGCCCGCGACCTTGGGCCTCATTCGCACCATCTTCCTGAACCCACGCCAGCGCGTCGCCGCAATCGGCGTATGGGGCGCAATGGCCGGTGGCGGTGCCGCGGCAGGGCCGCTCGTGGGCGGCTGGCTGCTCGAACACTTCTGGTGGGGGTCGGTGTTCCTCATCAACATCCCCGTGATGATCGCTCTGATCGCACTCGGTCCGCTGGTGATCCCCGAGTCCAAGGATCCGAACCCCGGCCGCTTCGACCTGACGAGCTCAGCGCTGTCGATGCTCGCCATCGTGCCGATTGTGTTCGCGGTGAAGGAGACCGCGGCATACGGATTCGACGTGGTCTACCTGCTGTCCGCCGTGATCGGCGTCATCGCCGGGTTCGTGTTCGTCCGGCGTCAGAGGACTCTGGCGGCCCCGATGATCGACCTGAGTCTGTTCGCCAACCGGGCGTTCTCCACGGGCGTGGCCACCAACTTCCTGTCGGTCTTCGCTCTCGCCGGGGTGTTGTTCTTCGGTTCGCAGTACTTACAGCTCGTGCTCGGTTACAGTCCGCTCGAGGCGGGACTGTTGCTACTGCCCGGCACGGCCGCCAGTATCGTCACCGCACTGCTCGTTGCGGTCCTGGTCCGGTACTTCAGCGCAGGAACGGTTCTAGGTACTGCGATGTTCGTCGCCGCCGCGGGCGCAGGGCTGCTGGTCGGACTGGCCACGGACAGTGGACCGGCCTTGTTCATCGCTGGATTCGTCCTCGTGGGAGCAGGCGTCGGTGTGGCGCTTACGCTGACCTCCGAGTTGGTCGTCAGCGCTGTCGAACCCGAACGGGCGGGAGCGGCCTCGGCCGTGTCGGAAACCGCCTACGAGCTGGGTATCGCGCTGGGTGTTGCCATCCTCGGCACCGTGGTCATGGCCTTCTTCCGTCGCGGTATCGACGTCACGCAGCTGACCCCCGAGCTGGGAGCCAGGGCAGGCGAGACACTTGGCGGCGCGGATGCGGTGGCTCGAGAGGTGCCCGACTCGGTGGCGACGGTTCTGTTGGATTCCGCGCATGCTGCGTTCGTGTCGGGCATGCATGTCGCGGCCGTCGCCACCGCGGTGGTGTTGGCCATCACCGCCGTGTTCGTCCTGGTCAATCTACGCAGGCGTCAGGACTCCAGCACCACTACGGAGTGACCGGGAACCGTGGTGGCAGAGCCGGTTTCGTTCGAGGTCGTCGGCTCCCACTCGAGCAGTGCGGAGCCGCCGACCGGTACCGTCACCGCGGATTCGGACAGGTTGCACACCACGCTGATGCGGCCTCGGCGAACGACGATCCACTTCGCGTCCTCGTCGTACTCCACCTTCACGTGGTCGAGCCACGGATCGGTCAGTTCGGTCCGGTCGCGGCGCAGCCGTAACAGATCGCGGTAGACCGCCAACAGTCGCGCATGATCGCCGTCGCCCAGCTCCGACCAGTTCAGCTTCGACCGCGTGAACGTCTCGGGATCCTGCGGATCCGGGATATCGCTCTTGTCCCAACCGTGCTCGGCGAACTCCGCTTTGCGTCCCTCTGCGGTGGCCTTGCCCAGCTCGGGCTCGGGGTGCGAGGTGAAGAACTGGAACGGCGTCGACGCTCCCCATTCTTCGCCCATGAACAGCATCGGAGTGTAGGGCGAGGTCAGCACCAGCGCGGCCTTGATCGCGAGCTGGCCGGGGGAGAGATAGAAGCCCGGACGGTCGCCGATCGCGCGGTTTCCCACCTGGTCGTGCGTGGTCGTGTAGGTCACCAGAGAACTGGCCGGGATGCGCCTGGTGTCCAGTGGGCGACCGTGGATGCGACCGCGGAAACTCGAGTACGTTCCGGCGTGGAAGAACCCCTGCCTCAGCGTGTTCGCCAGCCCCCGCAGCGAACCGAAATCGCCGTAGTAACCCTGGCGCTCGCCGGAGACCGCGGCATGAATCGCGTGGTGGATGTCGTCGTCCCACTGCGCGTCGAGTCCGTAGCCGCCGCCCGATCGTGCGGTGATCAGCATCGGATCGTTGAGGTCGCTCTCGGCGATCAGGGTCAGCGGCCGACCCAGATGAGCCGAGAGGCTTCGGGTTTCGATCGACAACTGTTCGAGTAGATGCACCGCGGTGTGGTCGACGATCGCGTGCACTGCATCCAGACGTAACGCGTCGATGTGGAATTCGGAGAACCAGCGCAGCGCGTTGTCGAGGGCGTAGCGCCGCACCTCGCCCGAGTCTGCATCTGCATAGTTGATTGCTTGGCCCCAGCTGTTGGCACCCTCGGTCATGTAGGGGCCGAAGCGGTCGAGGTAGTTGCCGGAGGGACCGAGGTGGTTGTAGACCACGTCCAGAACGACGCCGATGCCGCGGCCGTGGCAGGCATCGACCAAGCGCTGCAAGCCTTCCGGGCCGCCGTACGCCTCGTGCACGGTGTACCAGAGCACACCGTCGTAGCCCCAGTTGTGCACGCCGTTGAATCCGTTGACCGGCATGATCTCGATGAACGTCACACCGAGATCGACGAGGTGATCGAGCTTGGTGATGGCCGCATCGAACGTGCCCTCGTCGGTGAATGTGCCGATGTGGAGCTCGTAGATCGACGAGCCCGGCAATTGTCGGCCGGTCCACGCCGCGTCGGTCCACAGCGTGGAATCGACGTCGAACACCTGGGACAGCTCGTGCACGCCGTCGGGCTGCCGCGGCGATCGCGGATCCGGCAGCGCCTTGTCTGCGTCGTCGAGCAGGAAGCCGTATCGACTGGTCGGGGTGCAGTCCACGTCGGCATGCCACCAGCCGCTGGAGGAGCGCTGCATCGGATGCACCGTGTCGTCGAGCTGGAGGCGGACCGTCTCCGGGGTCGGTGCCCAGACTTCGAACCGACGAGTCGTTGCCGGTGATGTCGCTGCCGGTGATGTAGCTGCTGTCGATGTCGCTGCTGTCGATGTCACTGTGTCACCGCTTCTTCGTTGTCGCGCACCAGGAGTGCGACCGGGAGTGAGGCGAACATCTCGGCCACGGACACGGTGCCGGTGTGTTCGACGTCGGTGATCCGATCGCGCCATCGGCCGTCGGGCAGGGTCACGGTTGTCTCGCCCCAGCCCTGTTCGGACACCGCGAGCGAAAACCTGGTGGCCAGTGCGATGACGTCGGAGTTGCCCGGCAGCGGGCCACGTGCGAATCCGACGAGGTGCTCGGTTGCGGATCCGTCCGCGACGATGGGGGTGTAGCTTCCGCCGACGAAACTTTCGGGTCGCTCGCGTCGCACGTGCAGTGCGGAGCGAACGACGGCGAGCTTGGCAGCACCCGTATCGACCGAGAGCGCAGCGGAGTTCGACGCGGCGAGCATCGATCGACGGACCGAGTAGTCGACGGGCCTTCTGTTGTCGGGGTCGACGAGCGAGTCCTCCCACAACTCGGTGCCCTGGTAGACATCGGGGATGCCGGGTCCGGCCAAATTCAACAGTTTCTGACCCAGTGCGTCGGAATGGCCGTGCGGAGCGAGCTTCTCGACGAGCATCGACATCGACCGCGCGACGGCACCGTCGAAGATCGCGTCGAGCCAGCCGTGCACCGCGGACTCGAATTCCTCGTCCGGGTCGGTCCACGTCGTGCGAAGCGCCGCCTCGCGGATCGCCTTCTCCGCGTAGGCGTGGACGCGTTCACGCAACGAGGAGGTGACCACTCCGTCCGTCGGCCAGACTCCGAACAGGTTCTGCCACAGGAACATTCCAGTGGTGCCGTCGGGACTCGGGGCAATCTCTTCCCAGTCCGTGATGCAGCGGGCCCACAGTTCGGGAGTCTGCGACAGTACGCCGATGCGCGCCCGTACATCCTCGCCGCGTTTGGTGTCGTGAGTCGACAGGGTGGTCATCGCAGCCGGCCAGCGGCGCGCTCGATCGGCATTGGTCAGGTGGTAGTACGCTGTGCTGCAACCGAATCGGCTCGGGTCGCCGCCCACCTCTTGCAGGGAGATCAACCGGTTGGCGCGGTAGAACAGGCAGTCCTCTACGCCCTTGGCCGTGACGGCACCGCAGACCTGGTCGAAGCGGACCGGCGATTCTGCACCGGTGACGAGGGCGGTCGCCAGTGCGCCCAGGCCGCCGGCCAGGTCCGGCTGCTCCTCGCCGACAGCAGCGATCACGCCCGGCAGCACGCCGGCGAGCGGTGCATAGTCGGTTCGATAGACCGGGACGGCCGCGACGACGGCAACTATCGCGTCGATGATGGACTCGAGTTCGACGGTGGTGGCGGATTCGCGAACGACGGCACGCGCGAGGCGTCGTACCTCCGGGGACAGATCCCCGCGGGCGACACCGGTCTTGAGGTCGAGTTCCGTCTCGTGCAGCGTCTCGCTGTCGTAGGCGATGCCCGAGCGCACCTGGGACAACGCGGTGAGCGCGTGCACGCCCTCGGGGTCGACGAACACTCCGCCGACTGCGGCCAAGGCGTCGTACCCGGTCGTTCCGTCGACGGGGAGCGATTCGTCCAGTGGTTCGCCGTCGGCCAGGATCTTCTCGATGACCAGCCATCGGTCGGGTCCGAGCAGTCCGCGCAGTTCGGTGAGATAGCCGGCGGGGTCGGCCAGGCCGTCGGGATGGTCGACGCGAAGTCCGTCGATCAAGCCGTCCTCGATCCAACCGGCCACCTGGCGGTGGGAGTCGGTGAAGACGTCCAGGTCTTCCTGCCGAATTCCTGCCAGGCCGTTCACGGAGAAGAACCGTCGGTATCCGATCAGTCCGTCGGACCAGCTCACCAATCGGTAGGACTGACGGTCGTGCACGGCCTGCGCATCGTCACCATCGGTGCCGTCTGCGATGGGGAAGCGGTGCTCGTAGAACGCGAGCAGAGGCTGCTCCTCGGAGCGGTCGACGGTCAGCTCACCGACGTCGCTCGCGCTGCCGAGTACGGGGATCGCGATCTTGCCGTCGACGCCGTTGTCGGCTCCGAAGTCGATGTCGAAGTACGTCGCGTACTCGGAGTCACGACCGCGGCGTAGTACGTCCCACCACCACGCGTTCTGCCGCGGGTCCTCCACTCCGACGTGGTTGGGGACGATGTCGACGATGATCCCCATGCCCAGCTCTGCGGCACGAGAATGTAACTGCGTCAATGCTTCTCGGCCCCCCAGCGCGGCCGAGACCGTCGAGGTGTCGGTGACGTCGTACCCGTGCGTCGAGCCGTCCGTTGCCGTCAGGATGGGCGATAGATACAGGTGCGTGACCCCGAGGTCGTGGAGGTAACCGACCACGTCGGTGGCGTCGGCCAGGGTGAAGGCATCGCCCCGCAGTTGTAACCGGTATGTGCTGGTGGGCAGCGGCATGTGTCAGGCAGTCTTTCGTAGAACGAGTAGGGAACGAGCGGTGACTTCCACCGGTGTACCCGCTTCGATCGTTTTCTCACTTGTCCCGGTTCGCGACGCGGTGTTCAGCGCCACCGTCCACTCCTTGGCGTAGCCCCCGTCCGGGGTCACGAACTCGAGGGTCTCGTGATGGGCGTTGAAGCACAGCAGGAACGAGTCGTCCACCACGCGCTCGCCGCGCTGATTCGGTTCCGGGATGCCGTCACCGTTGAGGAACACCGTGAGCGACTTACCGAATCCGCTGTCCCAGTCCTCGGGAGTCATTTCCTCGCCCGCGGGGGTGAGCCACGCGATGTCTCGTGCCTGCTCGCCGGTGCGGATGGGGCGGCCCTCGAAGAACCGTCGACGCCGGAAGACCGGATGTTCGGCGCGCAGCGCGATGGTGTTGCGAGTGAACTCGATCAGTTCCGCATTGGTCTCGGCCAACGACCAGTCCATCCACGCCAGTTCGGAGTCCTGGCAGTAGACGTTGTTGTTGCCCTGCTGTGTTCGTGCCATCTCGTCGCCGTGGGCGATCATCGGCGTGCCCTGGCTGAGGAGCAGCGTTGCCATGATGTTGCGGATCTGGCGGGCACGCAGATCCAGGATCTCCGGATCGTCGGTGGGTCCCTCGACGCCGCAGTTCCAGGATCGGTTGTGACTCTCGCCGTCGTTGTTGCCTTCACCGTTCGCCTCGTTGTGCTTGTCGTTGTACGACACGAGATCGTTGAGGGTGAATCCGTCGTGGGCAATGACGAAGTTGATGCTGGCTCCGGGGCGACGACCGTTCGACTCGTACAGATCCGAGGATCCGGTCAACCGCGACGCGAACTCGCCCAGCGTCGCGGGCTCACCACGCCAGTAGTCACGCACGGTGTCGCGGTACTTGCCGTTCCATTCCGTCCACAGCCCGGGGAAGTTGCCGACCTGGTAGCCGCCCTCACCGATGTCCCAGGGCTCGGCGATCAGCTTCACCTGGCTGACGACCGGATCCTGTTGAACCAGATCGAAGAATGCGCTGAGGCGATCGACATCGTGCAGTTCGCGAGCCAACGTAGATGCGAGGTCGAATCGGAACCCGTCGACGTGCATCTCGGTCACCCAGTAGCGCAACGAGTCCATGATCAGCTGCAGCGTGTGCGGATGTCGCGCGTTGAGACTGTTGCCGGTACCGGTGTAGTCCATGTAGTGCTCGAGGTCGCCGTCGACGAGCCGGTAGTACGCCGCGTTGTCGATGCCGCGGAAGCTGATGGTCGGGCCCATGTGATTGCCCTCGGCGGTGTGGTTGTAGACCACGTCGAGTATCACCTCGATTCCCGCTGCGTGGAAAGCGCGAACCATGGCCTTGAACTCCGTGACCGCCGCGCCGGGGGACTGCAGTGAGGAGTATTCCGCGTGCGGGGCCAGGAAGCCGAACGTGTTGTAGCCCCAGTAGTTTCGCAGTCCATTGTCCAGCAGGACCTGATCCTGCATGAACTGGTGCACCGGCATCAACTCGATGGCCGTGACCCCGAGGTGGTTGAGGTGGTCGATGATCACCGGATGTGCCAGGCCCGCGTAGGTGCCGCGCTCGGCCTCGGGGATCTCTGGATGGTTGATCGTCATCCCCTTGACGTGGGCCTCGTAAATCACCGTCTCGTGATACGGGCGCTTGGGGGCGCGATCGGCCTGCCAGTCGAAGAACGGATTGATCACGACGGTGGTCATCGTGTGACCGAGCGAATCATGCTGAGGGAAATCGTTGTTCGGCACGTCGTCGTGCGCGATGGGAGCTTCCTCGATGATCTCGTCGTCGGGATCGGCGAGATCGGTGGCGTCCTCGAACGGGGCATCGGTCTCGAGCGAGTCCGCCGGTTCCTCGTCGGTGGGGACCTCTGGCTCGGCCTCTGCCTCGGGAGCCGGCGCGTCCATGTTGTAGGAGAACAGCGATCGGTCACCGTCGAACGATCCCTCGAACGCCTTGCCGTACGGGTCCACGAGCAGCTTGCTCGGGTCGCAGCGATGCCCGGCTGCCGGATCCCAGGGGCCGTGAACGCGGTAGCCGTAGCGCTGACCCGGTACCACCGTGGGCAGATATGCGTGCCAGACGTAGCCATCGGACTCTTCGAAACGAATGCGTGTCTCGGTGCCGTCCTCTGCGATCAGGCAGAGATCCACGGCCTCCGCGACCTCGGAAAACAGTGCGAAGTTGGTTCCTGCTCCGTCGTAGGTCGCGCCGAGCGGATAAGCGGATCCCGGCCATACTGCGATGGCAGGCGTGTCGTCGGAGGCTTCGTGCAGCATGGATCAACCCTACTGTGGCGGGTGGGCCCGGGCTTACCGAGCGCGAGCCGCTCGGCTCACGGTCCGGCCCACCAGCCGGTGGCCGTTCCGAGCTGCCGTCCCAGCTCGGAGGTCAGAGTTCGCACGTAGGTCGCGGTGAGATGATGCTCGTCACGGTAGATGAGCACGTTGCCTTGCTCGACGCGGCACACGGTGGTGTCGCAGACCGCATCGGACAGGTCGAGAGCGGAGAATCCGGGAAGCTGGAACGAGGCCGCGAGCGCCGGATTGACAGGGTCGAGTGCCTCGTCCCTCCATATGCCGCACGAGGTGGCATCGCCACCGTCGGCCAGGCAATCGATCGCCCGGTACGCCAGCCACGGAGTGTCCCGAACGCCCAGTATTCCGACACCGTCCGCAGCGAGTTGTCGCCAAACCTCGGTGTAGAAGGCGGGGGTGTAGTCGCCCGGGAACCCTTCCCGAGGTCGGGTGGCCGTGGTGAACACGTAGGCGGGTTTCATCGCCGCAACCTCGGCCAGCACGGTCTGCGTCCAGTCGAGGCAATCCGGGTATTCGTTGGCACCGAGCATCGGCATCGTGTCCACACTCAATGGACAACCCATTTTGAAGAACGTGACGACTTTGAACCCGTGCCTGCTCCCGAGCGGGTCGAGGGCCGACAACCAGTGTTCGGCGTGTGAGCCCCCCGCCAGCACAATGGTGCGGTTCGCGTCGAGGTCACCGTACGTACACGAGATCGCATCGCGAGTTTCGAAATCGGCGATGCACCCTTCGAGAGTGCTGGCGGGGAGATCCTCGGGAGCCGAGTACAGCGGGGGACTGAGGGCGGTCGGCTCGGCGCGAATGCCGTCGGTCAGTTCGAGTGCCCCCGGGTGGGTCATCTCGTCGACCGATCCATCGGCCTGTACCTCGGTGATCGACCGGCTGATGAAGGCGTTCCATCCGATCGAACTCGCCGTGACGGCGATCGCGGCGAACACGGCGCACGCGGTCACCGCGATACGTCCCGGGGTGAACGTCGTCGACTGCGTGGGTCTTTCGACCAGCCGGACGGTGAGGAACGCGAGTGCGATCGAGGCAACGACGATGCCGACGCCACCCGAGAGGTCGACCTGGGACCGACCGGTGGCCGAGAGGTAGAAGATCAGCAGCGGCCAATGCCACAGGTACAGCGGAAACGCGATCGATCCGAGCCAGGCGAAGAACCGATTGGAGAGCGTGGTCGCGACGGCGGTCTGTGAGCCGGCGACGATCAACGCGAGGGTGGCCAGCACCGGAATCAGGGCCAGGGGACCGGGAAAGGCAGCCACCCCGTCCACGAGAAATCCGCACGCCACGATGACCGCCATCCCGACACCGGCAAGGGCCCCGCGTGCCGTCGACCACGCTCGGGAGTCACGGGCCGACGGCTCGCCCGCCGGGTTGTTGCTCCGTGCGGCGAAGACGGCGGCAACGGCGGCTCCGAGCATGATCTCCCACAGTCGCGCCCCGGTGTCGTAGTAGTTCCACGCCTGGTTGCGTCGCACACCGTCCGCTGCGTACACGAAGGACAGCACTGCCATGAGCGCGAAGATCACCGCGAAGGTACGCGGCCGAAGACTTCGCGGTCCCTCCGGACGCGCGATGCGTCGGACCCAGGCGAGACCGAACACGACGGCAATGGCAAGCAGATAGAACTGGAACTGCACGGCCACCGACCACAGGTGCTGAACGGGACTCACCGAGGGGTCGGCCGCCAGGTAGTCGTTCGCTGTCGTCGCCAGCTGCCAGTTCACGTAGTAGAAGACACCGGACACCAACTGATCGCCCAGATCGGCCCATCGGGTGCGTGGGAGCAGGAATACCGATGCGACGCCCACTGCGAGCAGGGTGATCAGCAGGGGCGGCCCGAGTCTGCGCAGCACCCGGGTGATGCGAGTGATCGGGTTCAGGCTCGCGCCGGACTCGGCCGATCGCAGCAGGGATGCGGTGAAGAAGAAGCCGGACAGGGTGAGGAACACATCGACGCCGCCCGACACCCGACCCATCCAGATGTGGAAGACGACAACGAGGGCGATGGCGACGCCGCGCAGGCCGTTGAGATCGTGTCGCTGGGGTGGTCGGCTACGCCCGTCCGGCGGCGCAATGATGTGCCCCTGAACCGATACCGGGGCCGAGGTACCGGCGACCGAATCGGTGTCGGTGCTGCTCTGGGGTGCGTGCATGAAAGAGAGATGACTTCCCGGCTGTGTATCGACCACTCGGTCGGGGGTCGTGGACGGTGGTACCCGATTCCGGTGAGAACGGGATTCAGGGGCAAACAATACGTGTACGCGGGGTGAAGTACCCCTCGGAGTCTGCTTTGCAGTGATATGCCCAGTTCGGAGACGGTTTCGAGCGCCCGGCCGCAGCTACACCCGGCCCATCCGGGCCGGATCCGGCATCACCGTGCCGGCCGTGCTTGTTCTGTCGTTCGCGGCCGGTGTGCTGCGTCGCCTCGAACCGGGTTCGGTGTCGGGGGTAGGCCGGGTGAGCGCTGCAACCAGTGCTGCGGGATCGTCCATGTGCAGGCAGAAGGTGTGGGCGTTGCCGTCCAGCCGCCATTGCTGCAGTGGTGCCGGCACGGTAACCGTTGTAGCGCAGGATAATTGGACGTCGACGGTGGTACCGTCCTGATTCGGCAGCACGAGTCGGCCGCCGTCGAGAGTCGGTGAGACGACGCCGTACCGGCGGTGAATTCGGGCGGAGGCGATGGCCGATCGGTCCACCGTTGCGACGACCTTCCCCGAGGTTCGCAGCGTGAGCGTCGTCGGCGAGAGGACGTGCGGATGGACGTGGGCCAGCGCGACCGACGATGTGAGCGCCACCAGTGACGCCACCGACAGGGCCGCAACCACTGCGCTGATCCATGGCACCGGAATCAGCAGATGCAGCACGACCATCTCGATGACGGTGACGACGCCGAACATCACGGGCATCGCGCGAGTCCCGCGGACTGCTGTGAACATCACCGAGTCTGCGCCGATCGGTGCGTGTCGTCCCCGCGCCCACAGCAGCAGAGCGCGGCATCTCCCGACCTGGACCGGGGTGTCGACCGTCATCGAGTATCACCCGATCGGCTCGATTCGGTGGTCCGCAGCCGTGCGGTGGCACGGATGATCACTGCGCGCTGAGCGGGATCGGGCACGATGTCGTCGATACCGAACGGGCCGGAGCTCTCGGTATTCTGTCCTGCTGTGCCGAGGGACTCGATATCGAGCAACGACGTCAATTCTGCTGCGAGCGAGTCGATGTCACGTTCGGCAACGCCCGGGTCTCGACCTTCGAGCGCGCTGAATCTGCGCAGGATGCCCAGGTAGTTCTGCCGGCTGCCGGGATCGGCCAGCGTCGCTGTCATCGTCTCGAAGAACGACGTGGGGACGGTGCCCGAGATCGCCATCACCTCGAGCAGGTCACGCTCGCGGAGCAGTGTTTCTCGGTCGGTGTCGTCGGCGGCGTCGATCACAGCGGCCAGCGTGTCCGCCGCATCGCGCGGTAGGGCCGTCAGTGCACGATGCTCGACGGCGTCGTCGAGCAGGGCCGACAGTCGGGCATGTCTGTGCGCCAACGCTTTCTGCTCCGACTCGATTCCGGCCAGCAGTGCTCGCAGATCGGCGACCACGTCGCTGTCGTCCGTCGGGGACCGGTCGAGGGCGGCCGCTATCGCGCCGAGAGGCATTCCGGAGTCGGCGAGCCACCGGATTCTCATCAGTCGAATCACGTCGTCGATCGTGTACTCGCGATAGCCGTTGGACAGTCGGCGTGGCTCATCGAGCAGGCCGATCCGGTGGTAGTGACGCACGGTTCGGCGTGTCGTTCCGGCGGCGTCGGCCAGAGATCCGATTCTCATGCGTTCAGTGTGAACCCTGACGTTACGTCAAGGTCAAGACCGGCTGCCCGTGCTCGGCCGCACTCCGGTGCAAGGCGCCGCGTATTCTCGGTGGTGCGTGCGAGCCGACGTGGCTCGTACTGTTCGAGGAAGAGACCTGGCTGAAGATGGTCGACACCGATCGTTGGTATCGGGAGATGTTCGAGGCCAGCACAGTCGGATTGGCCCTTGCCGACGAGAATGGACTGTTGGTTCTCGCGAACGAGGCGTATGCAGCCGTTGTCGGTTGTCCACGCCATCTGTTGCCCGGCCGGTCCTCCCGTGAATTCACCCACCCCGACGATCTGGCGCAGCACGCCGCCATGGAACAGATCATGAACGACGCCAGGGCGCGTGGGGAAGCGGTCCACCTCGAGAAGCGTTACCTGCATCCGGACGGCACGGTCCGGTGGGGCTGGATCTCGGCCAGCGAGGTTCCCGGCCCCGACGGCATTCGGTGGACGATGGCCGTCGTGCACGACGTCACCGACCGGCGGCGGGTCGAGGACGATCTCCGGCAGGCCGCGCAGACCGATGCTCTCACCGGGTTGCTCAACCGACGTGGATGGCGAGATCGGTTGCATCAGTTGACGACACCGCGAGGTGCCGATGTCGCGTTGGCTCTGGCGATGGTCGACTTCGATCGGTTCAAGTCGTACAACGACCAGTACGGACACGGACGAGGGGATCGGCTGTTGGTTCAGTTCTCTGCTGCTGCCGTGGGCCTGCTCGGCGGGCGCGCGTCCATCGCGCGGTGGGGCGGCGAGGAGTTCGCCCTCGTGATGCCCGGTGTGGGTTCGACGACCATGTCGGCCGTGCTGGCCGAGTTGTCGGCGGTCGTGCCCGACGGCCAGACCTTCTCCGCGGGCTACACGACACTGCGTGCGGGGGAGTCCGTCGACGACTGCTTCGACCGTGCGGACATGTTGCTCTACCGAGCCAAACGCGACGGTGGTGCACGTTCCTACGGCGACGTGGACGCGATCCCGAGGTCGTGACCTCAGCTCTGCAGACGACCGAATCCGACGACCCCGGAGTCGGAAGCGTAGTGCAGCGTGTGCACTCTGATCTTGCCGGCTTCGTTGCCGCCGACGGTGACGGCCTCGTCGCCGTCGACCGCCACGATCACGTTGGTGTGTTGGCCGGCCCAGCTGGTGTTGTCGTAGAGCACCACATCGCCCACCGACGGCGTGTAGTCGCCGACGGTCTCGAATCGTCCCTGCTCCTGGTAGTACTCCTGCAGGGTGTAGACGCCCGGTATGCGCCACGAACCCGAATGGGGGTTCGACAGCGGCATGTCCGCCTCCTTCATGATCCAACTGACGAAGTCGGCGCACCAGGCTTCGTCGATCCCTTCGGCGTAGAACGTTCCCGGACGTTGCTGCTCGTGTTCGGTGCGCAACAGTTCCACCACCCGTGCCTGACCGGCGGTCAGTTCACCGGTGTTCACCTCGGGAAAGGCCTCGGTGTCCCAGGGGAGGTATCGGCTCGGTGCCAGCCACAGAACACCGACGGCTACGACGATGACAACGGCCGTGCACGCCGCTACCCGCAGCGGCCACCGCCGACGCGTGCGCGAGGTGGTCTCGATGCTCATGCGACCCACGGTAGCGCGACGTGGCACACCGCTCGGCACAATGACCGGGTGACCACTTCCGAGAATCCGTCGCCCGTTGTCGTTCCGAAGCCCGTCGTGGACTCCGCGCGAGAGGCATCGCGGATCACCGTACTCACCGGCGCAGGCATGTCTGCCGAGTCGGGGATCGCGACGTTCAGGGACGCGCAGAGCGGGTTGTGGAAGGACTTCGACCCCAAGGATCTCGCCAGCCCCGAGGGGTGGCTGGCCGACAGCGATCTGGTCTGGGGCTGGTATCGGTGGCGAGCGGAATTGGTCCGACGCTCCGAGCCCAACGCCGGACACGTCGCACTTGCGCGGTGGCAGCAACAGGCTCACGTCGATATCGCTACCCAGAATGTCGACGACCTCCACGAGAGAGCCGGAGCCGAGGTTCTCGCGCACGTGCACGGCAGTCTGTTCGAGCCGTATTGCAGCGACTGTGGGACGCGCACCCACCTCGATACCTCCGGCTGCACCGAGACCGACTCAGAGCAGCGAATACCGCCGCCGGAGTGTTCGCTGTGCGGTGGGCTCGTTCGGCCGGGGGCGGTGTGGTTCGGCGAATCGCTTCCCGAGGACGCCTGGGCGGCGGCCGAGGCGTCCGTCCGCGAGGCCGACCTCGTTCTCGTCGTCGGCACGTCGGGAGTCGTCTATCCGTTCGCAGGACTGCCCGCGATCGCTCGCAGCGCCGGAGCCACCGTCGTCGAGATCAACCCGGTCGAGACCGAGATCTCCGACATGGCCGATCACCGGTGGCGCACCACGGCCGCAGTGGGATTGCCTGCGTTGGTTGCGCAACTGTGATCCTGGTGGCTACCCGTCGCTTCGCAGGGTGACGGACCTGCCATCACGGCCGCAGTCTCGTGACCAGGAGGAGTGACAGTCCGCCGAAGAGGCCGGCGATCGCCAACGACAGACCGGTCTCGATCGCCTGGAATCGCCAGAACAATCGATCCTCGTGGTACTTCGTCTCGAAGGCCTCGGCACCCTGTCCGCGGACGCATTCGAGGATCATTCGAGCGTCCTCCGCGAAACGGCGGTCGGAGTACTCCTCGAACTCTGCGATCGTCTCGAATTCGCTCATGTCCCGGTAGTTGTCGTACCGCGTGCACTGCTGCAGTTCTATGGCTACGGCATCACCGTGTCGATCGACGTAGTCCGACGAGACGTTCCACCGCGGATAGATCCTGATCGAATCCGCCGGTAGATAGAAGTCCGGGGTTCCGCCGAACATGGAGCCCACTTTCTGCTCCACCGTTTGCCGCTCGACCTCGGGGCTCGCGTAATGCTCACGGATCTGCGTCGGCAGCAGCGCCAGGAACGCAGTGGACACGACGACGGTCGTGATCATTGCGGCGATCGTGTTCCTCATGGCCAACGCGCACGCTGCGCCGAGCATCAGTCCCACGGCCGTGTACGCGCCCGCTACGAACCCTGTTGCGCCGAAGGTGGGGAAGTCCAAGCGCGATTCGCCAGTACTCATGAAAGCGAACGACCCCGGAGAAGTCCGGTACTTTGCCCAATACAGCGCACATCCGAGTAGGGCCACGGCGAGCATCGTCGGAACGAACACGACAAGCACGCGCACTCCGTACCACCGTCGTCGGCTCACCGACTGGGTCAGACCCAGCACATGGGAACGGCGTTCGAGGTCGCGAGAGAACACGGTGACCCCGACGAAGGCCCCGAGCACGACCGGTAGCGCGATCGTGAGAAGAATCGCCATGGTCTGCGCGGTCTCCGCCGTGCAGTAGTCGTCTCCGATCCCGAGGCACCCCTGGAGCACCGGAATCGGTGCCACACCACCGTCGAGCAGAGTGATGGCAATCGTGATGGCCGCCACCAGCAGTGGGGTCAGCACCCCGAACAGAATCGTTGTGCGGAACTGTCTCCACGTCACCCAGATCATGCCGCCACCGCCGCGCCGAGGTGGGCGAGCACGACGTCGTCCAGGGTGGCGTCTTCGGCGGTCCAGCCCGGTCGCGTTGTCTTCGGTCGGGTGCCATGGACAACGAATGCCGCTGCGCTGGAGCCCGATACGTCGGAAACGATGGTTCCCTCGTCGACGGTGGGTTCGGCGTCGGTGCTACCGATGAGGAGGTAGTGCTCGGCCGTGATGGTGTCGAGTTCGCCGTCGAGTCGAATTCTGCCGTCGCGCAACAGGAGTAGTCGATCGGCGACGTCGACGAGTTCGGACAGCACATGCGAGGAAAGCACGATGGTGGTGCCGTTCTCTGCTGCGTCGCGCATCAGTGTTCGGGCCACGGCGCGTCGAGCGACCGGATCGAGGTCGGCGAGATGCTCGTCGAGCAGAAGTACTTCCGGGCGTCGTCCCAATGCGAGTGCGAGCGCGACGCGGGTGCGGTGACCGGGAGAGAGCGATTTGACTCGGGCGGAGACAGAGATTCCGGCCGCATCGACGAGTTCCGCCGCATAGGCGGGGTTGTGCGGCGATTGCCGAGCCGCAGCAGACCCGAGAGTTCTTTCGGCAGGGGCAGACCTACTACAGGTCGCGCGGAATCCACGGTGTTCGGGCCCGCGACATCGTCACCGAGGTAGAGGTGCCGGGTGTCTGGGTCGGGCATCTACTTCTGGAGAACCTCGACTCCGACGGTTCGCCGGTGGGAACCGAGCGCAATGCCTATCAGGTGGTGACAGCCGAGGACGGCACTCGTCGGATCGCGGTGACGACGCCCCTCGACGCCTAGGCCTGGGCGGAGCCGCACTCGGTACTGTGGGACCGAACGGTTCTTCTTTCTCAGGTAGGGATAACAGATGGCTTTGGGCTCCGACCGATTCTGGCGTGTACTCGGCCGCTCTGCGCAGAAGGCGCAGAGCACCTCGCGTCAGCGCGTCGACCGAGCCCAGGAGCATGCGGAGTGGGCAGCTGCTCTGACCGAGAGCGAATTGGTGACCGAGGCGACCGCGCTGCGCGTCGAGAATGCTGCGCGCCTCGACGTTCCGCGGTATCTGGCGCTGACGCGCGAGGCGAGCGAGCGTGCCCTGAAGCTCCGGCCCTTCGATGTGCAGCTGCACGGTGCCGTGCGCTTGCTCGCGGGCGACGTGGTGGAAATGGCGACCGGCGAGGGCAAGACGTTGGCCGGTGCCATCGCTGCCGTCGGATACGTGTTGTCCGGGCGTGCGGTGCATGTCATCTCGGTCAACGACTTTCTCGCCCAACGTGACGCGACATGGATGCAGCCGCTGTTCGAGTCCCTCGGCATCACCGTCGGTTCCATCGGCGAGTCGTCGACAGCACAGGAGCGTCGCGCCGCCTATGGCTGCGACATCACCTATGCCTCGGTCAACGAGATCGGTTTCGACGTTCTGCGTGATCATCTGGTGAACGACCGAGATGATCTGGTCGCGCCCGTGCCGGACGTCGCCCTGATCGACGAGGCCGATTCCGTGCTGGTCGACGAGGCGCTCGTTCCGCTGGTGTTGGCCGGTTCGGTCTCCGGCGACGTCTCCACATCGACGGTCATGGACGCAGTCCGGTTGTTGGACAGGGGTGCTCATTTCGACACCGATGCCGAAGGGCGCAACGTGTTCCTCACCGACGAGGGAGCGCTGCGGATCGAGAAGGAGCTCGGCGGCATCGACCTGTACTCCGAGCATCACGTCGGGACGACGTTGGTGGCGGTCAACGTGGCACTGCACGCCCAGGTGCTGGTGCAGCGCGACGTCGATTACATCGTCCGTGACGGACGGGTGCAGTTGATCAACGCCTCGCGTGGCCGCGTGGCCGAACTACAGCGCTGGCCGGACGGGTTGCAGGCCGCGGTCGAGATCAAGGAAGGCCTCGCCCCCACCGAAACGGGGGAAATTCTCGACACGATCACCGTGCAGGCGTTGATCAATCGGTACGCCACGGTGTCCGGTATGACCGGTACGGCCATGGCGGCGGGGGAGCAGCTTCGCACGTTCTACGGTCTCGGGGTCTCGGTCATCGCGCCCAATGTGCCGACGGTGCGCGTCGATGAGCCGGACCGCGTGTACGACACGACCGAGCACAAGAATGCAGCAATTGCCCTGCAGGTGAAAGAGATTCACGAGACCGGTCAGCCTGTTCTCATCGGGACCCACGATGTCGCCGAGTCCGAGGCGCTCGCCGAGACGCTCGTCGCGTCGGGCGTGGAGGTGGTGGTGCTCAACGCCAAGAACGACGCCGAGGAAGCGGCGGTCATCGCCGCGGCGGGTGTACATGGCGCGGTGACAGTATCGACGCAGATCGCCGGTCGCGGAACCGACATCAAGCTCGGCGGTCCCGACGGTGCCGATCGCGAACGAATCGCCGAGCTCGGTGGACTGTACGTTCTCGGCACCGGTCGCCACACCACCGAGCGACTCGACAACCAGCTTCGAGGACGAGCGGGTCGGCAGGGAGATCCCGGGCGCTCGCTGTTCTTCGGCAGCTGGGAGGACGACGTCGTCACGAACAACATCGGCGACAAGGATGCTCCGAAGGGCATCGACGAGAGCGGAATGTTCACCTCGTCTGCTGCGGCCGACCGCGTCGATCATGCGCAACGCATCGCCGAGGGGCAGATGCTCGAAATACACTCGCGCACGTGGCGTTACAACCAGCTGACGGCTCAGCATCGTGAGATCCTGGATCGCCGCAGGGCCACCCTGCTCGACTCCGACGAGGCGTTGACGCTGCTCGAGCAGCACGCACCGACGCGCTCGAAGGAATTGCGCGAGACCGTGTCCGAGGAGACTCTGGTCGAGGTCGCCCGCCAGATCGTCCTTTACCACCTCGATCGGTCGTGGTCGGACTACCTGGCGCACCTCGCCGATGTGCGCGAGAGCATTCACCTGCGCGCGCTGGGTCGCGAGAATCCGCTGGACGAGTATCACCGGATCGCGGTCGAGGCATTCAAGACGGTCGCCTCCAAGGCGATGGATCTCTCGCACGCTACGTTCGAGTCGGCCGAGATCACCTCGGACGGAATCGATCTGGACGAAGCCGGCTTGCGTCGACCGACGTCGACCTGGACGTACATGGTGCACGACAACCCGTTCGCGTCCCGCGGAAATGCCGGTGCGGCCGGTCTGGGGCCGATCTTCGGTGGCTGACGCGCGGCGCGCTCTGGTCGCTCTCGCATTCGGTGCGAGCGCGGTGGCGTCGGCGTGTGCCGACTCGTACGGCGAGTTCCCGGCCGACAAGACCTACTCGTCGATCGACGCACCAGACTCCTACACGCCGGTCGCCGGAACGACCGTCAAGCTCGAATTCGTCGACGACCGAATCTCGGCCGAGGCCGGGTGCAACAGATTGTTCGGCACCGTGGACACCTCGCAGGGCCGGATCACCATCGATTCTCTCGGGTCGACGCGGATGGCCTGCCCGGATGCGCTGATGGAGCAGGACCGGTGGCTGTCGGCGTTCCTGACCTCCACACCACAGTGGTCTCGGGACGACGGCACCATGACCCTGGACAACGGGAGCGAGCGCATCGTCTTCGAGGAATTCTGATCGACTAGTGGCGGATGCGGTCCGCGGCGGTGTGGCGTACTCCGTCGAGAAAGAGTTGCAGTCCGAATTCGAATCTGCTCGTCGGGTCGGGGCTCTCGAACAGGGGAGACGCGTCGGGGGTGAGGGCTCCCACGGAGTCCATCTGGAGCCGCGCCTGCTCGTCCACGGTCTGGCCGAGTATGTAATACAGCACCGTGTCGGCGGTGAGTTCCGCATCGCGACGCGGCAGTCCTGCTCGAATGCACACGGCAGCGATTCGTTCGCGAATGTGGTTGGTGGTCAGCCTCGACGCGTAGGTTGCGGCGACCAGTTCGGCACCGTCGCGTCGGGACAGTAGGGCGTCGCGCAGTCGGTGGGCGATCTGCCCGATCTGGGTGTCCCACGAGTCCTCGGTGGGCGGTGCATCGGCCCCGGAGAGTATGTGGTCGGCGATGGCACCGAGCAGCGTCTGCTTGTTGGGAAAGTGCCAGTACAGCGCGCCCGGCTGTACGTGCAGGGATGTTGCCAGGCGCCGCATCGTCAGGTCTGCCAGGCCGTACTCGTCGAGAATGGCGATCGCGCCGTCCAGGACGTCCTGCCTGTTCAGTTGCACTGCATCCCTCCTTCGGTCGACGCCTCGTCGCTTTGACAGTAGCCGAGCGTGGTGCCTAACGTGAACAACGTTCAACTTGAACGGTGTTCAATGACGATGCCGTTCGACTACGAGGGGACCGGAATGGACATTTTGCGCACGGCGCGTACACAGGTGCTCGACGACGGCATCGCGCTCGATCGATCTCAGGTTCTCGAGGTTCTCGAACTCGGCGACGACCGTCTCGAAGAAACGATGTTGTTGGCCCACGAGGTGCGGATGAAATGGTGCGGGCCCGAGGTCGAAGTCGAGGGAATCGTCAGCCTCAAAACCGGCGGATGCCCCGAGGACTGCCACTTCTGTTCGCAGTCAGGGCTTTTCGCTTCCCCGGTTCGTGCTGCGTGGCTCGATATCCCGTCGCTGGTCGAGGCAGCGAAGCAGACCGCGAAGACCGGAGCGACGGAATTCTGCATCGTGGCGGCGGTGCGCGGACCCGACGCCCGGCTGCTCGCGCAGGTTGCCGCCGGAATCGACGCCATCCGGAACGAGGTGGAGATCGATATCGCCTGCTCGCTGGGCATGCTCGATCAGGATCAGGTCGATCAGCTCGCGGCGATGGGCGTGCATCGCTACAACCACAACCTCGAGACCTCCCGCTCGTATTTTCCGAACGTGGTGACCACCCATACGTGGGAGGAACGGTGGAACACGCTGCGGATGGTGCGCGAGGCAGGAATGGAGGTGTGCTGCGGCGGAATCCTCGGCATGGGGGAGACACTCGGACAACGGGCCGAGTTCGCAGCCGACCTCACCGCACTCGAGCCCGACGAGGTGCCCCTCAACTTTCTCAATCCCAGACCGGGAACCCCGTTCGGAGACCTCGATGTGCTGCCCGCATCCGATGCTCTGCGAGCCGTCGCCGCGTTTCGTCTCGCGCTGCCACGCACGATTCTGAGGTTCGCCGGCGGCCGCGAGATCACTCTCGGTGATCTGGGTGCCGAGAAGGGAATTCTCGGCGGTATCAACGCGGTCATCGTCGGCAACTACCTGACGACGCTCGGTCGTCCGGCAGAACAGGATCTCGATCTTCTCGGGGAGCTTCGGATGCCGATCAAAGCGCTCGGCTCGACTATCTGATGGGCGTATTAGGGTGGGTCGAATGACGAGCGAGATCCACTACGACCCGTACACCGGTCGGCCTGTCGACGCCCGAGCCGAGGTGGGTACGGATTCGTTGTCGGTAGCCGTCCGCCTCGGGTTGGAGCCGCCGCGGTTCTGCGCCGAGTGCGGTCGCCGCATGGTGGTGCAGATCGTTCCCGACGGGTGGACGTCGGTGTGCTCTCGTCACGGCCTCGTCGATTCGGCCGCGACGAGTAGGCGCTAGGGCGTTATGTCGGAAGTTGTGGAAGTCCCACCGCGGAGCAGCACCGTCCGCGTGCTGTCGATGGTTGTCGGAATGTCGGTGGCTGTGTCGGCTCTGGGCGGGATGCTGTGGGGGTTCCTGGCACCGGCGCAGCACTTGCTCGTGGTGGCGCAGGACCGCGGGTCGGCCCTGACCGGGGAAAGTCTGCACCGCTTCGACGGCCTCGCGTTGTTCTCGTTCGTCTCCTTGGCTCTGGGGATCCTTCTCCCGATCGGGTGGTGGCTGTGGCGGTCGGAGCGAGGGCCGCGGCTGTTCGGTGCCGTCTTCGTCGGCGCTCTCGTCGGCTCGGTCGCGGCGATCCTGGTGGGGAACGGGATTGCCGCACTTCGATTTCCGAAGGCCACCGACCCTGCAGTCGGGTCCATCGTCACCGTTGCGCCCAGTATCGAGACTCCGCTGGTGTTGATCGTTCAGGCGCTGACGGCATCGCTGGTGATCTTGCTGCTGGCGGCGATGAACCCCAACGACAATCTGCAACACGCCGATCCCGACCCGGACGATCCGGAGGTCGAGTTCTTCCCACCGCCACCGCCACCGTCGTTCGACTCGAATCGAGCCGACTGACAGCAGTCGTTCACGCCTGTGGCGGGCGTAATGCGGCGAACTCGTCGGTGACTCGAATGCTGTTGTCGGCGAAGCGGAACAGAGCCGGCGGCCTGCCACCGGCCTTGCCCGACGGCGCTCGTCGTCCGGTGGGTTCGATGACGCCGCGTCGGCTCAACACGCGCTGCAGGTTGGTGGCATCGACCTGATAACCCAGTGCAGCACCATAGATTTCGCGCAGCGAGGAGATCGAGAACTCGACCGGCGCGAGTGCGAAGCCGATATTGGTGTACGAGAGTTTCGCGACCAATCGGTGTCTCGCGTGAGCGACGACTGTTCCGTGATCGAACGACATGGGGGGCAGGGCCGAGACAGGGTGCCACGTGGTGTCCCCGGGCAGTGTCGGCTCTGTCGAGATCGGTACCAGGCCGAGGAAGGTCGACGCGATGCGCCGGTCCCCGGGAACCCGGTCGGGTTCGCTGAATATCGACAGTTGTTCGAGATGCGCCACCGAGCGCACGTCGACCTTCTCGGCGAGTTGGCGACGTGCGGATGTCGCGAGATTCTCGTCGTCGCGCAGAGTGCCGCCGGGTAGCGACCACGTTCCGGCCTCGGGATCGAGTGCACGCTGCCACAGCAGCACCGCAAGTTCCGGGGAGTCGGGGTCGGAAAAGGCTCGAACTTGGAACACCGCAATGAGCACTTCATGGACGGTGCTACGATGAATCATGTTTTCGATCATAGGTCGAAAACTCCCTCGGAGGAAATTCGGTCACCGACGACCGGATGATCGGTGAAGGAGAACCGTCATGACCAGCAGCGCTACCCGGGTGAACATCCTGGACTCGGCTTTCGCCGGAGTTCGCGACATCGTCGACGGAGCCGGTGGCTACGGGGGAGTCGAGCCGACACCGGAATGGGCCGCCGAGGTTCGACGGCTCGCCGATCTGCGCGGTGCGACGCTGCTCGCGCACAACTACCAACTACCTGCGATCCAGGACGTCGCCGATCATGTCGGTGACTCTCTCGCGCTCTCTCGCATCGCCGCCGAGGTGTCCGAGGACACCATCGTGTTCTGCGGCGTCCACTTCATGGCCGAGACGGCGAAGATCCTGAGCCCGCAGAAGACGGTGTTGATCCCGGATCAGCGCGCCGGCTGCTCGCTCGCAGATTCCATCACCGCGGATCAACTCCTCGAATGGAAGGCCGACTTCCCGGAGGCCGTCGTCGTCTCCTACGTCAACACCACCGCCGAGATCAAAGCGCTGACCGACATCTGCTGCACCTCGTCGAACGCCGTCGAGGTCGTCGAGTCGATCGATCCGGGCCGCGACATCCTGTTCCTGCCCGATCAGTTCCTCGGCGCGCACGTCAAGCGCGTCACCGGGCGCGAGAACCTGCACATCTGGGCCGGAGAATGCCACGTGCACGCCGGAATCAACGGCGACGAGTTGGCCGAGAAGTCTCGCACCCACCCCGATGCAGAGCTGTACGTTCATCCCGAATGCGGTTGCGCCACATCGGCTCTGTATCTCGCAGGCGAAGGATTCGTACCCGCCGACAAGGTCAAGATTCTCTCCACCGGCGGCATGCTCGACGCCGCCCGCACCACCGCGTCCAAGCAGGTCCTGGTCGCGACCGAGATCGGCATGCTGCACCAGCTGCGGATGGCGGCACCAGACGTCGACTTCCTCGCCGTCAACGACCGCGCATCGTGCGGCTACATGAAGATGATCACCCCTGCGGCCCTGCTGCGCTGCCTCGTCGAAGGGCGGGACGAAGTGCACGTCGACCTCGAGACCGCGAACATCGCGAGCAAGTCGGTGCAGCGGATGATCGAGATCGGTACCCCCGGCGGCGGCGAGTGACCCCAACGGTCGCATGGGAGACCGCGGCTGATCTCGTCGTAATCGGTGGCGGAATCGCCGGACTCACCGCGGCCCGCACCGCGACGGCCCGCGGCCTGCGGGTGCTGACCGTGAGCAAGGGACGTTCCGCCGATACGGCGACTCAGTACGCTCAGGGCGGGATCGCGGTCGTCGGTCCCGAACTCGAGGATTCGATCGAATCTCATGTGGCCGACACCTGCGTTGCCGGTGCCGGCTTGTGCGACGAGGACGCGGTTCGCTCGATCGTCTCCGGCGGCCGCGCGGCGATCACCTCGCTCGAAGCTGCGGGCGCACAGTTCGACCTGGCGGCGGACGGCGCGGTTGCGCGGACCCGCGAGGGCGGCCACAGCGTTCGACGCATCATCCATGCCGGCGGAGACGCCACCGGGGCCGAGGTGCAGCGCACGTTGGACGCCTCCGTGCCCACGGTGCAGTTCGACACGACCGCGCTTCGGGTACTGACCACCGACGGCGAGGTCGTCGGTCTCCTCGTGCGCGGACCCCGCGGCATCGGCGTCGTTCATTGCCCGACGGTGCTGCTCGCCACCGGTGGACTGGGACAACTCTTCTCGTGCAGTACCAACCCGTCGGGCGCGACGGCCGACGGCATTGCGCTCGCACTCGACGCCGGTGCCCGGATCGCGGATCTGGAATTCGTGCAGTTCCATCCGACCGTGTTGTTCGCCGCCGGGTCCACGGGCCGCCGTCCGTTGATCAGCGAGGCAGTGCGGGGCGAAGGAGCCCGCCTGGTCGATCGCACCGGTCGTGCGTTCATGGAGGGCGTGCATCCGCTCGGTGACCTCGCGCCACGTGACGTGGTCTCCCGCGCCATCGCCGAATTGCTGCATGCCAGTGGCGACGACCACGTGCTGCTGGACGCCCGCCGCGTCGAGCATGTGCGCGAGCGGTTTCCGACCGTGACGGCATCGTGCCTCGAGGCCGGAATCGACCCGGCGACGGACCTGATTCCGGTGGCACCCGCAGCGCATTATTCGTGCGGGGGCGTGGCGACGGATACATCCGGGCGCACGTCGATTCCCGGTTTGCTCGCCGCAGGCGAAGTGGCGCGCACCGGCTTGCACGGTGCCAACAGGTTGGCATCGAACAGTCTGCTCGAGGGTCTCGTCGTCGGTGAGCGTGCGGCCCACGTGGCAGCCGAACGGGTCGGCCGAAACAGCAGCATTTCGGATGTCGCATTGCCCACGTATCGCCGTATCGACCGCGCGGTGCTGCAGCGCACCATGACCGCCGAGGTCGGCGTCGTGCGAGATGCAACGGGTCTTGATGCAGCGCAACGTATTCTGTCGCACGGCGTGGTATCGGAACCGCCCGTGGATGCGTCTGCAGTCGAGGACGCCGCGTTGACCGCCGCGGCGGAAGTGATCGTGCTGGCCGCGTCGGAGCGCCGTGAGAGCAGAGGGTGCCATACCCGACGCGATGTCCCGGGTAGCGTACCGGCGCAACGCCGAAGCCTGTTCATCGAACGAGATCTCGACGGACGGTTGGCGATCGTGAACGACGATGTGATGACGGGAGCACGCTGACATGACCGATACCCCGAACGAGGTGAACCCGGGCGTCGATCGCGCCGAGGTACTCGCTCTGATCCGGACCGCGCTCGACGAGGACCTGCGGTACGGACCCGACATCACCACGCTGGCAACGGTTCCCGAGTCTGCTGTTGCCACGGCCTCGGTGGTCTCGCGCCAGTTCGGCACGATCGCCGGGATCGATATCGGACTCCTGGTTCTCGACGAGGTGATCGGAACCGACGGGTACTCCGTCGTGCATCGCCTCCAAGACGGATCCGATGTCGAGCCGGGACACGCTGTTCTGACGGTCGAGGCTCCGACTCGGGGTTTGCTCACCGCCGAACGCACCATGCTCAACATCGTCTGCCATCTCTCGGGGATCGCTACCGCAACCGCAGGCTGGGTCGCCGAGGTCGCCGACACCGAGTGCAAGATCCGGGACAGTCGAAAGACATTGCCGGGGATGCGTTCTCTGCAGAAGTACGCAGTGCGCGCAGGTGGCGGCGTCAATCATCGGATGGGTCTGGGCGATGCCGCGCTGATCAAGGACAATCACGTCGCTGCGGCGGGTTCGGTCGTTGCTGCCCTGAATGCGGTGCGCGCTGCTGCCCCCGACATCGCCTGCGAGGTCGAGGTCGACAGCCTCGAGCAACTCGACCAGGTGCTGGCGGAGAACGTCGAACTGGTTCTGCTGGACAACTTCGCGCTGTGGCAGACGCAGATGGCCGTGCAACGTCGCGATACGGCCGCACCGCAGACGAAGTTGGAATCCTCGGGCGGGCTGACCGTCGATGTGGCACGGGACTACGCGCGCACGGGGGTCGACTTCCTCGCGGTGGGCGGTCTGACACACTCGGTGACAGTGCTCGATCTCGGCCTGGACATGTAGTCGAGCCTCGCAATGTGAGGAAATTCGTTCGAAAATGGAAGTTCAGAGTGTCCGTCTCGACAGTTGGATCTGGGCGGTCCGGTTGTTCAAGACGCGGTCTGCCGCTGCTGCTGCCTGCCGCGGCGGGCACGTCCGCGTCAACGGCACCCCTGCCAAGCCCGGCCATCGCATCGGTCCGGACGACGAAATCCGGCTTCGGGTCGAGGGTGTGGAGAAGATCGTCGTGGTGGTGCGAGCGATCACCAAGCGCGTCGGCGCATCCGTCGTGCCCGAGTGCATGATCGATCGCAGTCCACCGCCGCCACCGAAAGAAGTTCTGGCCTCCGTACCGAGGCGTGATCGAGGGGCAGGGAGACCGACCAAGCGCGATCGTCGTGAGATCGACAGACTGCGGGGCCTGGGCCTCTAGTGCGCCCGGCTCCTTTCAGTTACCTTCGGTAACGACAAGCAGTTCGTACGCGCAAGGGAGGTGGGAATGGACTCCGTCCTGTGGACTCCACGTTTCGCAGCAGTGTATTTCCTGGCTGCAGCGTTGCTGCTCATTCTGTTCTTGGCCATCGACGCTTCCCTTGCCATCGCCGCACCGCTTCTGTTGATGTCGGTGGGACTCGGAGTAGCTGTTCTGATTCACAATCGACAGCGTCACTCGGTTCGCTGAAGCATTCCGACGCGGGTGTAGGCAGGGCTGTGCCATGACACTGGTGTGGGTCGTCAGACGGGTTGTCGCAGTTCCTCGTCCCCGGGGTCGTCGTGCTGGTCGGGTGGGTACAGGACTTCCTCGGGGTGGTGTGCGTGATTGATGAGGCCGCGGCGTTTGGGATCCATCCCCGCCGGTGGGTGCCAGAGGGTGCGGCCTGGGTAGCGATGTGTTGCTGTGGTTTTGGTGGTGGCCCATGTGTTCGGTCCGGTGCCGACGAGTGCGTGGTGCATGTCGCAGCCTAAGGTCAATCCGTCGATGTCGGTGTAACCGCCGTCGACCCAGTCGGTCACATGATGGGCTTGGCACCAGGTCGCGGGACGGGTGCAGGACGGGAAGCTGCAGCCGCGGTCGCGGGCGATGAGCACGATGCGTTGGTCGGCGGAGGCTATGCGTTTCGATCGGCCGAGGTAGAGGGCTCTGCCGTGGTCGTCGAAGATGGTCAGGTAGTGGTGGGCGTGGGAGGCCATGCGGATGGCGTCGCGGATCGATACGCGTGATCCGGTGGCGGTCTTCGCGTATCCGCAGCCGGCTTCGAGGTCTTTCAGGGTCATGGTGACGATGGCGGTGACGGGTAGGCCGCGGTGGGTGCCGAGGGTGCCGGAGGCGAGCGTGTGTCGGAGCGCCAGTTTCAGGGCGTCGTGACGGCGTTCGTTCTGGGTGCGGATGTCACGCTGGGCTGCGGCCTCGCGCGTTGACGCCGTCGCCTCGTCCCGTGCCTCACGGCTCTCACCTTGCCCGGCGGTGTCCCCGCCAGCGCTACGCCCGGCAGCAGGGCCGTCGGAGGAAGTGTCCTCGGAGGAGGTGTCTTCGGAGTCTGTGCCGCAACCGCATTCGAGGCCACCTCCGCAGTCGTCACCGCAGTGGCCACCTCCGCAGTCGCCGCAAGGGCCGTCACCGCAAGAGCCGTCGCTGCAAGAGCCGTCACTGTCACATGGACCGTCGCCCCAGAGTCCTGCATCATCTCGCCACCCGTGTTTCGGCTCTGGTAGCGGTGGTGTCTCGACATTGGAGGTGTCACCCGATCCTGCATCACTCGCCCCTGCTTCGTGGGGCGTGGTTCCGGGCTGCGGTTGTGCGGCAGCATCCTCGCCGGAGGTCTTGTAGTCCTCGTCGCTGCTGGTCTCGTCGTCGGTGATCGGCTTGCCGTCGGCAGGGTTGTACATGCCGGGTTTCGCGGCTTTGGAGAACAGGGCTTCGAGGTAGGCGCGTAGTTCGGGGTCGACACAGAATTTGCCTTCCGACATCCCGTCTGCACCTTGTTCGCCGAGGTAGAAGAAGGCATCCCGTCGTTTGGACGGCTTCGGCGGTTTCCCGTCCTCGTCCTCGTCTTCGTCGTAATCGCCGTCTGGGTTGAGGATCGAGTCCAGGTTCGCCACCAACGGCGCAAAATCGTCGGGCCGCCTGGTCGACGCGTAACCCACCAACTGCTCCTCGGCGAGATCGCGGGTCTGCGGATCCACACTGGCAGGCAAGTGCTTGAAGAATTCGCGGATCATCTGCACATGCTTGGCATCGAGCAACCCGGCCCGTAATGCTTCGGCGGTGTGCGGCAGCAACGGCGGCAGAACCTCGCCCGACAGTGCGGTGCGATCCCCCAACTCCGCAGCCAGTCGCACTCGTGCTCCTGCTGTGCGTGGGGTGATCCGCAGCATCCACGCCACCGAGGACGGCACCGACCCCGGATACACATCGAGGCCGTGTTGGGTGATCAGTTCGTTGAGCCAGGTGTACGAGTAGGCAGTGACAGACCTGGTGAGCGTTTCCATCCGTTGGATCACCGCACGCCGGTCGGCATTGGTCCACGACACCGACGCCTGTTCCGCCAGCTCCGCGACCGCGGACTCCACACGATCCACCAGCACCGATAGGTCGGGATCGGACACCTCAGGGGCGGGCGGCACCGTCTCGATGCCGTCCACCCCTGATCCGCCGTCCCCCGAAAGCATGAACAGAATCTATCGCGACCCACCGACAAACTTTCGAACACACGTTCCCATGGACTGGGGCCGCGGGAGATGCAGACGTCAGCGACGCTTCCCGCTGCGTCGGGTATTGGTCTTCGTCTTGGCAACCGGGCGAGCAGGTTTCGAGGGGTGCGCTTTCTTCTTCTTGACCGGTGCCTCGTCCGAGGGTCCGCGTGAGCTGCGGGTCGAGCGGCCGCGGACGATGCCGATGAAGTCCTCGATACGGTCGTCCTCGCGTTCGGCTACCCAGGCCAGTGCAATCTGTGACTGCTCGACGTCGGTCACCGGGCGGTAGACGAGGTCCTTACGGGCGTTGAACCGGGCGACCGAGTGGGGCACGATCGCCACTCCCAGCCCGGCGGCCACGTACTCGAACGTCTCCGCGACGGAATTCATCGGCGGAAGTTCCGGGCGATTGCCGACCACGAGTTCCGTTGCGACCGCTGCCCATTCGGGCACCGCCGCGGGATCGGCCAGCAGATGTTCGTCGGCGAGATCGGCTGCGGTGACCGAATCGAACGCTGCGACCGCGTGGTCCTTCGGAACCACCACGACCTGCACTTCCTGATACAGACCGATGGCGTTGAGGCCCTCGCGATCGATCGGCGGACGAACGAAACTGACGTCGACCGTGCCGTCGTGCAGCGCAGACACCTGTGTCTGGGGCGTCGTCGCGACCACGGACAGCGCGGCGTCGGGGAACCGCTCCGCCCAGATCCGTGTCCACTTCGTCGTCGTCACTCCCTCGGCGTATCCGATGGTGAACGTCGTCGGCTCCGCTGCGGCAACCTGAGCGAGCTCCGACAGTCGATCGTCCTCAGCAATCTCCACCAGCGCCCGCTCGAGCAGGTCGCGGCCGTCCGCGGTGAGCTCGGTGGGGGATGCCCCCGGTACGAACAGGTCGACGCCGAGCTGTTCTTCGAGTTCCACCACCGTCTTGCTCAGGCGGATTCGCGAGATTCCGAGCGACTGAGCAGCGCGCGCGAAATGCAGTTGCTGCGCCACCGCCGAGTACCAGCGCAGTGTCTGCACATCGATGTTCACGGTGTCGAGCCTATGGGACGACGCGGGCCGCGAGCGACTGTGGCGTCGAGAGCTCTCATGGCCGGATAAGCTGTTCCGGTGAGCCCGGAGAACAAGCAGCAGACCATGAAGCCATTGACCGCGGCGAACAAGCTCGGCATCTACCTTCCCGCAACACCCGAGGAATTTCAGAACTCGATGGTCAGCAGGTCCGACCTGGACGCCTTGCGCAGCGATCCGCCGCAGTGGTTGACCGAACTGCAGACCAACGGACCCTTCCCCCGCGACGTCATCGCGAAGAAGCTCGGCGTGTCCATCGCAGGACTGGCCCGCGGAGGCGTTACCGAAGCGCTGACCACCGAAGCCATCGACGAGCTCATCGCGAGCCCGCCGCAGTGGCTCGTTCGCGAGCGTCGCACGCAGATCCAGGTGCGCAAGGACGCCGAGCGGATCAAGGAGAAGCAGGAAGCGCGTCGCACGGCGAGCAACCGGCCGACCAAGCTGCGCAACCTCTAGGCCGAGACGATCCCGTCGAGGTAGAGCCACCGGCCGTCCACTCGGACGAAGCGGCTCACCTCACTCATCGAGCCGGCCCCGTCGGGATGCTTGTATCGAGCTCGGAACTCGACGGTTCCCGCGTCGTCGAACAATCCACCGGCGTCGGTTGCGAGAATGTCGAGTCGATACCACCGCTGATCGGAGTCCAACTCCAGCTCGGCCGGCGCGGTGTCGGGATGCCACGACGCGCGTAGATAGTCCACATCTGCGACAGCGAACGCGGTGAACCGAGATCGCATCAGCTTCTCCGCCGTCGGCGCGCTCGCATCCCCGCGCAGATACGGCTCACAGCATGCGTCGAACGTGTCGCCACTCGAACACGGGCACCGTCCACTCACTCCGCCGCTTCCACTTCCACCGTGTAGGTACCGAGTTCATGTTCATCCCGCTTGCCGACATCCTGGATCCAGGTGTTGGCCTCGAGCAGAGTGTCGAACAATCCCAGCTGAATCGGGTCGCCGCCGAGGGCATTCTTCATGATCACGCGGTACTTCCTCACGGCGTCACGCGCCGAACGGTCGCGAGAAACGTTGCCGCAGCGAAAAACATCCCGGCGAACGTGCGATTCATCGTCTTCTGTTGACGCTGCGATTTCATCAGCCGCAGAACCCGCGATGCCAGCGAGGTGTATCCGGTCATCACCAGCATGTCGACCGCGACCATCGTGGCCGCGATCACGAGGTACTGAGTGAGCAGCGGTCGCGCTGGATCGAGGAACTGGGGAAGGACGGCGACCATGAACACGACGGCCTTCGGGTTGCTGGCGTTGACCAGGAATCCTCGGGCCAGCATCGTCGTTCCGCGATCGGCCACTGCCGGGGCGTCGGCGACATCGGTCGGGGCTGCACGCCACTGCCGGATGCCCAGGTAGACCAGGTACGCAACACCGAACCACTTGATGGCAGTGAATGCGAGGGCCGAGCTGGCCAGGACTGCACCCAGTCCGACGGCGACGATGCCGATCTGCAGGAGCAAACCGATCTGCAGACCGAAGATGTTCCAGTATCCGCGACGCAGGCCGTAGCGGAGCCCGGTGGACATCGACGCGATGGCACCGGCACCGGGGGAGAGACTGATGACGATGCTCGCACCGAGAAAGGCGAGCCACACTGACCAGGACATGCGTTCATTGAACTACGGCCGTCAACTCCGATTCGGTCCGGCCGTAGGTGTCGAACGTGCCGCGGCAGGGTAGGCCACCGAGATGGCAGACATCAGAAGTATCGACACCGGCCCTCAGCAGGTCACCCGCCAGACCGAAGTGCGGGCACCGGCGTCCGAACTGTTCGACATCGTGGCCGATCCCACCAGGCACGGCGAGCTCGACGGCTCAGGGACGGTCAAGGACACCGTCCGCGGTCCCGCTCGACTCAGCACCGGTGCGAAATTCTCTGTCGGCATGAAGCAATACGGCGTGCCCTACAAAATCACCAGCACCGTCACCGAGTTCGTCGACGCCGACAAGCACAAGGTCGTCGAGTGGCAGCACCCGATGGGACACAGCTGGCGTTGGGAGTTCGAGGAGAAGCAGCCGGGGCTGACCACGGTCACCGAGAGCTTCAAGTACGGCACCGCCAAGGTCCCGAAGGTGCTCGAGCTGTTCAAGATGCCGCAGAAGAACGCGCAGGGAATCAAGAGCACTCTGCACAACTTGGCCGCCCGCTACGCCTGACGGCCGTAGCGACAGCACTCGCTGTCCACAATTCGCGTTCGGACGCCGAATCGGATGTCTCCGACGCGAATTGTGGACACTCAGGTGAGTTGCCCTGATCTATTCTGACCGGCATGCCCATCGATCCCGACACCAAGAACTGGACCTGGGTACTCGAGCGAGCGTGCCCGGACTGCGGGTTCGACTCGAGTGCCGTCGATTACGACGACATCCCGGACCTGATCCGCGCCGACATCGAGCGATGGCATGCCGTTCTGCGGCGGGACGACGTTGCAGTCCGCCCCGACGACTCGACGTGGTCTGCGCTCGAATATGCCGCGCACGTACGTGACGCGCACCTCATCTTCCGCACCCGGCTGGCACTGGTGTTGACCGAGGACGATCCCGAGTTCGCGAACTGGGATCAGGATGCCACCGCGCTGGCCGAGAACTACAACGCACAGAATCCCGCGACAGTCGCATCGGAACTCGGTGACGCCGCACGCGCCCTCGCCGACGATTTCGCTGCCGTTCCGCCGGGGAATCGGCAGCGGACCGGTCGACGAAGCGACGGGTCGAACTTCTCGGTCGAATCACTCGCCGCCTACTACATTCACGACCCTGTCCATCATCTGTGGGACGTGCGGGGCTGAGCCGAATTCGGTGGAACTATCCTGGGTGTTCGGACAACACTGATTCGACCGAACCCCGGCACCGAACCGACTCCACGAAGGGGCCCATTATGCCTGCCCGCATCGAGCTCGCCCGCGTCGATCTACGCGGACGAACTCCATCCACCGCCGAACTACGCGGCGCACTTCCCCGAGGCGGAGTGGATGTCGATTCGGTGCTGCATCAGGTTCGACCCGTCGTCGAGGCCGTCAAGGAACGTGGCACCGACGCTGCGCTCGAGTTCAGTGAGAAGTTCGACGGCGTCCGGCCGGACCGCATTCGCGTCCCGCAGGAAGCGCTGCTCAAGGCCCTCGCCGAGCTCGACTCCGACGTCAGAGCCGCCCTCGAGGTCGCGATCGAACGAACCCGCCTCGTGCACTCGGACCAGCGCCGAACCGACCACACCACCCAGGTGGTACCCGGCGGCACCGTCACCGAACGCTGGATCCCGGTCGATCGCGTCGGTCTGTACGTGCCCGGCGGCAACGCCGTGTACCCATCGTCGGTGGTGATGAACGTCGTGCCCGCACAGATTGCAGGCGTCGGCTCCCTGGTGGTGGCCTCGCCGCCGCAGAAGAACTTCGGCGGACTGCCTCACCCCACCATCCTTGCTGCGGCGCAGCTGCTCGGCGTCGACGAGGTCTGGGCGGTCGGCGGCGGCCAGGGTGTGGCTCTCCTCACCTACGGCGGCGTCGACACCGACGGCGGCGAGCTGGCTCCGGTCGACCTGATCACCGGTCCCGGCAACATCTACGTCACGGCCGCGAAGCGTCTGTGTCGCTCGCTCGTCGGAATCGACTCCGAAGCGGGCCCCACCGAGATCGCGATTCTCGCCGACGCCACCGCGGACCCGATTCACGTGGCAGCGGACCTCATCAGCCAGGCCGAACACGACGTGATGGCGGCCAGCGTGTTGGTCACCGACAGCATCGAACTCGCCGATGCCGTGGATCAGGCCGTCAACGCACAGATGGCATCGACGCGACATGCAAAGCGTGTGGCGACCGCGCTGAACGGGAGCCAGTCCGGCATCGTGCTGGTCGACGACGTCACGCAAGGCTTGGCTGTGGTCAACGCCTACGCCGCCGAGCACCTCGAGATCCAGACGAAGGACGCCTCCGACGACGCAGCTCGGGTACGCAGTGCCGGTGCCGTGTTCGTCGGTGCGTGGTCACCGGTGAGCCTCGGTGACTACTGCGCCGGTTCCAACCACGTGCTCCCGACGGCCGGATGCGCACGGCACTCGTCCGGCCTGAGCGTGCAGACGTTCCTGCGCGGCATCCACGTGGTGGACTACAGCGAGTCCGCTCTGAAAGACGTTGCAGCGCATGTCATCGCGCTGGCCAACGCAGAGGATCTGCCGGCCCACGGCGAAGCGGTGCGGCTCCGGTTCGAGGGGCTGCGTACCGGTGATCCATCATGACCGATGCTCTGGGGCAGTCGATCTCGCTCGACGACCTCCCGCTGCGCGAGGCGCTGATCGGCAAGTCGCCGTACGGAGCCCCGCAGCTCACCGTGCCGGTCCAGCTGAACACCAACGAGAATCCGCACCCGCCGACCCAGGCGTTGATCGACGATGTGGCCGACTCCGTTCGCGTCGCGGCCGGTCAGCTGCACCGCTACCCGGATCGCGATGCGGACGAGTTGCGAGCAGACCTCGCGCGCTATCTGACCGAGCAGACAGGTTTCTCGGTCGACACTGCCAACGTGTGGGCGGCCAACGGCTCCAACGAGATTCTGCAGCAGTTGCTGCAGGCGTTCGGGGGACCGGATCGCACCGCACTGGGCTTCGTGCCGTCGTACTCGATGCACCCGATCATTTCTTCGGGGACGCAGACCGAATGGATCCCGGCGAAGCGTCGGGCAGATTTCTCGCTCGACGTCGAGTACGCGGTGCAGGCGATCGAGGAGCGTAAGCCCGACGTCGTGTTCGTCACCAGCCCCAACAATCCGACGGGCCACAGCATCGACGAGGCGGATTTGCGCCGAATCCTCGACGCCGCGCCGGGAATCGTGGTGGTCGACGAGGCCTACGCGGAATTCTCCTCGGCGGCAAGCGCGATCGGTTTGATCGAGAGTTACCCCAGCAAGATCGTGATCAGCCGAACCATGAGCAAGGCGTTCGCGTTCGCCGGCGGTCGGCTGGGATATCTGGTGGCCGCCCCGGCCGTCGTCGACGCAATGCTGTTGGTGCGCTTGCCCTATCACCTGTCGGTCGTCACGCAGGCCGCTGCGCGAGCAGCGTTGCGGCATGCCTCGGACACTCTCGGGAGCGTGGCCGAACTCTCCGCCGAACGAGATCGGGTGGCAGCGTCTCTCGGCCGCCAGGGCTACGACGTGGTGCCGTCCGACGCCAACTTCCTGCTTTTCGGCCGGTTCTCCGATGCGGCCGCCACCTGGCGGCGGTACCTGGACGACGGCGTGCTCATCCGGGACGTCGGAATTCCCGGATATCTACGCGTCACCATCGGACTGGCGCACGAGAACGACCGATTCCTCACCGTCAGCGCACAACTTGCATCGACCGAAACAGCAGAGGCACCGAAGTGACCACACCCGCTCCCCGTATTGCCAAGATCGAGCGCACCACCAAGGAATCCGACATCTCGGTCGAGTTGAACCTCGACGGCACCGGAATCGTCGACATCTCCACCGGCGTTCCGTTCTACGACCACATGCTCACCGCGCTCGGTACCCACGCTCGTTTCGACCTGACGGTGCGCGCGAAGGGCGACATCGAGATCGAGGCGCACCACACCGTCGAGGACACTGCGATCGTGCTCGGCCAGGCGCTCGGTCAGGCCCTCGGCGACAAGGCCGGCATCACCCGGTTCGGCGACTCGTTCATTCCGATGGACGAAACGCTCGTGCACGCCGCCGTCGACGTGTCCGGCCGTCCGTACTGCGTACACACCGGTGAGCCCGACTACATGGTGCACTCCGTCATCGGCGGCTACCCGGGCGTTCCGTACTCCACGGTGATCAACAAGCACGTGTTCGAGACGCTGGCGTCGAACGCTCGGATCGCACTGCACGTCCGGGTGATCTACGGCCGCGATCAGCATCACATCACCGAAGCCGAGTTCAAGGCAGTCGCTCGGGCACTGCGTCAGGCCACCGAGTACGACCCTCGCGTCAACGGTGTGCTGTCCACCAAGGGAAGTCTGTGATCGGTCGATCGGCGCTCGTGCTTTGAGTGGCCTGAGCTCCATCCGTGGTCTGCCGGCCGCGATGGCCATGGGCGCGGCCTCGTTCGGCGGCTGGGGTTTGCTGCTTCCGGTGGTTCCCCTCGCCGTGTCCCAGTCCGGGGCGTCCGACGCAGTGGCGGCTGCCAGCACCGCGATCTTCATGACCACCACGGTGATCACGCAGCTGTTCGTGCCACGAATGCTGATGCGAGTCGGCCACCGCGCAGTTCTCGGAGCGGGCTGCCTGCTTCTCGGAATGCCTGCGCTGTTGTTCATCGTCTCGGTCGAAGCCGTACCGGCGTTGGCCGTGTCCGCCTTGCGGGGTACAGGTTTCGGAATGTTGACCGTCGCCGGCGCCGCGATCGTCGCCGAGCTCGCTCCGACAGCGTTGCTCGGCCGGGCGACGGGGGCGCAGGGTATCGCCGTCGCCTTGGCTCAGATGGTCACTCTGCCACTGGGCCTGGTGATCTTCGCGGCGAGTCCGACGGCCGTATTCGTACTCGGTGCACTGGTGCCCGCAGCAGGCCTGATCGGCGTCGCGCTGTTGCCACCCACACGGCCCGCGCCGCAGCCGCCCAAGCTCGAGCGGGTTCGCCTCGACAAACGCCAATTTCTGGTGCCTTGTCTCGTCGTGGCCTCGGTGTCCGCTGCGTACGGCGGAATCACCAGTTTGCTGCCGATCGCCGAGTCGAACCGAGCCGCGATGATCGGCCTCGCACTGGCCGTCGTCAGCGCAGCGATGCTCGTCGGGCGTTACGCCGCGGGGTCGGTGGCGGATCGAGTAGGAATCGGGCGTTCTGTGGTTCCGGCACTGGTGTCGGCGGCCATCGGCATCGCTCTGTTCGCGCTCGCTGCGCTCGGCAACATGCCGGCGGCGCTGTTCTTCGTCGCAGCCGTCCTGTTCGGAGTCGGGTACGGAGCATGCCAGAACGACAGTCTCGTGATGGCGTTCGACGCAGCCGGACCCTCCCGCTACAGCAGCGCAAGCGCCGTCTGGAACATCAGTTTCGACGCCGGTACGGGGGCGGGCGCGCTTGCCCTCGGCGTCCTGGCGACCAGTGTGGGGTACACCGCGGGATTCACCGCAGCCGCAGCCACGGTTGTCGCCGTCGCGGCGGTGGCGCTCGTCGCGAGACCACGCCCCGATAGACTTCCCGCATGACTTCTGTGGTGTTGCTCGATTACGGCTCGGGCAATCTGCACTCGGCGAAGAGGGCACTCGCCCGGGTCGGTGCCGACGTGACCGTGACCTCGGACTTCGACGAGGCCCTGAATGCAGAAGCACTGGTCGTTCCCGGTGTCGGAGCGTTCGCCGCCTGCATGGAAGGTCTCCTGGCGGTGAAGGGCGACCGCATCATCGGTCGACGTCTGGCCGGCGGACGACCCGTGCTGGGCATCTGTGTCGGGATGCAGATCCTGTTCGATCGCGGGGTCGAGTTCGGTGTCGAGGCGAACGGGTGTGGGGAGTGGCCGGGAACGGTCGAGCGGCTGCAGGCCGAGGTGTTGCCGCACATGGGGTGGAACACCGTCGAGGCCCCGGAGAAGAGCGTGCTGTTCGACGGCATCGATCCCGAGACCCGGTTCTACTTCGTCCACTCCTACGCTGCACAACAGTGGGAACTCGAACCCAGCGACACCATCGCCGCCCCGTTGCTCACCTGGGCCGACCACGGCGGACGATTCCTCGCCGCGGTCGAGAACGGTGCACTCTCGGCCACTCAATTCCACCCGGAGAAGTCCGGTGACGCAGGTGCCGCACTTCTGGAGAACTGGGTTCGATCGGTGTGAGCGACCGCGAGTTCTCGCTCGGCCGGTTGGCTTTCAAGGCGTTGGGCGCGGCCGTGGTCGTGCTGGCCCTCGCCACGGCTGCAATAGCACTTCTGCGCCCGAGCGCCGGGGTGGCCCTGATCATCGCGTTGGCCGGTGTGATCGGAGCGATCGCGGCAATGGGAGTGGTGTCCACTCGCATCACGCGCCGGGAACTCGGCCCGGAGGATTGACCCGCCGTTCCTGCAGGCTCCACTCCCAGATCGATGGGTCCTTCCCGCAGGCTCCACTCCCGGCGACCCGTTTTGAGTTCACGCCCGCTCGGCCCGTAGCATAACCGCACGTGAGCCTGGTCTTATTGCCTGCTGTCGATGTCGCAGGCGGCGAAGCTGTCCGTCTCGTTCAAGGAGAAGCAGGAAGCGAAACGAAGTACGGGTCGCCTCGCGATGCCGCCCTCGCGTGGCAGAACGACGGAGCCGAGTGGGTGCATCTCGTGGACCTCGACGCTGCGTTCGGACGCGGATCCAATCGCGAGCTTCTGGCGTCGGTCGTCGGCGAGCTCGATGTCAAGGTGGAGCTCTCGGGCGGAATTCGTGACGACGAGTCGCTGCGCGCTGCACTCGCGACCGGGTGCGCGCGAGTCAATCTCGGCACCGCAGCCCTCGAGGATCCGCAGTGGTGCTCCCGCGCGATCGGCGAGTTCGGTGATCGCGTCGCCGTCGGTCTGGACGTGTTGATCGTGGACGGAGCACCGCGTTTGCGCGGGCGCGGCTGGGTCAGTGACGGCGGCGACCTGTGGGAGGTTCTCGAGCGGCTCGAGCGCGACGGGTGTTCGCGCTACGTGGTCACCGATGTCACCAAGGACGGCACGTTGACCGGGCCCAACCTCGAACTGCTCGCCGACGTCTGTGCCAAGACCGACAAGCCGGTCATCGCGTCGGGCGGCGTGTCCACGATTGAGGATCTGGAAGCGATCGCCGGACTGGTCGACCGCGGTGTCGAAGGTTCCATTGTCGGAAAGGCCCTGTACGCGGGACGTTTCACGCTTCCGGACGCCCTCGCTGCGGTGTCTCGGTAACCCAGGAATGACCCTTCCCGAGGAACCGACTCGTCTACTGGAGATCGCCGGTGGTCTGCTCGACGGCATCCACGATCGGTTCGTCGCGGGCGTCGGCGCACCGAGCGCAGTGCAGAAGGGCCCCGATGATTTTGCCACCGCTGTGGATCTCGAACTCGAGCGTCGGCTCGGTGCGGAATTGCACGAGGCCACCGGAATCGCCGTTCACGGTGAGGAGTTCGGAGGACCGGACCTGAACTCCGGACTCGTGTGGGTGCTCGACCCGATCGACGGCACCTTCAACTACTCGTCGGGATTGCCCTCGGCCGGAACGTTGTTGGCGCTGCTCGACGACGGTGAGCCGGTCCTCGGACTCACCTGGCTGCCCCTGGTGGATCAGCGTTTCGCCGCTGTGGCAGGCGGTCCGCTGTTGCTCAACGGCGTCGCGCTTCCGGCGCTACAGCCGAAGATGTTGCGTGAATCCATGATCGGGTTCGGTGCGTTCAACGTCGCCAGTCGCGGTTCGCTGCCGGGTCGGTTCCGATTCCGTATTCTCGAAGAGTTGTCGATGCACTCCTCACGACTGCGGATGCACGGTGCAACCGGAGTCGATCTGGCCTACACGGCCAGCGGAGTTCTCGGCGGCGCGGTGGTGTTCGGTCACCGTGCCTGGGACAACGCGGCAGGCGCACTGCTGGTGCGCGCGGCGGGCGGAATCGTCACCGATCTGACGGGCGAACCGTGGACCGTCGATTCGCCGTCCGTGCTGGCAGCCGGGCCGGGAGTGCACGACGAGTTGCTGAAGGTGATCACCGAACTCGGTGATCCCGTCGACTACCTGGAAGGACCTGGGCGATGAGCGTCGCGGTCAGAGTGATTCCGTGCCTCGACGTCGACGCCGGGCGCGTCGTCAAGGGAGTGAACTTCGAAAACCTCCGCGACGCAGGCGATCCGGTGGAGCTTGCGGCCGCCTACGACGCGCAGGGTGCCGACGAACTGACCTTCCTCGACGTCACCGCGTCGACGTCGGACCGAGGCACGATGCTCGACGTCGTCAGTCGCACCGCCGAGCAGGTGTTCATTCCGCTCACCGTCGGCGGGGGAGTGCGCACCGTCGCCGATGTGGATCGACTGTTGCGGGCAGGGGCCGACAAAGTCAGTGTCAACACCGCTGCGATCGCCCGGCCGGAGTTGCTGCGCGAGCTCAGCGAACGGTTCGGCTCGCAGTGCATCGTGCTCTCGGTCGACGCCAGAACAGTTCCCGACGGACAGCAGGACACCCCGTCGGGATGGGAGGTCACCACTCACGGTGGCAAACGTGGCACCGGCATCGACGCCGTCGAATGGGCGGTTCGTGGTGCAGAGCTGGGTGTCGGGGAGATCCTGCTCAATTCGATGGATGCCGACGGAACGAAAGCCGGATTCGATCTACCGATGATCGCTGCCGTGCGGTCTGCGGTGCACGTGCCGGTGATTGCCAGCGGTGGAGCAGGCGTCGTGGAGCATTTTCCGCCTGCTGTTCAGGCGGGTGCCGACGCCGTCCTCGCCGCGAGTGTCTTCCATTTCGGAGATCTCACCATCGGCCAGGTCAAAGACGCGATGCGCGCCGAACGCATCGTCGTCCGATAGCGAAAAGGATCAGCGATGACACTCGACCCGACGCTGTCCGCGCGTCTCAAGCGCAACGAGGCCGGACTGTTCAGCGCCGTCGTGCAGGAACGGTCGACCGGTCAGGTGCTCATGGTCGCCTGGATGGACGATGAGGCGCTCTCCCGAACTCTCGAAACCCGCAAGGGCACATACTATTCCAGGTCCAGGCAGCAGTACTGGGTCAAGGGCGAGACGTCGGGTCACACGCAGTACGTGCACGAGGTTCGGCTCGACTGCGACGGTGACACCGTGCTCTTGGTCGTCGACCAGGTCGGCGCGGCCTGCCACACCGGCGCTCACACCTGCTTCGATACCGACGTCCTGTTGAGCCCCGACGCTCAGGCGTGACCGGTTCCGGCCGCGATTCCCTTGTCCAACTGGGCCAGTAGAGTCGAACTCAGGGTCCCGAGCTGCTCGACCTCCGCGTCGGACAGACCCTCGAACACCAGCGACTGCACCGTGCCGACGTGACCGGGTGCCGCTTCCACGACCTTGGCCATGCCTGCGTCGGTCAGCACAGCGTAGGAACCGCGGCTACCCGGGATCGACTCGCGCTCGACCCACCCGGCCTTCTCGAGCTTGGTCACCACGTGTGACAGGCGCGAGAGCGAGGCATTGGCGTACTCGGCCAGATCGCGGAGCTGGATCCGTCGCTGTGGATTCTCGCTGACCGTCGCGAGGACGAAGTAGTCGAAGTGGGTCAGCTGCGAATCGCGCTGCAGCTGAGCGTCCAACGCTGCCGGAAGTCGAGTGACCAGAGCGACGAGCGATCGCCAGGCCTCCTGCTGACTCTCGGTGAGCCAACGGGGATCCACCGTGTGTTGCGGTGTCGCCGACGTATCCATCGCGGGGAACCTCTCGATCAAGTTAGTTGTTGCCTGCACATGATGCCTCGAGGTTCCCCCCACCCGAGGCATCGCGTCGGACAGTGCTCTAGGTGCGATGTGCCCGCAGGTACTCCAGAGCCTTGTCCGCATGGGCTTCGAACCGTACTTCGCTGGAGAAGGTCTCGAGGACCTTCCGGTCGGTGCCGATGACGAACGTCGCGCGCTTGACCGGGGACAGCTTGGCCAGCAGCCCGCGCTTGACGCCGAACGCGGTGGCGACGGTGCCGTCCTCGTCGGAGAGCAGCGGGTAGTCGAAGGACTTGGAGGCGGCGAACTCGGCCTGCTTGGCGACGGCATCGGCGCTGATGCCTACTCGGGTGGCTCCGACCTCGGCGAACTCCGAGGCGAGGTCCCGAAAATGGCACGCCTCGGCGGTGCAACCGGGGGTGAAGGCGGCGGGGTAGAAGAACAGCACTATCGGACCGTTCGACAGCAAGTCGGTCAGAGTTCGAGTCTTACCGGTCTGGTCCGGCAGGGAAAAATCGGGAACGAGCTCGCCTGGTTTCATGCTCGGCAGGTTACCGCGAGCGACGACCCTGCCGCCGGAGCGGAGCCTGCGGAGTGACCCGTTGTGTCGAACCTGGGAGGATGGAGCAATGCACGGCGAGACGACCACGGATCCCAGCCCCACTCCCGACACCGAGAACTCGGACTCGACCACCTCGCGTGAGGTGTTCCGGCATCTCGCCGCAGAGCACCGCGTGGTGCCGGTGACGCGAAAGGTGCTCGCCGACTCCGAGACTCCGCTGTCGGCGTACCGCAAGCTCGGTGCCGACCGACCCGGAACCTTCCTGCTCGAGTCCGCGCAGAACGGCAGTTCGTGGTCCAGGTGGTCGTTCATCGGTGCAGGCGCTCCGGCGTCGCTCACGGTCATCGACGGTGAGGCCGCATGGCGCGGCAACGTCCCCGCGGGGGTGCCGAGCGGGGGCGATCCTCTCGAAGTGCTGGCGCGGACATTGGAGCTGCTGCACTCGGAGCGGCTGCCCGGTCTGCCCCCGTTGACCGGCGGCATGGTGGGTTACCTCGGATACGACTCGGTGCGGCGCATCGAGAAGCTGCCCGAGCACGCGCAGGACGACCTCGGTGTGCCCGAGATGGTCATGCTGCTCGCGACCGATCTCGCGGCCGTCGACCACCACGAGGGCGCGATCACCCTGATCGCGAACGCGGTGAACTGGAACGGCACCGACGAGCACGTCGACGAGGCGTACGACGACGCGGTGCGTCGTCTGGATCGGATGTGTGCGGACCTTTCGAAGCCCGCCGACTCCACCGTTTCCACCGTGTCCAAGCCCGCGCCGCAGTTCCGCCGACAGCGCACGTCCGAGGGCTTCGGTGCCGACGTCGCTCGCCTGGTGGAGGAGATCGAAGCAGGTGAGGCGTTCCAGGTGGTGCTCTCACAGCGCTTCGAGATGGACACCGATGCATCGCCCCTCGACGTCTACCGAATGCTGCGAGCGTCCAATCCCAGCCCGTATATGTACCTGATGCACGTACCGGGGGAGAACGACGAGACGGCTTTCTCCATCGTCGGATCGAGCCCCGAGGCACTGGTGACGGTGGTCGACGGTCTCGCCACCACACATCCGATCGCGGGAACCCGCTGGCGCGGCGCGTCCGAGGAAGAGGACGTGCTGCTCGAGAAGGACCTGCTGGCCGACGAGAAGGAGAACGCCGAGCACCTGATGCTCGTCGATCTGGGCCGAAACGATCTCGGACGCGTCTGCGCTCCCGGCACGGTGCGAGTGAGCGACTACCGCCACATCGAGCGCTACAGCCACGTCATGCATCTGGTGTCGACGGTCACCGGACGGTTGGCCGAGGGCAAGCGCGCCCTCGACGCGGTCAAGGCCTGTTTCCCGGCAGGCACCCTGTCCGGGGCACCGAAGGTGCGCGCGATGGAGCTGATCGACGAGCTGGAGCCGACGCGACGCGGCATCTACGGCGGCATCGTCGGCTACCTCGATTTCGCGGGGGACGCCGACACTGCCATCTCGATTCGCACCGCTCTGATCAAGGACGGCACCGCATACGTTCAGGCCGGGGCAGGCGTCGTGGCCGACTCCGTTGCGGAATACGAGGACGACGAGGCGCGAAACAAGGCGATGGCGGTGCTGGGAGCCGTCGCCGCTGCGGAGTCGCTCCGTGAGGTGGGCGGCCGATGACCGAGCGATCCGGTCGCCGCGGGTCGGCCGCGCTACCCGTCGCCCTTCTCGTCGTTGCTGCGGCGTGCCTGTGGGGCGCGTCGAGAATGACATGGGTTCGGGTGACGTCGTTTGACGGTCTCGGAGAGAGCCGAACCGACGAGCTTCTCGGCAGCACCTGGGCTGCTGCCACGACGCCACTGGCACTGGTGTTGGTAGCGGCGATTGCAGCGTCCTTCGCGGTGCGGGGGTGGGCTTCTCGGGTGCTCGCCCTGCTGATCGGCGTGGTGGCCGTGGCGGCGGCAATTCCGGCCGTTCGACTGCTCACTGCCGGGGCATCCGACGCGGAGTCCGCGGCGCTCGCAGAGCTTCCTGCACGCGCGCAGGTCTCGATGACGGACGTCTCGGTCCTGCCGGCGATCGTCACCCTCGTCGGTGCGGTCTGCGCCCTCGCTGCGGCAGTGGTGTCGATTCGGAAAACGTTTGCCCCGCAGGTACTCTCGTCCAAGTACGACGCCCCGGCGGTGCGTCGCGACGAGGTCGCTCGGCGTGCGCGCACCACGGCATCCGGTGCCGGCGTGCAGGACGAGGGGGAGGACCTCACCGAGCGCATGATGTGGGACGCGCTCGACGCCGGTGAAGACCCTACCGACGAGTCCGGTACCCGGCGTTCGTCGGATTGAAACGGACCTCTACGCTAGATCCGACCCCGATGAGATTCCTCACATCGGACGTCGACGCTCAGAAAGGACTGGGGGCACCATGACTGTTCTCGACTCGATTCTCGACGGTGTACGAGCCGACGTGGCCGCGCGTGAATCGGTGGTCGATTTCGCCGCCGTGAAAGCAGCCGCGAAAGCAGCCCCGGCCCCCCTCGACGCGGCAGCTGCACTCCGCGAGGACGGCATCGGCGTCATCGCCGAAGTGAAGCGGGCCAGCCCGTCCAAGGGTGCGTTGGCCGACATCGGCGATCCGGCCGTTCTTGCCCGCGCGTACGAGCAGGGCGGCGCTCGCATCATCAGCGTTCTCACCGAGGAGCGTCGGTTCCGTGGGTCTCTCGCAGACCTCGACGCCGTCCGGGCCGCCGTCTCGATTCCCGTGCTGCGCAAGGACTTCATCGTCGGTCCGTACCAGATTCACGAGGCTCGGGCGCACGGTGCCGACGTCATCCTGCTGATCGTCGCGGCGCTCGAGCAGGACGCGTTGACGTCGTTGCTCGACCGCACCGAGTCGCTGGGTATGACGGCGCTGGTCGAGGTGCACACCGAGGCCGAGGCGGATCGCGCCCTCGAGGCCGGTGCCAGCGTCATCGGCATCAACGCCCGCAATCTCAAGACACTCGAGATCGATCGTGACAGCTTCGGCCGTATCGCGCCCGGGTTGCCCAGCGAGATCATTCGTATCGCGGAGTCCGGTGTGCGGGGCACAGCAGATCTGCTCGCTTACGCCGGTGCCGGTGCCGACGCGGTACTCGTCGGCGAGGGCTTGGTCACTGCAGGCGATCCGCGCACGGCCGTCTCGGACCTGGTGACGGCGGGAACGCATCCGTCGTGCCCCAAGCCCGCGCGCTGACCCAGCACCAGACCCGAGCGCGGCGACGGTCCGCCGTTGGGGCACACTGGACCGGTGAGCACCAGCAATTCTTCTTCCATCACGGACGCCCCAGCGGCAGTCCGTTTCAAGGGCGCTGATCTGCCGCAGAGCAGCATCGGCCTCACCGATCGCAGCGCGCACGAGCCCGATGTCGGCGGCCATTTCGGTGTCTACGGCGGCAGATTCGTGCCCGAGGCATTGATGGGTGTGATCGAGGAAGTCACCGCCGAGTACGAGAAGGTGCGCAGCGACAACGAGTTCCTCGGCGAACTCGACCGACTGCAGCGCGATTACACCGGTCGCCCCTCGCCGGTCTTCGAGGCGACGCGGTTGTCCGAGCATGCCGGTGGCGCTCGGATCCTGCTCAAGCGAGAAGACCTGAATCACACCGGTTCTCACAAGATCAACAACGTGCTCGGGCAAGTTCTGCTCGCGAAGCGAATGGGCAAGACCCGTGTCATCGCGGAGACCGGTGCCGGTCAGCACGGCGTCGCGACCGCCACTGCCTGTGCCCTGATGGGTCTCGACTGCGTCGTCTACATGGGTGAGGTCGACACCGAGCGTCAGGCCCTCAACGTCGCCCGGATGCGTTTGCTCGGGTCGGAAGTCGTCGCAGTGAAGTCCGGTTCACGCACGCTCAAGGACGCCATCAACGAGGCGCTGCGCGACTGGGTCACCAACGCGGACAACACGTACTACTGCTTCGGCACCGTCGCCGGGCCCCACCCGTTCCCGGTCATGGTGCGCGATTTCCAGCGCATCATCGGCCTCGAAGCGCGGCAGCAGGTGCTGGCGTCCACGGGCAGGTTGCCCGACGCCATCGCTGCCTGCGTCGGTGGTGGCTCCAACGCAATCGGCATCTTCCATGCCTTCATCGACGACGCCGACGTGCGACTGATCGGTTTCGAGGCGGCAGGCGACGGCGTCGAGACCGGTCGCCATGCGGCGACCATCAGCGGTGGAACCCCGGGAGCGCTGCACGGCGCGTACTCCTACCTGCTGCAGGACGAGGACGGTCAGACCGTCGACTCCCACTCCATCTCAGCAGGATTGGACTACCCGGGCGTGGGTCCGGAGCACTCGTACCTGCACGACATCGGGCGGGCCGAGTATCGCGGAATCACCGATACCGAAGCGATGAACGCCTTCAAGCTGCTGTGCCGTACCGAGGGCATCATCCCGGCCATCGAGTCCTCGCATGCCATCGCCGGCGCTTTAACCCTCGGGAAGGAATTGGGTGAAGGCGCGATCATTCTGGTCAACCTGTCTGGCCGTGGCGACAAGGATGTCGATACCGCAGCCGAATGGTTCGGTCTGATCGACGGAGCCGGCGAAGCGAACGTGGACGACGAAGCAGGTATCAAGCCATGAGCAACAACGACTCCCGCCTCTCGGGTACCTTCGCGCAGTGCCGTGCCGACGGCCGCGCAGCACTCGTCGGATACCTCCCCGCCGGCTTTCCGACGGTGCCGCGATCGGTCGAGGTGTTCAAGACGATGGTCGACGCCGGATGCGACATCGTCGAGGTGGGCATTCCGTATTCCGATCCGGTGATGGACGGTCCCACGATTCAGGCCGCAGCCGATGTGGCGCTGCGGGCCGGGGCCCGAGTCAAAGACGTCTTCGCTGTCACCGAGCAGGTCGCTGCAGCGGGCGGAAAAGCGGTCGTCATGACGTACTGGAACCTGGTGCTCAAGTACGGCATCGAGAACTTCGCTCGCGACCTCGCCAACGCGGGTGGGCTCGGAATCATCACCCCGGATCTCATTCCCGACGAGGCGAAGGAGTGGATCGAGGTTTCCAACCGCTACGAACTCGACCGAATCTTCCTCGTCGCCCCGTCGTCCACCGAGGAGCGGCTCGTCAGCACCGTCGAGGCCAGTAGCGGTTTCGTCTACGCGGCCTCGACCATGGGCGTCACCGGTGCCCGCGACGCGGTGTCCTCGATGGCACCCGCGTTGTCGGCGCGTATCCGCGAACACTCCGACATTCCGATCGGCGTGGGGCTCGGCGTTCGGTCGGGAGCTCAAGCTGCCGAGATCGCGAAGTATGCCGATGCGGTCATCGTCGGTTCGGCCCTGGTGACGGCCGTCGACAAGGGACTCGATGCCGTGCGCGACCTGACGACGGAACTCGCCGAGGGTGTCCGTTCCGCTAACGTAGCGTCGTGACTTCGACCGCGATCCTGGCCTACATTCCCAGCCCGCCGCAGGGGGTGTGGCACGTCGGACCGCTGGCTCTGCGGGCCTATGCCCTGTTCATCATCATCGGCATCGTCGTGGCGGTGGTGTGGGGTGACCGACGCTGGGTGGCCCGAGGTGGAACCAAGGGCACAGTGCTCGACGTCGCAGTCTGGGCCGTCCCGTTCGGCCTGCTGGGCGGGCGTCTCTACCACGTGGCAACCGACTGGAAGACGTACTTCGGTCCCGGCGGAAACCCGATCGAGGCGTTGTACGTCTGGAACGGCGGACTGGGGATCTGGGGGGCGGTGTTCCTCGGCGGCGTCGGTGCCTGGATCGCCTGTCGGCGACGCGGAATCCCGTTGCCTGCCTTCGGTGACGCCGTCGGCCCACCGATTCTGTTGGCCCAGGCGATCGGTCGTATCGGAAATTACTTCAACCAGGAACTGTACGGACGCGCCACCACGCAGCCGTGGGGACTGGAGATCTACGAGCGGGTCGACGCCGACGGACGGCTCGATCCACTCAACGGCGTCTCGACCGGGTTCGTGGAACGAGTCGTGCACCCGACGTTCCTGTACGAGCTGTTGTGGAGTGTCGCGATCGTCGTCCTGCTGGTTCTCGTGGACCGCAAGTACAGGATCGGCCACGGTCGGCTGTTCGCGCTGTACGTCGCCGGATACTGCGCCGGACGGTTCTGGGTGGAACTCATGCGCGACGATTTCGCCACCGAGATCGCCGGGATACGCATCAACAGCTTCACCTCCGCCATCATCTTCGTGCTGGCGCTGGCCTACGTCGTGATCGCAACCAAGGGCCGCGAAGAGCCTGCGACATTGAGGTCCAACGACGACGAGGATCGCACGAGCGAGGCGGCAGCCGAGGGCACGTCTGCGGATGGCTCACCCCGTACATCGGTCCACGACACCACGGACGCAGACGCCGTCGATGCGAAGCCCGTTCAGGCGTCCGACAAGAAAGCCGAGGAAGAAGGCAGTACGCGTGGTTGATTTCGACAAGACCCCTCATCCGGAGCCGGAACCGAGTTCCAGCTCTGCCGATTCGAGCGACAGCGAGACCGCGCCGACCGCATCGTTCGGCACGCCGTTCGATTACGACGCCACCGCCGAAGCATCGCTGTCGGAACCGCCCGGCACCTCGGAGTCCGCACCGTCACACGGCCCCACCGGCCCCACCGGCCCTGGCTGGGACACGTACTCCGGCGTCGGAAACGGACCCGGTTGGTCCAGCACGCCGAGCTACCCGGCCCCGAGCCCGGACGGCAGTACCGACAATCCGCTCGGTGGTTTTCCGGCACCCCCCGGTTACCCACAGCAGGGGTACAGCCAGCCGGGGTACGGCCAGCCGGGGTACGGTCAGCAGAGCTACGGCCAGCAGGGCTACCCGCAGCAAGGTTACGGCCAGCAGGGTTACGGCCAGCAAGGATACGGTCAGCAGGGTTATTCGCAGCCGAACTACGGGCAGCAGGGTTACGGGCAGCAGGGTTACGGCCAGCAGGGTTACGGCCAGCAGGGTTACGGCCAGTATGGCTACGGCGTACCCCCTGGCTACCAGGGTGGATCCGCGTACGGTGTAGGTCCCGATGCACCGTACGGGCGTGATCCGGTGACCGGCGAGCCGCTGTCGGACAAGTCCAAGATCGTCGGCGGCCTGTTGCAGATATTTCTCGGTTGGTTGGGTGTCGGTCGTTTTTACCTCGGCAGTATCGGCATCGGCGTCGCACAACTGCTGGTGTTCTTCTTCGGGGTGCTACTCACCGCAGTGTTCGGCCTCGGACTCATCGTGTTGTTCGGGCTGTTCGTCTGGCATCTCGTCGACGGCGTGCTGATACTGGTGGGCAATGTGACGGACCCTCAGGGGCGAAAGCTGAGAGACTGATCCCCCTGCTGGTACTGCATCGAAAGTAAGGGAGCTCGACGTGAGTGACTCCGGTACATCGTCTTCGGACGGATCGTCGAGCGACGGAACCCCTCCGTCGGAGCCGACCATCTCGTTCGACAAAGGCTCCGCCTCAGGACCGGGTCCCGTGTACGGCGCACCCGACCCGAACTACACCACCCCGAATTACGGCAACGACCAGGGTGGGCAGTTCGGATCCACTCCCGGCACCGGTTACCCACCGCCCGCCGATTCGAGCCAGTACGGTGCGCCACCGCCATATGCGGGCGGACAGTACGCAGGTCCCCCGTACGGCGGTCCGCAGTACCCAGGTCCCCAGTACGCAGGTGGGCCCGGATACATGGACCCGATGGCTCCGTACGGTCGGCACCCGGTCACCGGTGAGCCGTTCTCGGACAAGCAGAAGCTGACGGCAGGTCTGCTCGGCATCCTCTTGGGCGCGTTCGGAGCCGGCCGCTTCTATCTCGACCAGCCGGGCATCGCGGTGGCGCAGATCGCGGTCACGTGGCTCACCTGCGGTATCGGCGGAATCTGGCCGTTGATCGACGGCATCATGATGCTCACCGGCAGCGTGCGTGATCAGCACGGTCGACCGTTGCGCGACTGACGATCGCATTCGTCACAGCCGATATTCGTGATTGCATCGATGCAGTTGCCAGCTGCTACGATTTCGCCATCCGGGAGCGTTCCCGGATTCTTTCGCGGGCCAGAGCTGTCCCGGTGAATTCCCGATAGGCCGTTCGATTCGGCTCGTCCGACCGCTCCGGTCGACTCGAGCCGACCCGCCGGCGGGGTTGCCGAGACTCTCGGTGCAGGGTCGACGACACTGCGCCGCCTTCACGCACCCCACCGGCCTATGTGGAGGTGATCGTGGTGCTGTTTTCTCGGATGCCTGCGGAGCAAGGTCTGTACGACCCGAGCTCGGAGAAGGACTCCTGTGGCGTGGCGATGATCGCCGACATCGCGGGTCGCCGCTCCCACGCGATCGTCGCCGACGGGGTTCTGGCATTGGAGAACCTGGAACATCGTGGAGCTGCCGGTGCCGAGCCAAACAGTGGTGACGGTGCGGGAATTCTGATTCAGCTGCCCGTCGAACTCCTCGACTCCCTCGCACCGTTCGATCTGCCCGCGGCCGGTGCCGACGGTGACAACACGTTCGCAGCCGGAGTCTGTTTTCTCCCGCAGGGCATCCGTGAGCGAGCGATCGCGATCGAGCGCGTCGAATCGATTGCGGCGGAAGAGGGTCTGGACGTTCTGGGCTGGGTTCCCGTCGAGGTCGATCCCGATCGCGCCGACGTCGGCCTCACTGCCCTCGGCTGCATGCCGTACATGAGCTACCTCTACGTCACCGCCCCCGAGGTCGACGGCACGCGTCCGGCCGGTCTCGCCCTCGACCGTCTCGTGTACGGACTGCGCAAGCGTTCCGAGCGAGTCACCCCTGAGATCGAGGCCGAGGGGTCGGGGCTGTTCTTCCCGTCGTTGTCCTCGCGCACCATCGTCTACAAGGGCATGCTCACCACGATGCAGCTGCCGCTGTACTTCCCGGAACTGCGTAACCCATTGTGCAAGAGCGCCATTGCCATCGTGCACAGTCGCTTCTCGACCAACACGTTCCCGTCGTGGCCGCTGGCGCATCCGCATCGCTACGTTGCGCACAACGGCGAGATCAACACCGTCAAGGGCAACCGAAACCGGATGCGCGCCCGCGAAGCGCTGCTGTCGAGCGACCTTATCCCCGGCGACCTGGAACGTTTGTTCCCCATCTGCAACCCCGATGCCTCGGACTCGGTGTCCTTGGACGAGGTGCTCGAACTGCTGCACCTCGGTGGGCGCAGCGTGCCGCACGTGGTGATGATGATGGTGCCCGAGCCGTGGGAGAACCACCGCACGATGGATCCACGGGTACGGGCGTTCTACCAGTTCCATTCATCGATGATGGAGGCCTGGGACGGTCCGGCCTGCGTGACGTTCACCGACGGCAGCTATGTCGGAGCTGTGCTGGACCGCAACGGGCTTCGGCCCGGCCGCTGGTGGCAGACTGCGGACGGCCGCGTGATCCTCGCGAGTGAGGCAGGCGTGCTCGACGTGCCCCAATCCGAGGTCGTCGCCAAGGGTCGCCTCGAGCCCGGAAAGATGTTTCTGATCGACACCGTCGCCGGGCGTCTGGTGCTGGACGAGGAGATCAAACTCCAACTGGCAACCGAACATCCGTACCAGGAGTGGCTGCACGCCGGCCTGCTCGAGATCAAGAGCCTTCCCGAGCGTGCTCACATCCAGTACAACCACGACTCGGTGGTGCGCAGGCAGGTCGCCTTCGGATACACAGAAGAAGACCTACGCGTCGTATTGACGCCGATGGCCGCGTCCGGCGGCGAACCTCTGGGTTCGATGGGTACCGACACCCCTGCCGCGGTGATGTCGCAGCGGTCGCGTCAGCTCTACGACTACTTCATCGAACTGTTCGCCCAGGTCACCAACCCACCACTGGATTCGATCCGCGAGGAAATCGTGACCTCGCTCGCGCGGGTGATGGGTCCGGAGCAGAACCTGCTCGAGCCCACTGCGGCGTCGTGCAGGCAGATCGTGTTGCCGTGGCCGGTGCTCGACAACGACGAGCTCAACAAGATCATTCACATCAACGACGACGGAGACCATCCCGGACTGTCGGCGACGGTACTGCGGGGCCTGTACGAGGTCGAGCGCGGCGGCGAAGGTCTCGCCGAGGCCATCGAGGAGTTGCGCGCCCGGGCATCTGAGGCGATCGCTGCGGGTTACACGACGCTCATCATCTCCGATCGCGATTCGGATCACACTCGGGCCCCGATCCCGTCGTTGCTGGCCACCTCGGCCGTGCATCACCACCTGGTTCGCACGAAGGAACGCACCAAGATCGCGCTCGTCGTCGAATCCGGTGACGCGCGCGAGGTACACCACCTGGCGCTGCTGATCGGTTTCGGTGCCGCAGCCGTCAACCCGTATCTGGCGATGGAATCGATCGAGGATCTGGTCGGCGAGGGCGAACTGACCGGAGTCGAACCGACGATCGCCGTACGGAATTACCTGTACGGACTCGGTAAGGGCGTACTGAAGGTGATGTCGAAGATGGGCATCTCGACCGTCGGGTCCTACACCGGCGCACAGGTTTTCGAGGCCGTCGGTCTCGATCGCGAGGTCGTGCGCGAGTACTTCAAGGGCACGGTCAGCAAGCTCGGCGGCGTCGGTCTCGACGTGCTCGCCGAGGAGGTCAAACTGCGACACCGCAGGGCGTACCCCGAGAATCCGACCGACCGCGTCCATCGTCGGTTGGAGATCGGCGGCGAGTACCAGTTCCGCCGCGAAGGCGAGCTGCACCTGTTCACCCCCGAGACGGTGTTCCTGTTGCAGCATGCAACGCGTACCGGCCGATACGACGTGTTCCAGAAGTACACCGACGAGGTGGACCGGCTCGCTCGCGAAGGCGGTGCACTGCGCGGTCTGTTCGAGTTCAAGGACGGGGTGCGGCCGCCGGTTCCACTCGACGAGGTGGAATCGGTGGAGTCGATCGTCACGCGGTTCAACACCGGCGCGATGAGCTATGGATCCATCTCCGCCGAGGCGCACGAGACGATGGCCGTCGCGATGAACAACCTCGGCGGACGGTCCAACTCCGGCGAGGGCGGCGAGGATGTCGACCGGCTCTACGATCCGAGGCGGCGCAGTGCCGTCAAGCAGGTCGCCAGCGGTCGGTTCGGCGTCACCAGTGACTACCTGGTCAACGCCACGGACATCCAGATCAAGATGGCGCAGGGTGCCAAGCCCGGCGAGGGCGGTCAGCTGCCCGGATACAAGGTGTATCCGTGGGTGGCCAAGACCCGACACTCGACGCCGGGGGTCGGCCTGATCTCGCCGCCACCACACCACGACATCTACTCGATCGAGGATCTCGCCCAGCTGATCCACGATCTCAAGAATGCCAACGAGAACGCACGCGTCCACGTCAAACTCGTCAGCTCCGTCGGTGTCGGCACGGTGGCGACGGGTGTCAGCAAGGCGCACGCCGACGTAGTCCTCATCTCGGGCTACGACGGCGGAACCGGTGCGGCACCGTTGACCTCGCTCAAGCATGCAGGCGCTCCGTGGGAGATCGGCCTGGCCGACGCGCAGCAGACGTTGGTACTCAACGGACTTCGTGATCGCATCACCGTGCAGTGCGACGGCGGCATGCGCACCGGACGCGACGTCATCGTCGCGGCGCTGCTCGGCGCGGAGGAATTCGGATTCTCGACGGCCCCGCTGATCGTGGCGGGGTGCATCATGATGCGCGTCTGTCATCTCGACACCTGCCCGGTCGGTGTCGCGACCCAGAATCCTGAGCTGCGTAAGCGGTTCACCGGCAAGCCCGAGTTCCTCGAGGACTTCTTCAAGTTCATCGCCGAGGACGTGCGACAGTATCTCGCGCAGCTCGGTTTTCGGAGTATCGACGAGGCGGTCGGTCGCGCGGACGTGCTCGAGACCGCAGCCGGTGTGGCGCACTGGAAGAGCAAGGGCCTCGATCTCGCTCCCATCTTCGCGATGCCTGTCGACCGGCACGGCGCCCCGATGACGCAGCGTCGACGCCTCCGCGCGCAGGATCACGGTCTCGATCTCGCGCTGGATCGGACGCTGATCCAGCTGGCCGAGGGGGCGCTGGAGGATGCCCACCCGGTCACGTTGGAGCTACCGGTACGCAACGTCAATCGCACTGTCGGAACACTTCTGGGATCCGAGGTCACCCGGCGCTACGGCGCGGGCGGTCTGCCCGACGACACCATTCGCATCGCGTTCACCGGGTCGGCAGGCCAGTCGCTCGGGGCCTTCCTGCCGCCGGGAATCACTATCGACCTGGTGGGTGACGCCAACGACTACGTGGGCAAGGGATTGTCGGGTGGCCGAATCGTCGTGCGCCCCGCCGATGATGCACCGTTCGTCGCCGAGGACAACGTGATCGCAGGCAACACGATTCTGTACGGTGCGACATCGGGCGAGGTGTACCTGCGCGGTAAGGCGGGGGAGCGGTTCGCGGTCCGCAACTCGGGCGCGATCGCGGTCAACGAGGGCGTGGGCGATCACGCGTTCGAGTACATGACCGGCGGTCGTGTCGTGGTGCTCGGGCCCACCGGTCGCAACATGGCGGCGGGTATGTCCGGCGGCATCGCGTTCGTACTCGGTCTCGATCCGGCGGACGTGAACATGGCGATGGTCGAACTGCAGGTGCCCAACCCGGACGATCTGGTGTGGCTGCGCGAGACCGTCGAGAATCATCAGCGCTGGACCGGGTCCACCGTGGCTACCTCGCTGCTGGCCGACTGGCCCCGCCGGTCTGCGCTGTTCACCAAAGTCATGCCCGTCGACTACCAGCGGGTGCTGGAGGCGACTCGAATGGCGCGTGCCGAAGGGCGCGACGTCGATGCTGCGATCATGGAGGCTGCACGTGGCTGATCCACAGGGATTTCTGAAAGTCGTCAAGCGTGAGGCCGCCAAGCGTCCGATCGGCGAGCGCGTCAAGGACTGGAACGAGGTGTACTCGCACCAGCCCACGAGCGAACGGGCCGCCGAGGTCTCCGATCAGGCACGCCGCTGTATGGACTGCGGAATTCCGTTCTGTCACTCGGGAACGGCGGGCTGCCCGCTGGGAAATCTGATCCCCGAGTGGAACGACCTGGTGCGCCGCGACCGCTGGGATGCGGCCAGCGACCGACTGCATGCCACCAACAATTTTCCGGAGTTCACCGGGCGGGTGTGCCCGGCACCGTGCGAATCGGCCTGTGTTCTCTCGATTTCCGAGGCGGCCACCGGTGGCAGCGTCACGATCAAGCGCGTCGAGCAGACGATCGCGGATCTGGCCTGGGAGGGCGGCAGCGTCGTTCCGCAGCCACCGATGATCACCACCGGCAAGCGCGTCGCCGTCGTCGGATCGGGTCCTGCGGGATTGGCTGCAGCGCAACAGCTCACGCGCGCCGGGCATGACGTCACCGTGTACGAGCGAGACGATCGACTCGGCGGATTGCTCCGCTACGGCATCCCCGAGTTCAAGCTGGAGAAGTCGGTGCTCGATCAGCGCCTCATGCAGATGCGGGCTGAGGGAACGCATTTCGTCACCGATTGCGAGGTCGGGATCGACTTCACCGTCGAGCAGCTACGCGAATCGTTCGACGCGGTCGTCTTGGCGGTCGGAGCTCTACGGGCCCGCGACAATGCCGAGGTCATCGGTCGCGAACTCGACGGCATCCACCTGGCCATGGAGCATCTGGTGCCGTCGAACAAAGAATGCGAGGGCGACGGCCCCACCTCCATCTCCGCTGCGGACAAGCACGTGGTCATCATCGGCGGCGGTGACACCGGAGCAGACTGCCTGGGAACGGCCCACCGACAGGGTGCTGCATCGGTCACGCAACTCGACTACAACCCCGCGCTGCCCGGGGCTCGCGACGACGGTCTCTCACCGTGGCCGTCGTGGCCGCTGGTGCTGCGCACCTCACCCGCGCACGCCGAGGGTGGCGTCGTGCGTCATCAGGTCGCGGTCCAGCGATTCCTCGGTGACGAGCGCGGGCACGTTCGGGCCATGGTGCTCGCCGAGGTCGAGGTCCAGCGCGACGCGGACGGTCGACGCATCGTCACGCCCATCGGGGAGGAGGTCGAATTGCCCTGCGATCTGGCGTTGTTCGCCATCGGTTTCGAAGGCGTGGAGCTCGGTCCGTTGCTCGACGAGTACGGCCTGACACCGACCAAGCGGGGCGCGCTCTCGTGTGGTCCCGACTGGCAGACCACGGCACCCGGGGTATTCGTGTGCGGGGATGCGCACCGCGGTGCGTCGTTGGTCGTGTGGGCGATTGCGGAGGGTCGATCGGCGGCCCACGGAGTCGACGCTTTTCTGACCGGACACTCGGAATTGCCGTCGCCGGTACACCCGACCGCACTGCCCCTGGCGGTCGTGTGACCTCTGTCTCTGAACCGGTACAGACCCTCTCAGCAGCAAGGTAGCGTGGCTACCGATCGGTAGTATTCCGGTGGAGTCGTCTGCGATAGAGAACGCGGCGTCCAGCGGCTAGGCTCGCTTTCGTGAGCCGACGTACGAAGATTGTCTGCACCCTTGGACCCGCAACCGCAACCACAGAGCGCATCCGTGAACTCGTCGAGAGTGGCATGGATGTCGCACGACTGAACTTCAGCCATGGTGATCACCCCGATCATCAGGCCAACTACGAGAGGGTTCGCGCAGCATCGGACGCCACCGGCAAAGCCGTGGGCATTCTGGCCGACCTGCAGGGACCGAAAATTCGTCTCGGGCGTTTCGCCGAGGGCTCGACCACCTGGGCGGCCGGCGAGCTGATCCGCATCACCGTCGAAGAGTGCGAGGGCACTCACGACCGGGTGTCGACCACGTACAAGGAGCTGGCCCAGGACGCCAGGGAAGGCGACCGCCTCCTCGTCGACGACGGCAAGGTCGGCCTCGTGGTCACCGGTGTCGAAGGAAACGACGTGTTGTGCCGTGTCACCGAAGGTGGACCGGTCAGCAACAACAAGGGCGTGTCCCTGCCGGGCATGGACGTCTCCGTTCCCGCCATGAGCGAGAAGGACATCGCGGACCTCGAATTCGCCCTCGCTCTGGGATGCGACTTCATCGCGCTGTCGTTCGTTCGCTCGCCTGCGGACGTCGAACTCGTGCACGCCGTCATGGATCGTGTCGGCCGCCGAGTTCCCGTCATCGCCAAGCTCGAGAAGCCCGAAGCCGTCGACAATCTCGAAGCCATCGTGCTCGCCTTCGACGCGATCATGGTCGCCCGCGGTGACCTCGGTGTCGAGTTGCCCCTCGAGCAGGTTCCGCTGGTGCAGAAGCGCGCCATCCAGATCGCCCGCGCCAACGCCAAGCCCGTCATCGTCGCGACCCAGATGCTCGAGTCGATGATCGAGAACTCCCGCCCGACGCGCGCCGAGGCGTCCGACGTCGCCAATGCCGTGCTCGACGGTACCGACGCGGTCATGCTGTCCGGTGAGACTTCGGTGGGCAAGTACGTGATGGAAACAGTGCGGACCATGGCCCGCATCGTCGAGACGGTCGAGACCGAGGGTGACAGCGTTCCTCCGCTGACCCACGTGCCGCGCACCAAGCGTGGAGTCATCTCCTACGCCGCCCGTGACATCGGCGAGCGTCTGGACGCGAAGGCTCTCGTTGCCTTCACGCAGTCGGGAGACACCGTTCGACGGTTGGCTCGCCTGCACACCAAGCTTCCTCTGCTCGCCTTCACCTCCATCTCCGAGGTTCGCAGTCAGCTGTCGCTGAGCTGGGGCACCGAGACGTTCCTGGTCCCCGATGTGGGCTCGACGGACGCGATGGTCAAAGAGGTCGACAAGGCGCTGCTCGAACTCGGTCGGTACAACAAGGGCGATCAGGTCGTGATCGTGGCCGGTGCCCCTCCCGGCACAGTAGGCTCGACCAACTTGATCCATGTGCACCGAATCGGAGAAGAGGACCGGTAAGTGGTCGAAGCGGGGGGAACCGGCGTCAGCGAAAGCGCGTCGAGCAGTACAGCTGTACGAAGGACCGATCTCGAGAAGCTCCTCGATCTCCTTGTACTCGAGGAGATCGAGGAGGACGTGTTCGTCGGTGTTCATCCCGAACAGGTGGGGAGCCGAACGTTCGGGGGGCAACTGGTTGCACAGGGGCTGATCGCGGCCGGACGCACCGTCTCCGGCACCTCTCGCGACGTGCACGCGATCAACGCCCACTTCATCCGCGGCGGTGATGTCAAGAAGCCCATCGAGTACCGGGTCTCCAGGCAACGCGACGGACGAGCCTTCGCCAACCGCCAGGTCACCGCCGTGCAGGACGGTAACGAGCTGTTCGTCATGCTCGCTGCCTTCCAGGATTTCGGCAAGGGACTCGAGCACAGCGTCGAGGTGCCCGAGGTTCCGTACCCCGACGCACTGCCTCCGCTCGGCGATCACTTCGTCGGTTACGAGGACCGGCTGCAGATGTTCGTCGACGCCCTCAAGCCGATCGACATGCGCTACGCGAACGACCCGGCGTGGATCATGCAGGGCACCGGCGAGAAGCTCAACCACAATCGGGTCTGGATGAAGGCCGACGGCGATCTGCCGGACGAGTCGATCTTTCATGCCGCGACCATGGGGTACGCGTCGGACACGACGGTGCTCGATTCGATCATCACCACCCACGGTCTCTCGTGGGGACTCGATCGCATCGTGGCGGCGACGGTCAATCACTCCATCTGGTTCCACCGCCCGTTCCGATTCGACGAGTGGGCTCTCTACGCCACCGAATCACCGGTCGCAGCCGGGTCCCGTGGACTGGCCACCGGACGGTTCTTCTCGATGGACGGTCTGTTGCTGGCCACCGTCGTGCAGGAAGGTCTCATTCGACATTTCCCGAAGCGGGTCCGGGCCTGAGTGCATCCGACCACGCGCGCGTCTTTGCATCCAGGTTCAGTGAGGCGTGCGCAGGACTGGTCGACGGTAGTCGAGTGAACGTCACGTGGGGCGTCACCGCCGTCGCGTGACGACGGTAGCTCTCGTCGGCCTTGGCACCGTTGAAGAGCACCCTGTCGATGCCGGGATTCTCGGCGAACAGTGTCTCGAAATCGTTTGCCACGATGGAGGATTCGATGATCGCCGAGTCCAGGCTTCCTTTGCGCGTGCACAGCTTCAGTACATCCCACACCGCGACGCCATTTCTGCGCAGACGCTCGGTTCGTTCGTCGTAGAGAAGTTCGGGGCCCGCATCGAACAGTGCTCCCATGATCGGCCAGAACGCATTTCGCGGATGCGCGTAGTACTGCTGGGCGGCCAGCGACGCGACGCCGGGCATCGATCCCAGAATCAGGGTGGTTGCGCCTCGGCCGAGAATCGGCTCGAAACTGTGCACCACGGTCATTGCGTGATTACAGCAAATCCCCGCGGGGGCACCGGACGGGGGACCACAATGGACGTCATGTTGGATCCACGCGTACTCGACAACAACGAACTCGAAGCCGAACTCGCCGCACTGCGCCGGGGGCGTGACGCCGCGATGGACGAAGGCGCGCGGGACGTCTCGACCGCGGACACCGACCACCTGATAGCGCGGTTCGAAGAAGAAATCCGTAAGCGACACCAGGATTCGGTGTCCGATCAGCCCAGCGTCGATCTGCCCTGACCTGCAATCAGGGCCGCGCAGGCCGCGGTTGCGGCAATCGTTCTGACGTTGTTCCATCGCGTCCATTTGTCGGCGAAGTTCTGCCACACCTGGTCTCCTGCGGGGCTGCCCGGGTCGACTCCGGCCAACGCGTCGTTGAGCGGAACGTTGAGGGCCATCGTGATCGCGACGCAGCCGACCACGTAGAGAACGGCACCGCTCACGACGAGCAGGGGTGAACCCCGATCGGTCGACATGGCGAGAATCGCTGCGAGAGTGCACGATACGGCCGTTCCGAAGAACAGGCAGAGAAACATCGGGTTGAGAATCGCCGCATTGAATCTCTGCATGGCGGCGATGGCGTCGGGTACCGGCAGTGTTGCCAGGCCGGGGAGCACGCTGATGGAGAAGGCGAGCAGCACTCCTGCGACCAGCCCGCATCCGATCGCGGACACGAGGGTGGCGACCGAGGACGCCCGCTCCATCACGACGGGTCTGTTCGGTTGATGTTCACGGTCGGTGATCCTTTCGACGGGGATTTGTCCTGTCGTCCACTGTCGCTCGGAACAGCAGGATGATCAATGCTCGAAACGCCGGATTCGATGTCCGATCGTCCAAGTGATGCAACAATCGATCGATGCGTGGACTCGACCCCTGGAAGTCGCCCGATCCGCTCGGTGAGGCCCTGCACTTTCTGCGGTTGACCGGATCGTTCTACGTACGATCCGAGATGAGCGGTTCGTGGGGTCTCGACCTGCCCGCCATGGAGGACGCGCTGTGGTTTCACACGGTGGTGGACGGTCGGTGCCTGCTGTCGGTTCCCGATGAGCCGACGCGTGAGCTGGTGCCCGGCGATTTCGCATTGGTCCCGCATGGGCGAGGTCACGTTCTCGCCGCCGACGAGGATGCGGCGACACGAGCGGCGAGTGTGTACGACCTCCCGCACGAGTACGTCAGCGACCGATACGCGGTGATCACTCACGGTGAGGGAGCAGGACCGGCCGCCACCCTGGTGTGCGGAGCGGTGCGGCTGGATCACCCTGCGGCGCAACAGCTCGTCCGTCTGCTGCCTGCTGTGGTGTTCGTCGATGCAGAGCCCGGACCGAAACAAGCGAGGATGCAGAACGTCCTGGCGATGGTGGCGGACGAAGCCCGAGTCCTCGAGCCCGGGGGAGAGGCGGTCATCACCCGGCTGTCCGACATTCTGGTGATCCTCGCACTGCGGTCATGGATCGCCAGCAGTCCGCGAGCGCAGTCCGGGTGGCTCGGAGCGTTGCAGGACGACCGAATCGGAGCTGCGTTGGCTCTGATTCATCGACATCCCCACGAGCGGTGGACCGTTGCGGCTCTGGCGTCGAGCGCCAACATGTCGCGTTCGGCGTTCTCGGCGCGTTTCACCGAACTGGTCGGCGAATCGGTGATGAGCTACCTGGCGACGTGGCGAATGCAGGTCGCGTATCAGACCTTGCGTTCCGAGGACGTCGTGCTGTCCGAATTGGCCCGACGCAGTGGGTATCTCTCGGAGGCGGCATTCGGTAAGGCCTTCAAACGGGCGATGGGGGTTTCCCCGGGAAGTGTGCGTCGCCGTCGTGAGGTGTCGATGGCCGACGGTCAGTCGAGCAGATGACGGAGATAGCTGTTCGGGTCCTCGAGGTAGCGACGCCAGTGCTGTACCAATTCGAGTTCGTCCCAGGTACTTCGGCGTAGACCGTGTTCGCCGACTTCGACGATGTCCGCACCGGGGGTCGACGCCAGAATCGGTGAGTGGGTGGCGCAGACGATCTGCGCGCCCTCGTTGCCCAGCTCGGACATCAGTGCAACGAGCTGCAGGCACGCGGTGAACGACAGGGCCGATTCCGGCTCGTCCAGAACGTAGAAACCGGGTTCGGCCAACATGGAGCCGAACATGGCCAGAAAGCCCTCACCATGACTCATCTCGGCGGTGTTCTCGTCCCAGAACCCCGGCATACCGCCGAGGTTCTCGGCCATGTCGAACGCGGTCTCGGCGCGGAGAAAGAACCCGCGCTTGTTCAGTCTCGGGCCACGAAGCATTCGAGAACCCCGCGGCGTGGTCTCGAGTTCGAGTACCTCGCCCAGCGCGCTGGTCACCTCGTCGAGTCGACGAGATTGTTGCGCTGCCCGTCCGCCACGGGCATCGATACCGAAACCCTCGGCGATCGCCTCGACGAGGGTCGACTTACCGGAACCGTTGTCGCCGACCAGAATTGTGACCGGTGCCAGGAACTCGAGTCCCTCGCGAGCGAGGTCGGCGACAGCAGGCACGGTGAAGGGCCAGTCCGATCCGACATCGTCGGCGTGGACGTAGGCGCGTTCTACGAACATGATTCAGGCAGTCACCAAGCGATCGACGTAACCGGTCTCGTGGGCGGTGTCGGCGCTGCAGGTGTAGTAGACCCACTCCGCCGACCGATCCGCCGAATCTCCGAACCGATGGTCGACCTTCGCTGCGCACAAACTGCCCGCACTGGTGTCATGGCAACGAAGACTGCTGGGTATGTACATCGCTCCACTGTAGGCGTGATCGGCGCAGACCATTACCGACGTCGCGAACGGGAATGCATTCACGTGGTGCCCTCGGTGAGACTCGAACTCACACTGGACGGGTTTTGAATCCGTTTCCTCTGCCAATTGGGATACGAGGGCTGGCGTCTTTCAAGCAACGATTGACGAGTTTAGAAGATGCGCTTTCGGCCTCGCGCACCGGTACCCTTCAGATGCTCGACGGCCCTGATGGGCGATGACTGTCAAAGGAGACCGATACAGATGAATGCTCCTGGTGCGAACGGTACTGGCAAGCCCCCGCTTCGCGTGGTTGTGGCAGAGGACGAATCCCTGATCCGACTCGACCTCGTGGAGATGCTCCGGGAGGAGGGCTACGACGTGGTCGGTGAAGCGGCCGACGGTCAGCAGGCGGTGGAGCTGGCCGTCGAACTGCGTCCCGATCTGGTCATCATGGACGTCAAGATGCCGCGTCGGGACGGAATCGATGCGGCCTCGGAGATCGCCGAGAAGCGCATCGCGCCCGTGGTCATTCTCACCGCGTTCAGTCAGCGCGAACTGGTGGAGAAGGCGCGCGATGCCGGGGCCATGGCCTACCTCGTCAAGCCGTTCACCAAAGCCGATCTGATGCCCGCGGTGGAGTTGGCGGCCAGTCGCTTCGGCGAGATTTCCGCCCTCGAATCCGAGATTGCCGATCTGCAGGATCGGCTCGAGACACGCAAGTTGATCGAGAAGGCCAAGGGGATCCTGATGACCTCGCAGTCGCTCACAGAACCACAGGCGTTCAAGTGGATTCAACGCGCCGCGATGGACCGCAGGACCACGATGAAAGCGGTCGCCGAAGTAGTGATCGAGACACTCGGTACTCCTGCGAACAAGCCTGCGGCAGAGGGATGATCGGCCCGCGAAAGCTACGGCCACGTAAAACTTCGACTCCCTAGGTCACAGTCAGGTCACGAGCCTCGTTCTAGGCCTTGCGAATCGGTTCCGAGCGTTAGCGTCTGATCCACACGTGAGCCACATGCAACTCAGGTGCGCTTCAACGACGAGCAATTTCAAGGAGAACCTAGATGGCAATTCGGACCTATGTCCGCACGGCTGCGGTGCTGAGCGTCACCTCGCTCGCACTGTTCGGCTGTTCGTCGAGCGACGACTCGGGCTCGACCGACTCCACCACTGCCGGCGGCGGCACTGCAGCCGCGGAAACGACCGTCTCCACCGATTGCGAGCCCGAGCAGGCCACAGCAGGGGCCACGCCCGTCACCGATCCTCTGGTCGTCGGAACCTTGCTGCCCAACACCGGCAGCCTGGCCTTCCTCGGACCGCCCGAGGTCGCCGGTGTGCAGCTCGCCGTCAACGACATCAATGCGGCCGGCGGCGTCCTGGATCAGCCGGTCACGCTCATTCCCGGCGACTCCGGTGACACCACCACCGACACCGCCAACACCACCGTCGACCGACTGCTCGCAGGCGGTGCCGACGTCATCGTCGGTGCCGCGTCCTCCGCGGTCTCCCTTCAGGTCATCGACAAGATCACCAGCGCGGGCGTCGTGCAGATCTCGCCGGCCAACACGTCCGACCAGTTCGTCTGCTACCCGGACAGCGGCCTCTACTTCCGCACTGCTCCCACCGATGTGCTGCAGGCTCAGGCCCTCGCGGATCTCATCGCCCAGGACGGTGCGCAGCGGGTGTCCATCCTCGCCCTGAACGACCCGTACGGAACGGGCCTGGCCAACAACACGGTCGAGAACCTCGAAGCCGCCGGGATCGCGTCCGATCAGCTCCAGACGATCATCTACGACCCCAACGCTCAGTCGTACAACGCCGAGATCGACGACGTGAACAACTTCGCGCCCGATGCCGTCGCGGTGATCGGATTCGACGAGTCCGCTCGCATCATCACCCGTATGCACGAGCTCGGAATCGGACCGTCCGACGGCACGTTGGTCTACGGCGTCGACGGCAACATGGGCAATGCACTCGGCGAGTCGATGGCTCCGGGTCTGCTCGACACGATGCGGGGCACCACGCCGCTGACCGACGTCGGCACCGCGTTCCAGGACCGACTCAAGACCGTCGATCCCGCGCTGGTCGACTTCAACTATGCGGGTGAGTCCTACGACGCCGTGGTCATTCCTGCCCTGGCCGCCGTTCAGGCCGGATCGACTGCGGGCGTGGATATCGCGGCCAACATCAACAGTGTCACCAAGGACGGCGAGAAGTGCACGACGTTCGAGGAATGCCTTCCGCTGCTGCAGGCCGGCACCGACATCGACTACGACGGTGTCACCGGTGCGCTCAACTTCAGTGACGCAGGCGAACCGGCAACCGGTTCGTACGGCAACCTGGTCTTCGGCCCGGACAACACCCTCACCACGGACGGATACATCGTCGTCGGTGAGTGATCGATAGACGCTCGTACACGAAGGCCCGAGTCCGGAACACGGACTCGGGCCTTCGTGTGTCCCGGACGATCGGCACGGGCACACGAAACAGCCCCGGTTCGGACCACACCGAACCGGGGCTGCACGTCTCGAGGAGCTGCTACTTCTTCTCTTTGCTTCCCGCCAGAGTGCCGAGGTAGAGCTCGATCACCTTCGGGTCGTTCATCAACGCCGGTCCGGTGTCGGTGTATGCGTTGCGGCCCTGATCGAGAACGTAGCCGCGGTCGCAGATCTGCAGGCATCGACGGGCATTCTGCTCGACCATGATGATCGAGACACCGGCCGCGTTGATCTTCTTGCAGCGGATGAACACCTCGTCCTGAAACATCGGAGACAAACCGGCCGACGGCTCGTCGAGCAGCAGTACCGATGGTTCCATCATCAGCGCGCGGCCCATGGCCACCATCTGGCGCTCACCGCCCGAGAGCGCGCCCGCTTTGACCTTGCGGCGATCGCTCAGAAGCGGAAAGAGCTCGCTGACGAAGTCGAAGCGTTCGTTGAACTTCTTGGGACGCAGATAGATTCCCATTTCGAGGTTCTCTTCGATGGTGAGCGACGGGAACACATTCTGCGTCTGCGGGACGTAGCCGACGCCTTTCGTCACCAGTACGTGTGCTTCCGCGGACGTGATGGTGTCGCCGCGCAGTTTGACGCTGCCCTCCCGAACGGCAACGAGCCCGAACAGCGTTTTCAGCAGCGTCGACTTGCCTGCCCCGTTGGGTCCGATGATCCCGACGATCTCGCCGTCGTTGAGGAAGAAGTTGCACTCACTGAGGATGTTCACACCGGGGATGTACCCGGCGACCAAGCCGTCGGCGCGGAGCAGAGCACCTTCGGCGAGGCGGGCGTGTTCCCCGGGGGTGGCCGCGAACTCCGCGGGTGTCAGTTGCTGCTTCTCGGTGGTCGGTTCGCTCATCAGTTGACCTCCTTGGCCCGGTGGGATCCACCGTCGGTGGTGTCGGGCTTCACGAACTCCGGTTCTGACAAGTCGCCACCGGCCGCAAGTTCCTCGACTTCGGCTTTCTTCAGCGCCTCTGCCAGTTCCGCCGTCGCGCCGACGGGATTGCCGTCGGCGTCGAACTCCAGCGCCTGATCGTGATGGCTACCGAGGTACGCATCGACGACGGCACCGTTGTTGGACAGTTCCTCCGGCGTCGACTCGGCGATCACGCTGCCCTGTGCCATCACCACTACCCAGTCGCTGATGTCTCGGATGACGTCCATGTCGTGTTCGACGAAGACCACTGTCATGCCGTCGTCGCGCAGTGACTTGATGTGCCCCAGAAGGGATTGCGTCAGCGCGGGATTGACCCCGGCCATCGGCTCGTCGAGCATCACCACGGACGGGTCCGTCATCAGCGCGCGGGCCATCTCGAGCAGTTTGCGCTGGCCACCGGACAGTGAGCCGGCGAGGTCGTCGGCCTTGGCGTCGAGTTTGAAGCGGGCGAGCAACTCGTTGGCGCGCTCGGTGACCTCGCGCTCCTGGGCTTTCCACGTCCAGGGCAGAAATGTGTTCAGAATTTTCTCGCCGCGCTGCCCGGTGGCACCGAGGCGAACGTTGTCCAGCACGGTGAGTTTCGACAGTGCTTTGGTGAGCTGGAACGTTCTGACGACACCCTTGCGGGCCACCTGATGCGGATGCATCTTGCCGAGTTCCTGACCGTCCATCGACCAGGTGCCGGTGTCGGGGCGATCGAACCCGGTGAGCAGATTGAAGAGCGTCGTCTTGCCGGCACCGTTCGGCCCGATCAGACCGGTGATGCAGCCGCGTTGAATCTCCAGATGCGCGACATCGACGGCCTTGAGCCCGCCGAACGTGCGCGAGATGCCATCCACGACGAGAGTCGGATCGGGTTTCGGCGACCCGGGTTCGCCTGCTACTCCGGCGAACAGCGCCGCACGCTGATCGGCGTCGAGAGCCATGGCAGCCCGAGATTCGAGGGTGCTGGAATTCTTGTTCGGCGAGTTCTTCGCGTCAGGCATTGAGCTGAACCTCTCGCTTGTTGCCGAGAATGCCCTGAGGCCTGAACACCATCAGTAGTGCGATCAGGATTCCCAGGAGGACGAAACGGGTGGCACCGACCTGCTGCTCGGTGAGATCGAGCAGCGGATCGGGCCCCGAGATGGCTTGACGCAGAATGGCGTCCGGGATCGAAAGCAGGAACCAGAAGAGCATGGCTCCGACGACAGGGCCGAACACAGTGGCCGCGCCGCCGAGAATCAGCGCTCCGAAGGCGAAGAACGTCTGCGCCGTGGAGTAGAAGTCGGGGTTGATCGACTTGGTCTGCAGGGCGTTGAACACGCCGCCCATGCCGCCGATCACGCCACCGAGCACGAGCGCTTGCATCTTGTAGACGAAGACGTTCTTACCGAGCGAACGCGCAGCATCCTCGTCTTCGCGCACTGCCTTCAGGACGCGGCCCCACGGGCTGTGTGTCAGGAGATAGACGACGCCGCAGAGGATGAGGACCAGCGACCAGCCGACGACCATGGCCCACAGATCGTCACCGTAGAACTTCACCCCGACGAAGTCGTATTGCTTGCCCGAATCGAATGGGCTGAGCGAGGTGAACGGATCGGCAAATCCGAAGAGGCCGTTGGTCGATGCGGTCACCGAGTCGCTGGCGGTGGATCTGAACACGAGACGAAGGATTTCCGACGCGGCAATCGTCACGATGGCCAGATAGTCGGCGCGCAGTCGTAGCGTGGGGATGCCGAGCACCAGAGCCAACAGACCGGCCGCACCGAGGCCGACCAGAATGCCCAACCACAGCGGCTGCTCGTAGGTGATGGTCATGATGCCCACGCCGTAGCCGCCGAGCAGCGCGAAGCCGATCTGACCGAAGTTGAGCAGGCCGGCGTAGCCGAAGTGCAGGTTCAAGCCGATGGCGAGCAGCGCATAGAAGATCGCGGACGGCCCGACGAGCTGAGCGAGGGAAACCTGGAGTGCTCCGAGAATATCCATGAGGTCACCCGATCCTTTGCCGCGAGCCGAGTATGCCCTGCGGCCTGACGATGAGGATGAGTATCAAGACGAGCAGTCCTCCGATGTACTTGAGATCGGGATTGATTACCAGCGTCGACCACTGCACGAGCAGACCCACGATGACGCAGCCGAGGAATGCCCCGTACGCGGTTCCCAGTCCGCCCAAGGTGATTCCGGCGAACATCAGCAGTAGAAGCTTGAAGCCCATCTCCCATTGCACGCGACCGGCGAGTTCGGAGAGTCCGAACAGAACACCGCCGAGGGCGGCGAGACCGCCGCCGAGGCACCATACGAACGTCACTACGCGCTCGACGTTGATGCCAGAGGATGCGGCGAGGTCGCGATTGTCGGCGACGGCACGCATGGCCTTGCCGATTCGAGTGCGCTGCAACATGAGTGCGACACCGACGAGAACGACGATGCTGATGATGATGCATGCCAGGTTGACGTTGGTGATGGCGAACGGACCCCATTCGTTTTGGGTCTGCGCCTGGTAGTCGGCGAAGGGCTCGGCGCGATCGGAGAAGAAGATGAGGATGAGGTAGCGCAGGGCGATCGCGAGTCCGATCGACACCACGAGCTGCGCGATGAGGCCGGTTCGACGTTTTCGCAGCGGTTTCCAGATGGCCGCGTTGTTGAGCCAGCCGATGGCGACGCCGACGATGATCGCGAGGATCGTGGCCGGGATGAGTTGGATGCCCATCGTCACGTTGAAGACCCAGGCGGCAACCGCGCCGAGCGTGACCAGCTCACCGTGCGCGAAGTTGGTCAGTCCGGTGGTTCCGAAGATCAGGCTCAGTCCGACGGCCGCCAGTGCGATGACGAGTCCGAACCGAAAGCCGTCCACCGTCGTTCGCAGGAACTGCTCCCAGACCGGGACGCTGGTGGCGGTTCTGGCCTCACCGAACGAGAAGATGACGGTGTTGGAACGCCCGGCCTCCACATCGCGCTGGACCTCGCCCTGGACGCTGACGCCGTCGGGGAGCGTTTCCTGAACTACCTGGAATGTGTATGTGCCGGGAGACAATTCGATGGTCCATCGGCCGCCGGTCTCACTGGTGGTGCGGGCGACCTCCGAGCCGGACGCGTCGAGCGCCGCCACGTCGACGCCCACGAGGCGCTCGCCACCGTTGTTCAGGGATCCGGCGACGCTGACGGCGTCTGCGGGCGGTGCCTGTTCGGCGCTGGTCCCCGGTGCTGCCGGGGGAGTGGGGGAAGGTTCCTGGGCCAATGCCGGCGCACTGAACAGCAGCGCGGCAATGGAACTCAGAACGGCGAGTAGGAGTGTTCGCTGGAAGAGCCGAACGGCAGATCTTGCGCGCAACCTCGGCGGTTGCACCTTTCTGGTCCATCGAACATTTGGAGCCACGCACGTCCTCCGGACGGTTGTCGTTGTGCCACGGGTATGTGGGTTTCCTGCAATTGTCGGACTCTATCCGCTGAAACGACGCAAAATCGGCGACTGAGATTTCCGGAAAGTATCGGTTGTGTTTCGCGGTGCGCGACGGCCGCCGTGAGTGCGATCGCGTCGTGGCTCGTGCATCCGGCTACGAGTTGTCGGACCGGCTCCCTAGACTGGTCAACCGTGAGCCCAGTAACGGAGAAAAGTGCAGCGCCCGCAGCCGAGACCGATGCGAAAGCGGGCGGGGAGCGGCCCACGTTGCTGCTCATCGACGGCCACTCGATGGCGTTCCGGGCCTTCTTCGCGTTGCCCGCGGACAACTTCAAGACCACCAGCGGTCAGTCCACCAACGCCGTGTACGGGTTCACCTCGATGTTGATCAATCTGTTGCGAGACGAGAAACCGACGCACATCGCGGCCGCGTTCGACGTCTCGCGGCAGACCTTCCGCGCCGAGCGGTTCCCCGAGTACAAGGCCAACCGCAGCAAGACGCCGGACGAGTTCGCCGGCCAGGTCGACATCACCAAGGACGTACTCGGTGCCATGGGCATCCCGGTGATGGCAGAGGCGGGCTTCGAGGCGGACGACATCATCGCCACTCTGGTGACCCAGGCAGAAGCGCTCGGTTACCGCGTCCTCGTGGTCACCGGTGACCGGGATGCGCTGCAGCTCGTGACCGACAACGTCACGGTGCTGTATCCGCGTAAGGGCGTCTCGGACCTGACTCGGTTCACCCCCGACGAGGTCGCCACCAAGTACGGATTGACGCCGTCGCAGTATCCGGATTTCGCGGCCCTGCGCGGCGACCCGAGCGACAATCTTCCCGGCATTCCTGGGGTCGGCGAGAAGACGGCGACCAAGTGGATCATCGAATACGGCTCCCTCACAGCTCTCGTGGACAATGTGGACAAGGTCAAGGGCAAGGTGGGGGAAGCTCTGCGCGCCAACCTGTCGAGTGTGGTGCTCAACCGGGAGCTCACCGAGATGGTGCGCGACGTGCCGTTGCCCTTCACTCCCGATCAGCTCGAACTGGCTCCGTGGGATCGCGAGAAGATCCACGCCTTGTTCGACGATCTGGAGTTCCGCATTCTGCGGGACCGGTTGTTCGAGACTCTCGCGTCGGTCGAACCCGAGGCGGAGGAAGGTTTCGATGTCCGCGGCGGCATCGTCGCGCCGGGCGAACTCGCCGCATGGTTGGCAGAACACGCATCCGACGGCCGACGCAGCGGGCTGTCGATCCTCGGTCCGCGCCGGCCCTTCGACAGCGACGCGACCTCGGTGGCGATCGCTGCGGCCGACGGTGAGGGGGCGTTCGTCACGACGACCGCTCTGGACGAATCCGACGAGCAGGCACTCGCCGCCTGGCTCGCCGATCCTGCGCAACCCAAGGCGCTGCACGAGGCCAAGTGGGCTCTGCACGCCGTGCGCGGGCGGGGCTGGACCCTCGGTGGGTTGACCACCGACACCGCCCTGGCGGCGTACCTGGTTCGGCCCGGCCAGCGATCGTTCAATCTCGACGACCTGTCGTTGCGCTACCTCAAACGCGAACTCCGGGTGGAGGATACGGGTGAAGGTCAGATGTCGTTGCTCGATGCCGAGGACACCGCCGATGCGGCGTTCGCAGAGGGCGAGATCCTCAAGGCGCGGGCCGTCATCGACCTGGCCGATGCGCTGGACTCCGAGCTCGCCGCCATCGAGTCGACCACCCTGCTCTCCGAGATGGAGCTGCCTCTGCTGACAGTGTTGGCCGATGTCGAGGCAACGGGTATCGCCGTGAACGGTGATCATCTCCGCGCACTGCAGTCCGGATTCGCGGCACAGGTCGACGAGGCCGCGAACGCCGCCTACGGCGTGATCGACAAGCAGATCAACCTCGGGTCACCGAAGCAGCTGCAGGTGGTGCTGTTCGAGGAACTCGACATGCCCAAGACGAAGAAGACCAAGACCGGGTACACCACCGATGCCGATGCGCTGCAAGGGTTGTTCGAGAAGACCGAGCACCCGTTCCTGAAATTCCTGCTCGATCACCGCGACGCGACGCGGATGAAGGTCACTGTCGATGGCCTGCTGAAATCCGTTGCCGACGACGGACGCATTCACACCACGTTCAATCAGACGGTGGCGGCCACCGGACGGCTGTCGTCCACCGAGCCGAACCTCCAGAACATTCCGGTGCGCAACGAGGCGGGTCGCCACATCCGTGACGGCTTCGTCGTCGGGGCCGGGTACGACACCCTGCTCACCGCCGACTACAGCCAGATCGAGATGCGCATCATGGCGCACGTCTCGGGCGACGAAGGGCTGATCGAGGCGTTCAACACCGGCGAGGACCTGCACAGTTTCGTCGGTGCCCGGGCGTTCGGCGTGCCGATCGAGGAGGTCACCCCCGAATTGCGTCGTCGGGTCAAGGCGATGTCGTACGGATTGGCCTACGGACTGAGCGCATTCGGTCTCGCAGCGCAGCTCAAGATCTCCACCGACGAGGCGAAACAGCAGATGGAGGCGTACTTCGCGCGGTTCGGTGGCGTCCGCGACTACCTGCGCAACGCCGTCGAGGAAGCACGCAAGGTGGGGTACACCTCCACGCTGTACGGCAGGCGTCGCTACTTGCCCGATCTCAACAGTGACAATCGTCAGCGCCGCGAGGTCGCCGAGCGGGCCGCACTCAACGCCCCGATCCAGGGCACCGCCGCAGACATCATCAAGGTCGCGATGATCGACGTGCACCGATCGCTGGCGGAGTCGACGCTGAAGTCACGAATGCTGTTGCAGGTGCACGACGAACTGGTACTCGAGGTCGTCGAATCCGAGCGTGAGGAAGTCGAGGCGCTGGTACGCGACAAGATGTCCTCGGCCATCGAACTGTCGGTGCCGCTGGAAGTCTCGGTCGGCACCGGCCGCAGCTGGGACGCCGCTGCACACTGATTCGAGAGCGCACTGACTCGAGGCGGCGCAGGAAAGAACGACGAAGGGCCGCTCACCGAATTCGGTGAGCGGCCCTTCGTACGTGTACAGCGACCAGAAACTACTCGGCCTCGGGAGCCTGCTCGGCGATCTGCTGGCGAACGACGTCCATGTCGAGTGCCTTGATCTGACCGACGAGGTCCTCGAGCGCCGGTGCAGGCAGTGCGCCTGGCTGTGCGTACACGAGAATGCCTTCGCGGAACGCCATGATCGTCGGAATCGACTGGATCTGCGCTGCGGCTGCCAGGCCCTGCTCGGCCTCGGTGTCCACCTTGGCGTGCACGACGTCGGGGTGTGCGTCGGACGACTTCTCGAAGGTGGGAGCGAACTGGCGGCACGGTCCGCACCAGGACGCCCAGAAATCGACCAACACCACGTCGTTGCTCGTCACGATCTCGTCGAAATTCTGCTGGGTCAAAGTCTGAGTGGCCACGCGGTCCCTTTCGTTTGATTGCGCTTCTGGTGTGTCTCAACGCCGGTACTCGCCGGAATCATCCCGGCTGCGTCGGAGAGCCGTGTGTCAGGCGGGCAAGGGTGCGGCGCGGAACGTCCGGCGGTACGAGTTCGGGGTGGTGCACCGCAACCGCACGAAGTGCTGCCGCAGAGCGGCGGCATTTCCGAAGCCGACCACCTCGGCGATCGAATCCATCGGCAGATCCGAGTTCTCCAACAGCTGCTGAGCTGCCAGCACACGTTGGTCGTTGAGCCACCGCGCGGGTGTCGTTCCGGTCTCGGCGGCGAACTTGCGAGCGAATGTGCGCGCCGACATGTTCACCCGCGCCGCCAATCGACCGATGGTCAGTTCGGAGTCCAGATTCTCGGTCATCCAGTCCAGCAGCGGTGCCAATGTCTCGGTGCGAGTGGCGGGCAGGGGACTGGTGACGAATTGAGCCTGGCCGCCGTCACGATGCGGAGGAACCACCATCCTGCGGGCGATCCCGTTCGCCACGACGCTGCCCTGGTACTTGCGCACGATGTGCAGGCACAGATCGATACCGGCCGCCGTGCCTGCGCTAGTCAGCACGTTTCCGTCGTCGACGTAGAGGACGTTCGGATCGACCTGCGCGAGTGGGTATTTCGCGGCCAGCACAGCGGAATGCCGCCAATGCGTCGTACAGGGGCGGCCGTCGAGCAGCCCGGCCTTGCCCAGAACGAAGGCACCGTTGCACAGGCTGGCGACCATGGCACCCCGGTCGACGGCTGCGCGAAGTTTGGCCAGTAGTGGCTCGATCGACGAGTCGTATCCGACCCCGCAGACGTAGGTGCCGTCTTCGGCGGCTTCGGTGCCACCGGCCGGAATGATGATCAGATCGGCGCTGTCGAGACTGTCGAGATCGTGTGGCACGTCGATGGCGTACCCGAAACGGGTGCGGATCGGTTGGGGGACACCTGCGATCAAGGAGAAGTCGTAGGTGGGTAGGCCCTCGTCCGAGCGATCGAATCCGAACACCTCGCAGGCGACGCCCAGCTCGAACTGTTCGGTCAACGGCATCAGCGCGACGACCACTCGTTTCAGCATGCACAGAAGTATGGCAGAAATTCGTCGAAGTGTGGCGTTACTGCCACTCGTGCACTGTCTTCGCAGGTTGGAAGCTAACGGAATGACAATTGTATTGGTGGTTGTGCTGATGTTCCTGGCCCTCGACGCCGTCGTGCTCGCTGGCTTCGCTCCCGATACTCATGCGGAGGTGACTCAATTCGGTGATTTCCGGTTCTAGGGTGCCGGCGGTCAGCCGATTCGCCACTCGCGTTTGCCCTCGCCGTCCCATCGGCGCAGCGCAACCGCAGATCCGACCAGATCGTCGACGTCGGCCGAGAGCAGGCGCACCGCTGCTCCTGCCTCCTCGGGCGTCAATCGCCGGGCCAGCGTCAGGTGGGGTGTCCATCGGCCGGGTTCGAGGTGCTCCAGCGAACGATCGACCACGGCCTCGAACAGCCGGGCGTGCAGATCGAGCAACTCGCTCGACGGAACGACCAGTCGCGCCAACGTGATCGTTCGACCACCGAACACGACGAGCCCGCCGAGACGCACATCGAACGGATCGAAGCGGACAGCATCACCGTCGTCCACCGCGGCCGGCATCGACGACGCCACCGCGACGGTGACGTGCGGACGGTTCGATTCACCGCGGTGCCGGTTCTGACTCGGGAGGCCTGCTTCGGACAGTGCCGACCACTCGCGGCGAACCGCTGCGTCGAGGCCGGAGTCGAGGAGAAGTTCTGCGGACTGCACCATGGAGGCCATGATGTCGCAGACGGACGGTCGGAACGCAACGGCGCTACGGATCGGGGCCATGACCGGCGACGGGATCGGCCACGAGATCGTGCCCGCAACGATTCGGGTGGTCGACGCCGCCCTCGTGGCCGCCGATGGACCGGCAGTCGACTGGGTGCACCTGCCGATAGGGCTCGGTGCCATCGACGAGCACGGGACGCCCATGCCCGATTCCACGCTCGCGACGTTGGGCGAGCTCGAAAGCTGGATTCTCGGACCACACGACAGCGCGTCCTATCCGGACCCCTTCCGGTCACAGCTGACTCCGGGCGGACGGATTCGCAAGGAGTTCGACCTGTTCGCCAACATCCGGCCCGCGAGGGCGCTACCGGGTGTGCGGGCCGTGTCCCCGCGGATGGATCTGGTGGTCGTGCGGGAGAACACCGAGGGGTTCTACGCCGATCGCAACATGTTCGTCGGCAGCGGAGAGTTCATGCCCACCCCCGATGTCGCACTGGCGGTCGGAGTGTTCACGCGCGCGGCCTGCGAACGCATTGCCCGCGAGGCCTTCTCTCTGGCGGAGCGACGCAGCCGCAAGCTCGCGATCGTGCACAAGACCAACGTGCTGGCCATGACCACGGGGCTGTTTCGCGATGCGTGCCGCGCAGTGGGCGAACAATTTCCGCACGTCGAGGTCGCCGAGGAACACGTCGACGCGCTCGCGGCGCATCTGGTTCGACGAGGCGAGGATTACGACGTCATCGTGGCCGAGAACATGTTCGGCGACATTCTGTCGGATCTGACGGGCGAGCTGTCCGGGTCGCTCGGCACCGCGCCGTCGCTCAATTCCTCGGAAACTCAGGCCATGGCGCAGGCCTCCCACGGTTCGGCTCCGGACATCGCGGGCAAGAACCGTGCCAACCCGACTGCCCTCTTCCTGTCCGCCGCGATGCTGCTCGAGTGGCTCGCCCCGCGGCATCGGGACGAGCGGCTCGCCGCAGCCGCACGCCGCATCCGACATGCCGTCGAGGCCACGGTCGAATCCGGGGTAGCGACCGCGGACCTCGGCGGACAGGCGTCGACCAGTGCCTTCACCGAAGCCGTCGAAGCCCGGGTGCACCGGCGCTGATCGAGGCGCTCTCGGTCAGTTCGGTTTGCGGCTGCTGAAGATCGCGGTGCCCGGGAAGAGCTGGCCGCGCAGTGGGCTCCACTGACCCCACTCGCGGTCGAGCCACTCCGGCCAGTCCGGCTCGACGATGTCGCGAACCTCCAGCCCTGCGGCGACCAGCTCGCGCACGCGGTCACCGATCGTGCGGTGATGCTCTACGTAGTTGGGGGTCCCGTCGGCGTCGTACTCGACGTACGGGGTTCGGTCGAAATACGGAATCGTCGCGGTCAAACCGCCCACCCCGGGATCGTCGGGGAAGATCCAGCGCATCGGATGATTGACCGCGAACACCCAGATCCCGCCCGGCCGCAGTACCCGCGCGACTTCCTTCATCACATTGGCGGAGTCCGCGACGAACGGCACCGCACCGAAGGCCGAGCAGACGATGTCGAATCGCTCGTCGGCGAACGGCAAGGACTCCGCACTGGCCTGTACCAGGGGAACCGTCGATCCGCCGGTGGTCATGGCGTCGACGCCGCGCTGCAGCATGGCCATCGAGATGTCGAGACCGATCGCGCGCGCTCCCTGAGACCCGAGCCAGCGTGCGCACGGTGCACTGCCGCAGCCCACCTCGAGAACGTCCTTGTCCGCGACGTCGCCCAGTAGATGCACGTCGCCCTCGTGCAGCCCCTCCGGGCACCAGACGAACTCTCCGGATTCGGTCGCCACTCCCAGAAACGCGCCATGGGTCCGGTGATAGTTCTCGGCGTCGGAATCCCACCAGAGACGACTCGCACGGTCGCTCGCGACCGAGTCGATTCGGCCGCGGCCGGGCGTGGACGCTGTGGAAAGATCGGTCACACGCCGACTCTAACCGGGTTTGTGCTGGTACTGCGGCATCGCGTACCCTGTTCAACGCGAGTGTGTTCATGCTGCGCTCGAGTCGGGTTCGCCCGTCGTCGACGCATGCGGACCCGGCAACGGATCGCCGAAGACGCTCGTGCTGCACACGTTTCACCTGGTCCGACCGAACATCCATCAACCGATACCCAACCCGTCCGGAGCAACTCAACACATGCCCTCAACCACAACCTCACCGCAGGTAGCCGTCAACGATATCGGCTCCGCAGAGGATTTTCTCGCCGCCATCGACGCCACGATCAAGTACTTCAACGATGGTGACATCGTCGAGGGCACCATCGTCAAGGTCGATCGTGACGAGGTTCTACTCGACATCGGTTACAAGACCGAAGGCGTCATCCCTTCCCGCGAGCTCTCCATCAAGCACGATGTCGACCCCAACGAGGTCGTCTCCGTGGGAGATGAGATCGAAGCACTCGTCCTCACCAAGGAGGACAAGGAAGGCCGTCTGATCCTGTCCAAGAAGCGAGCTCAGTACGAGCGCGCTTGGGGCACGATCGAGGAGCTCAAGGAGAAGGACGAGGCCGTCAAGGGCACCGTCATCGAGGTCGTCAAGGGTGGACTCATCCTCGACATCGGTCTTCGTGGCTTCCTTCCCGCCTCGCTCGTCGAGATGCGTCGCGTTCGCGACCTCCAGCCGTACGTCGGCAAGGAGATCGAGGCCAAGATCATCGAGCTCGACAAGAACCGCAACAACGTGGTCCTGTCGCGCCGCGCATGGCTCGAGCAGACCCAGTCCGAGGTCCGCAGCGAGTTCCTGCACCAGCTCCAGAAGGGCCAGGTCCGCAAGGGCGTCGTGTCCTCCATCGTCAACTTCGGTGCCTTCGTGGACCTGGGTGGCGTCGACGGCCTGGTGCACGTCTCCGAGCTGTCCTGGAAGCACATCGATCACCCCTCCGAGGTTGTCGAGGTCGGCACCGAGGTCACCGTCGAGGTTCTCGACGTCGACCTGGACCGCGAGCGTGTTTCCCTCTCGCTCAAGGCAACTCAGGAAGATCCGTGGCGCCAGTTCGCTCGCACCCACGCGATCGGCCAGATCGTGCCCGGCAAGGTCACCAAGCTGGTTCCCTTCGGTGCATTCGTGCGCGTCGAAGAGGGCATCGAGGGCCTCGTGCACATCTCCGAGCTGGCCGAGCGCCACGTGGAGGTTCCGGACCAGGTCGTGGGTGTCGGCGACGACGCACTCGTCAAGGTCATCGACATCGATCTCGAGCGTCGCCGGATTTCGTTGAGCCTCAAGCAGGCCAACGAGGACTACGCAGAAGAGTTCGATCCGTCCAAGTACGGCATGGCCGACTCGTACGACGAGGGTGGCAACTACATCTTCCCCGAGGGCTTCGACTCCGAGACCAACGAATGGCTCGAAGGCTACGAGAAGCAGCGTGAAGAGTGGGAAGGTCGCTACGCCGAGGCAGAGCGTCGCCACAAGATGCACACCGCTCAGATGGAGAAGACGGCCAAGGACGAAGCTGCCGAAGCCGCCAACACCAACTACTCCTCCGAGTCGGGTCAGGCCCCCGCCGATGCAGAAGGCGACGCTCCCGCAGCGTCGGCTCCGGCCTCGACCGGTGGATCGCTGGCCAGCGATGCGCAGCTCGCTGCACTTCGCGAGAAGCTGTCGGGCAACGCCTGATAGAAGTGGTCCACCCGTGAGGGTGTGACACCGAGCCCCGGTTCTCCCTGTGAGAACCGGGGCTTTCTCGTTCGAATCAGGTGAGCAGAGTGCTTGCGGACATGACAATGGACCCGGTTCGGATGAACCGGGCCCATGTATGAGGGGGAGTGCGAACTACGCGGCGGTGGCTGGACTCCACTGGCCGACGGTCGCCGTGCGCTTGCGCATGGTGGCGAAGCTGTGGCGGGCGGGGGTCAGAAGGTTGGTGAACCAGTTACGCCGATGGTCGGCCAACGCCGAGGCTACTTCAGGAATGAGAATGCAATGAACGCCTGCATCCATGCCAAGGCGGTGCCGACCCGGTTGGATCTGATTGCTTCGCATGGGTGTCCTTTTCAATAGCAGTGGGTCGGCACATCGAGGTCGCGCTCGTCGAAGATAACCGACCGACTCCCCAAACCGGTGCATTTGAGGCTGGTGTGCTTCGGCGTGTTCGAGTGTCAGACTGGGTGCATGCTGAGATTGGGACTGACCGGTGGAATAGGTGCCGGAAAATCGACCGTTGCCAAGGTGCTGACCGAACTCGGGGGAGTGCTCGTCGACTCCGATGTACTTGCCCGTGAAGTCGTGGAGCCGGGAACACCTGGGCTGCAACGACTGACGGATACCTTCGGAGCCGACATTCTCGCACCCGACGGCTCGCTCGACCGGCCGGCATTGGCGGCCAAGGCATTCGGCGACGAGGAATCCCGCAAGAAACTCAACGCCATCGTTCATCCGTTGGTCGGCGAACGCACCGCCGAGATCATCGACGGAGCAGCGCCGGATGCGGTAGTGGTGCAGGACATTCCGCTTCTCGTCGAAGGATCGATGGGGCCGTTCTTTCACCTCGTGGTCATCGTGTGGGTCGACGCCGAGGAACGGGTACGTCGTCTCACGGGACAGCGAGGCATGCCCGAGGCCGACGCTCGCGCGCGGATCGCAGCGCAGGCAACCGATGATGCGCGCCGAGCCGCGGCAGACGTGTGGATCGACAACACCGGCGCGCCGGGCAGCGTCGACGACGAAGTCCGAGCGTTGTGGAACGACCGTCTGATTCCCTTCGAGCGCAACATCAGGGAGGGGATCATCGCGCGTGTTCATCCGGAACAGGTGACAGCCGACCCCACGTGGGAATTGCAGGCGCGACGCATCATCTCGCGCCTGGCCCTTGCCTGCGCCGACAAGGCAGTCCGAATCGACCACATCGGCTCCACCGCAGTGCCCGGCCTCGACGCCAAGGATGTCATCGACATTCAGATCACGGTTCGCAGCCTCGACGACGCCGATTCGGTAGCCGAGCAGTTGCGCGCGTCAGGCTTCCCTCGGCGGGAGGCGAGCAACTTCGATCACCCGAAGCCTGCATATGGAATCGGCGGCGAAGCCGATCCGGCCTTGTGGTCCAAGCGTTTTCACGGCAGTGCGGATCCAGGCCGGCCGGCGAACGTACACATCCGGGTGGACGGCTGGCCCAATCAGACGTTCGCACTGTTGTTTCGTGACTGGTTGCGGGCGGACGACAGCATCACCACCGAGTATTCCGGCATCAAGCGACGCGCCTCCGAGGCCGCAGCCGGAATCACGGACTTCCGATCGGCGATCGAGGCCTACGAGAACGCGAAAGCCCCGTGGTTCGACGTGGCATACCGTCGGGCATGGCAGTGGGCGGAGGAGACGAACTGGACTGCGTGAACCGAGGGCGGTGAATCAGGACGGTTTGCCGTTCCACTCGGTCGGCATGCCGACGGACGCGAGCCACGCGTTCAGGTCGTAGTCGTGGCGCGACAGTCCTTCGATGGCCGTGATCGATCTGGTGAGCGCGAGTTCGGCTGTGGCGGTGTCGAGGTGTTGCGCCACCCGTGCGTCGAACAACTCGTCGACGTCCAGCAGGTCGTAATCGCGGCCGGTACGGACGCTGAGGTCGAGGTAGTGGTCGATGGATGTCCATCGGGTGGCGCCGGCGGTGTACTCGCCGATGTCGACGTAGTAGTCCTGATCCCGGGCGTGCGCCGGGAGATAGTGGAACACCGAGGCCCGGAGCCCGAGAGCGGGCAGCAACCAGGACTCCAGGTAGTCGAAATGGGCGTGATCCGACGGGCGGGCCATGTACAGCCCCCACGGCTCGACGCGGTATTCGTCGACGACACGGACGAACCCCTTGGGATCCACGTTCGTCTTGGCGACGAGGTCGAACGTCTCGTGCTTGGGGGCATGAACGACGGTGTGCGCACCGGCTGACGTGTGAGCGACCATGCCTGTAGAAGCTACCGGGAACCGGCCTTCGGAGTCTGCCCGACGGAACTTGTCGGTGGTCGCGTCTAGGCTTGTGAAATGGCGTTTGCATCCGAACATCCCGTCGTCGCGCACTCCGAACACCGACCGGTGGGCGCGATCGAGCGCACCGGTCCGGCATTCGAGGTCGTCAGCGAACACACGCCGGCCGGTGATCAGCCGACCGCCATCGCCGAGCTCGAACGGCGGATCAAGGCAGACGAGAAGGACGTCGTTCTGCTCGGTGCCACCGGTACCGGTAAGTCGGCCACCACTGCCTGGCTCATCGAGAAGCTGCAGCGCCCCACTCTGGTGATGGCACCGAACAAGACGTTGGCGGCGCAGTTGGCGAACGAGCTGCGAGATATGTTGCCCAACAACGCAGTCGAGTACTTCGTCTCGTACTACGACTACTACCAGCCCGAGGCGTACATCGCCCAGACCGATACCTACATCGAGAAGGACTCGTCCATCAACGACGATGTCGAGCGTCTGCGGCACTCGGCGACGGCATCTCTGCTCTCGCGACGTGACGTGGTCGTGGTGGCGTCGGTGTCGTGCATCTACGGTCTCGGTACCCCGCAGTCGTACGTCGATCGGTCGATCGAGCTGGAGGTCAACGTCGAGGTGCAGCGTGACGCGCTGCTGCGGCTGCTGGTGGACGTGCAGTACACCCGCAACGACATGGCCTTCACCCGCGGATCGTTCCGCGTTCGCGGTGACACCGTCGAGATCATCCCGTCCTACGAGGAGCTGGCGATTCGCATCGAGTTCTTCGGTGACGAGATCGAAGCGCTGTACTACCTCCATCCGCTCACCGGAGACATCGTTCGGCAGGTCGACTCGGTGCGCATCTTCCCGGCCACGCACTACGTTGCCGGTCCGGAGCGGATGGAACGAGCCGTCAAGGACATAGAGGCCGAACTCGAAGGTCGGCTCTCCGAACTGGAGAGCAAGGGAAAGCTGCTGGAGGCGCAGCGGCTACGGATGCGGACGCAATACGACCTGGAGATGATCAAGCAGGTCGGGTTCTGCTCGGGTATCGAGAACTACTCGCGGCACATCGACGGCCGAGGTGCAGGTACTGCGCCCGCCACGTTGATCGACTACTTTCCCGAGGACTTTCTGCTCGTCATCGACGAGTCTCATGTGACGGTGCCGCAGATCGGGGCCATGTACGAGGGCGACATGTCGCGTAAGCGCAACCTCGTCGACTTCGGCTTTCGTCTGCCGTCCGCGACCGACAACCGACCGTTGACGTGGGAGGAATTCACCCAGCGAATCGGTCAGACGGTCTACCTCTCGGCAACACCGGGGAAGTACGAGCTGGGACAGACCGGGGGTGAGTTCGTCGAGCAGGTGATCCGTCCGACCGGGCTCGTCGATCCCCAGGTCGTCATCAAACCGACCAAGGGCCAGATCGACGACCTGGTCCATCAGATCCGAGAACGCGCGGAGAAGGACGAGCGTGTGCTGGTGACCACGCTGACGAAGAAGATGTCGGAGGATCTGACCGACTACCTGCTCGAACTGGGTATTCGTGTCCGCTACCTGCACTCCGACATCGACACGCTGCGCCGCGTCGAACTGCTTCGGCAACTTCGGCTGGGGGAGTACGACGTGCTGGTGGGCATCAACCTGCTCCGTGAGGGTCTCGACCTGCCCGAGGTCTCGTTGGTGGCGATTCTCGACGCCGACAAGGAAGGCTTCCTCCGTAGCGGTACCAGCCTCATCCAGACCATCGGCCGTGCCGCGCGAAACGTGTCCGGCGAGGTGCACATGTACGCCGACAAGATGACCGACTCCATGACCTATGCGATCGAGGAAACCGAGCGTCGGCGTGAGAAGCAGATCGCGTACAACAAGGAGAGAGGCGTCGATCCTCAGCCGCTGCGTAAGAAGATCGCCGACATCCTCGACCAGGTGTACCAGGAAGCCGAGGACACCGAGTCCGTCGTCGAGATCGGTGGGTCCGGTCGAAACGCGAGCCGTGGGCGGCGAGCGCAGGGCGAGGCGGGCAGATCCGTCAGCACCGGGGTGTACGAGGGGCAGGACGTGTCGTCGATGCCGCGCGCCGAGCTGGCCGATCTGATCAAGAACATGACCGACCAGATGATGAACGCGGCACGCGAGTTGAAGTTCGAGCTCGCGGGCCGACTGCGCGACGAAATCCAGGATCTGAAGAAGGAACTGCGCGGAATGGACGCGGCCGGCCTCAAATAGAGCAGGCTAGAGGCGCGCGAGTGAAGCCTGCGGAATGAGCCGGAGACGCGAGTGAAGCCTGCGGAATGAGCCGGAGACGCGAGTGGAGCCTGCGAATGAGCCGAAATGGTTCGGATACGGTTCAACGATGGACGCAACCACCGCCGGCCGCACCTCTCGCGCTCTCGAACTGATTCACTCGATGACCTATTTCCTTCCGGAGACGCAGGACGCTCTGGTCGCGGCTGGGTTGCCGCCGCGGGCCTGCTATTTCGCGGGCCGGGCGGCACCTCTGGGGCGGGTCGGCGCAGGTGTCGTCACCGCCACGTTCTACAACTTCAACCGGGAATTGGTGGCACCGCTCGTACCCGCCGCCTGGGACATCGCCTCGCCCGATGAGATCATGGCCATCCGATACGCCACTCTCGATGCCGCCTTCGGTCGACTGCTCGGCTCCGAGGTTCTGGCGTCCGCGGATATGGCCGAGGCCGCCGACCTGGCGTCGATCGCGGCCCGGGGAATTCCCGGTGACGACGGTCGACCCTTGTACGCCGCGTACGCCGAGCTCGACTGGCCCACAGCTCCGCACCTCGTGCTGTGGCACGCCCTGACGCTGATTCGCGAATACCGCGGCGACGGTCACATTGCGGCGCTGCAAACGGCGGGCTTGAACGGTCTCGAGGCCCTCATCACCCACACTGCCACCGGCTACGGCTTCGAGAAGGAGTTCGCGCGCAAGCGTCGTGGATGGTCGACGGAGCAATGGGACGCAGCGGTCGCATCTCTGTCCGACCGCGAGCTGCTCTCGTCCGACGAAGCGTTGACTCAGGACGGCACGGATCTGCGCACGTTGGTCGAGGACATCACCAACGACCTTGCCGTTGCGCCGTGGGCCGCCCTCGGCGAGGACGGTGCCGCTCGGCTGGTCTCGCTCGCGACGCCGTGGCGCGAAACGATCGTCGGCCAGGGCACCATTCCCGAGGGCGTCTTCGGACCAGCGATCAAAAAGAAGTAGTCCGTCTCAGCTGGTGATGTCCTTGGTGCCGAAACGTCGCCACGCGATCAGCCCGAACAGAGCCGCGTATGCGATGGCCGAGAACGAGCCGACCACCATGTCGTTCCAGTCGATGCTCGTGCCGAATGCGTCGATCCACGAATTGGCGTAGTGCCCGGGTAGGTAGTTGCGCAGTGATCCGAGTGCGGTGATCTGATCGAGAATCTGCATCAGAATCGACGTCATCACGGCGCCGCCGACGGCCCCGAGAGGGGCGTCGGTGAGCACCGACAGCAGCATCGCCAGGCCGGCCACCCAGAGCAGGTTGATGCCGATGTACGCGACCGCGATCAGTAGCCGCACCAGCGAGGTTCCGTACGACAGTCCCTCACCCAGCGGGGTGATGAGCGACTCCGCGCCGTACATCACGGTGCCGATCAACAGCGACACCCCGACGAGCACCACGATCGCAGCACTGGACAGGGTGGCCGACACCAAGGCCTTCTGCGTCAGCAGTCGACTCCGGGGCACGGGAATGGCCAGCAGGTATCGCAGGCTCGACCACGAAGCTTCGCTTGCCACCGAGTCGCCGAAGAACAGGGCCACCACCACGATCAGCAGAAATCCCACGGACATGAACAGAGCGAAGACGGTGAAGTTCATGCCTCCGCGAGTGCCGAGCTCGATGAGCCCATCGGCATCGGAGTCCGCACTCGAGCTACCGACGGTGAAGGCGATGGCCAGGATCACCGGAAGTAGGGCCAGGAAGCCGATGGCCAGCTGAGTGCGGCGACGTCCCAGTTGCCTGCGCAACTCGGTACGGAACGGCAAGGTGCTGCCGCCGGTGTACCCGGCAGCGCGCCCGTCTGCGTGTGTGGTGCTCATGAGCGATCCTTGCTGGTGTCGGACCCTGGGTTGTCCCGGTGGACGAGGTCGAGGAACACGTCTTCGAGGCGCGTCGATTGCGAGAATCCGCGCACCGAAATCCCTGCGGTGACCAGCTCTCTGATCACGACGGCGGAGTCGGCGTCGGTCAGGTCGACGGTCACCGTGCCGTCGTCGACGATCACCGCGCCGTCGTGGCCGGAGGCACCGAGCACGGACTGCGCGCGCGTGGCGTCGTCGACCCTGATCTCCGTCTGTCCGCCGGCCGCGGTCAGTTCGCGGACCGTACCGGAACTGATCACCGATCCGCGATTCATGACGACCACATGGGTGCAGGTCTGCTCCACTTCGGCGAGCAGATGGCTCGACACCAACACGGTTCGTCCGGTCTTCGCGTAGTTGATCAGCACGTCACGCATCGTCCTGATCTGCGGTGGGTCGAGTCCGTTGGTCGGTTCGTCGAGGACCATCAGATCCGGCAGCCCCAGCATGGCCTGGGCGATCGCCAGCCGCTGCCGCATCCCCTGGCTGTACGACTTGACCTTGCGTTCGATCGCGGTGCCGAGGTCGGCGATCTCGAGGGCTTCCTCGAGGTGGGCGTCCTCGATCGGACGACCGGTCGCTTCCCAGTACAGCCGCAGGTTCTGCGTTCCGGTCAGGTGCGGCAGGAAGCCGGATCCTTCGACGAACGAGCCCAACCTGGACAGCACCGGGGCACCGGGCGTCACCTTGTGGCCGAAGACTCGAATGTCGCCGCCGGTGGGAGTGATCAGGCCCATCAACATCCGCAGGGTGGTGGTCTTTCCTGCGCCGTTGGGACCGAGGAGACCCAGAACCTGGCCCTGCTTCACCTCGAAGCTCACGCCGTCGACGGCGCGGAAGCCGTTGGAGTACGTCTTGGCCAGATCGGTGATCACCAGCGGAGTGTCGACGAGGTCCTCGTCCACTTCGGCGACTGCGCGACGTCTGGTTCGCACCACTCCGGCCACGATCGCACCCGCGACCGCGAGCAGGACGACTCCGATGCCGATCAGCGGTGCCACCGGGACCGTGCTGTTCGCACTCGCCACGGCGGCGACGGTCGGCAATGCGATGGTGTTGTCGGTCATGGCGACGCTGAACTGTGCGGGTTCGAGCGGAACGGCGTAGGCCTGATCAGTGGTGGAGATACTCAGCTCGAGGCGATGACCCTGCTGGACGGTGTAGCTGATGCCAGGCAGCGCAACGGTGACGTCGACGGGGTCGATGCCCTCGGTGGCCGGCAGGCGGATCGCCGAGACCGCACCACCCGGAAGTGTTCTCGTGCCGTTCGGCGCGACGTCGTAGAGTTTCGCGAACAGAACGGCTTGATCGGGTCCGGCCAGAGACGCCACGCGCAGGTTCACTCGCGGGGCACCGGTGATCGTCACGGACGTATCGACGGGGTCGCTGGTGAACGTTGCCGACTGGCCCGGCAGGTCCGCGGTCAGGGCTGCTCCGGCCCCGGTCGATCCGAGAGTCGAGAGCACCGAGCCCAAACCGGGTACCGACGAGATCGCCGACGGTGACGCTCCGGGCGGACGAATGATCGACTGGTTCTCCGCTGTGGGTGCGAACGTCACCGACCTGGTTTCCGTGGGGTCGGATGCAGGGGTCAGTCCTGGGTAGGCGGGAGCTGTCATTCGGCGGTCGCGGTCGCCGCCGCGCTCGTCGGCTGCCCGCTGAGTGGAGTACACGAACGGCTCGGTACCGGTGTCGGTCTCCGTGTCCGTGTCACGCAACGTCGTGTCGAAGAAGTCTGCGATGGCTCGATCGCTCGTGTCGTCGGTTCCGCCTGCGTCGTGGCCGCCGTCGAACCACCGCACGGTGACGTTCCCACCGGCCGCCGCGATCTGACGCGCCGTCGCGTCGGCCTGATCCAGGCCGAAGAGAGTGTCCTGAGAGCCCTGGACCAGAAGAGTCGGTGCAGTGATGTTCGACGCCACCGCGACCGGCGAGTGGGCAGTCAGCAGATCGAGCAGCTGTTGGCTGGGGATACCGGTCACGGCGGATTGGGCGTAGGCGTCGCAGAACTCGGGTGCGAACCTTCCGCACGCCGACGTGCCGACGTCGGCGCTGGACTCGCCGTCGCCCTCGCCGCCGGGCACTGCACTCGATGCGCCGACGCCGAAGAACACTCCGGCCCAGCCGCGCTTGAGTACGCCGGGGCCGCCGTACTCGGTGGCTGCAGGAGAAGCGATGTCGCCGAGGGCTTCTCGGCCCTCGGCGGAGGTGACCCCGAAGTTGGGGAACAGCGCCTGACCCAGGTCGTTCCAGGTGATCGCTGCGGCTATCGAATCGATCCTGGGGTCGGTACCACCGGCGCTCAATGCCAGTGCGCCGCCGTACGATCCGCCGGCGACGCCGATGTGGGGGTCGCCGGGAGCGTCGAGTTCCACCTCCGGTTGTTCGGCGAGCCAGTCGATGAGTCCGCGCGCGTCGGCGACCTCGCGATCGGGGTCGTTGATCGAGATCGAACCCGTGCTGTCGCCGAACCCGCGTGCGCTGTACGCGAGGACGGTGTATCCGCGTGCCGCGAGGTCGCGCGCCTCACCGTCGACCGAGTCCTTGCTGCCGCCGAAGCCGTGGGCGAGCAGCACAGTCGGCGCTGGTGTGACAGCAGGTGCGTAGAGCCGTGCGTCGATGTCGACGGTGCCCGTCGACCCGGGGCTGTCCGGTAGCGTGATGCGCGCATCACGCGTGGAAGTGTCGGCGCTCGAATCCTGGGGGAGGACTACGAATGCGAGAGCGGCTACCGCCAGAACTGCGATCACGGCGGCAACGACGGTCATGGCCCGTCTCGACAGTGGCGGGCGGGGAATCGGCATGGAAACCAATGTATGTGAGTGGCGCGGATCGTGTTGTTCCCCAAGTTCACGTGCCGATCGGCCGGTTCCGGCTAATGTCAGCGCATCAGTCCCCGGACCACGTCTTTCGGTCCTGTGACTTGCACCAATCGAGTTCGACCAGAAGTGTCACATCTGTGTGTGACCGACAAATGGAGGAATGAATGAGCGCCTACCGCACCGTCGTCGTCGGGACCGATGGCTCCGAATCGTCACTGCGGGCAGTGGAAAAGGCCGCGGCTCTGGCGGGAGACGCCGAAGCCACCCTGGTGATCGCTTGCGCGTACTACCCGGCCGATCCGAAGGACACGTCCGCTGCCGCCGACGCATTGCGCGAGGACGCCTACCAGATCACCGGATCGGCCCCGACGCGTGAGATTCTGCGCACTGCGCGTGAACACGCCACCAAGGCCGGTGCGAAGAACATCGAGGAGAAGGCGATCGTCGGTGCCCCCGTCGAGTCGCTGCTGGCACTCGTGGACGAGGTGAAGGGCGATCTGCTCGTCGTCGGTAACCGCGGTCTGAACTCGTTGACCGGTCGCCTGTTGGGTTCGGTTCCGTCGGACGCCGCTCGCAAGTCCACCTGCGATGTTCTGATCGTGCACACCGTCCGCTGATCCAACCCCCACTCGGCAACGGCCCGCTCCATGGGATCGACGGAGCGGGCCGTTGGCATGTGCGTTCTCTAGACCTCCGGCTCGAACGGCTGCAGCGCCGAGAGTTCCCCCGGTAGTGCGTCGACGTGCACCACACCGAGGCGTTGCGTGGCTCGGGTGAGTGCCACGTACAGATCGTTCATGCCCTTGATGGACTCGGCCACGATTGCGGCCGGTTCGACGATCAGGACCGAGTCGAATTCGAGTCCCTTGGCATCCTTGACCGTCGATACGGTGACCGATTCCGTTGCCAGATGGCGGAATCGGTCGACGTGGCCCGCGGGAACCAGCACGGCGCTCAGGCCTGGGCGCGGGTGATCGGCAACTCGCTTCTCCACCGCGGTGACCAGATCCGCTGCTGCCACTCGTTGGGCCCACGGTCGTGTTCCGGTGCTGCGAATGGATCGTGGCTCGGACTGCTCGGGATCGATGGCAGCCAACACGTCGTGTGCAACGACCATGATCTCGGACGGTGTTCGGTAGTTCACCGTCAGTTCGGTTCGCTTCCACCGCTTGGCCACGTACGGTTCGAGAACCGAACCCCAAGACGATGTTCCGGCGGGATCACCGGTCTGGGCAGTATCGCCCACCAGCGTCATCCACCGATTCGGTATGCGCCGCATCACCATTCGCCACGCCATCGCAGAGAGTTCCTGCGCCTCGTCGACGATCACGTGCCCGTAGGTCCACGTTCGGTCACCGGCGGCTCGTTCGGCCGTGGTGAGTCGTTGACCCGAATTCTGGCGTCGCGCAAGCTGATCGGCATCGATGAGGTCGTACGCCATCAGAATCTCCGGATCGAGTTCGTCCTCGAGGTCCTGTGGTGCCGAACCGGTCAGGATGTCCAGTGCGCCCTGGGCATCGGCTATCTGACCTCGCCATTGGCGTTGCGCCTGTTCACGTTCGGCCGCGTCGTCGACGCCGAGCAGCTCGGCGAGTTCGTCGAGCAGGGGAGCGTCGGCCGACGAGAAGCCGTGGCCCCGACGAACGAGAGCCTCCCGCTCCGCCTCGTTCAGTGCAGGCGCGGCCGCGGCGATCTTCTCGGGCGATGCGAAGAGGTCGCGGAGTACCTGCTGAGGAGACAGATCGGGCCACAGCTCGTCGACGGCGGCCATGACGTCCTGGTCCTCGCGCATCTCGTCGCGCATGTCCGCGATGTCGTCGGCGCTGAGCAGGCTGGACCCGTCGACGAGGTTCTGCCCGAGTTTCGCCGCCAATTGGTTCGCCAACTGGTCGATGACCGAGGACACGAACAGCGGCCGAGCCAGGTTGTGCGGTCGCCGGGACGAGCGGGCGCGTCCGCGAGCCCGAGTGACGATCTTGCGATCGAGCGTGATGTCGTAGGTGTCGAACTTCAGACGACGGGGTTGGGCGGGAACTTCCTGACGGTCGCGTACCGCCTGAGTCAGTACCTCGACCATCGACAGTCTGCCCTTGACCTCGGTCGCCAGAGCCGTGTCCTCGCGTTGCGCACGGACTCCCGGGTAGAGGTCGCCGATCGTGGACAGCAGCACACCCGTCTCGCCGAGTGACGGCAGTACCTGCCCGATGTAATCGAGGAACGTGGCGTTGGGTCCGATGATCAGCACACCGCTCTTACCGAGCTGCTGGCGGTAGGTGTAGAGCAGGTACGCGGCGCGGTGCAGTGCGACGGCTGTCTTACCGGTACCCGGTCCGCCCTGAACCACCAGCACACTGCGGTGCTGCGATCGGATGATCGCGTCCTGTTCGCTCTGGATCGTCTCGACGATGTCGTTCATCTGACCGGTACGTGCGGCATCGAGTGCCGAGAGCAGCGCACCTTCGCTCGCCACTCCGCCTGCCACGGCGGCATCGCTCGACGATCGAGCGGACTTCAGGTCGAGGAATTCGTCGGCGATCGATGTCACTCGGCGGCCACGAGTGCGAATGTGCCTGCGCCGCAGCACGTTCTCCGGGGCAGCCGGAGTCGCAAGGTAGAACGGTCGGGCCATTGGGGCGCGCCAGTCCAGCAGCAGCGTTTCGTAATCGTTCTTGTCGTCGAGAATTCCGACGCGGCCGATGTAGCGCTCGGGCCGGTCGTCGACCTTCGGGTCGAGGGACTCGGGGTCGAGGTCGATGCGCCCGAAACACAGTCCGTTCTCGGCGGCGTCGTACTTGGCGATGTCCTCGGTGTACATCTGGTTGAACGATTCGCGTTCACTGCGAGCCTGCGGGGTACCGCCGGTCTCCAACAGCACCGCACGCAATCGGTTCGCGGCGTACTCGCGGAGTGCGTCGAGCTGGGTGTACAGCCGCGTCAGGTGCGCCTGCTCGATGTCTTCTTCGATCGGCACATCGGAGTTTCTCGATGTGTGGCCGTCGTCCGGCAAAGGGTCTCCTCGGGAGTTCGGCCGAGGCGAAGATATCGCCTCGAAATCAGCCAGAGCAGTCTACGTCGCACAACGGCCCTGCCGCAGAACCGCTGGTTCCGGGGCAGGGCCGCGTCTGTTGCTGTGTTCTCGGCGAGAACTACTTCGCGTACTGCTGCAGCTTCTTGTCCAAGTTCTTCTGAGCCTTGGCAACTCGCTTCTCGAGCTTGGCGCGAGCCTGCTCGGTCACCTTCTCGAGTTCCTTGCTCTGCTTCTCCGCACGCTTGCGGGCCCGCTTGCTCAACGTCTCCACGCGATCGGACGCCAGATCGGCCCAGGTGACTCCGCGCTTCTGCGCTTCGTCGGCCAGGACCGAACCCCTCTCGGCAGCCAGATCGGCGAGCTTGGAGGCGCGCTTCTGGGCTACATCGGTCAATTCGTGGCGACGATCAGCGGCAACGTCGACGAGCTTGGATCCGCGCTTCTGCGCGATCTCTGCCAGGTCGGTTCCGCGGTGCGCAGCTTTGTCGGCAAGCTTGGAGCCGCGCTTCTGCGCCTCGTCGGCCAAGTCGCTACCGCGGTCGGCGGCGAGTTCGGCGAGCTTGGATCCACGCTTCTGTGCTTCGTCGGCGAGGACGGAACCCTTGTCGGCGGCCACGTGAGCCCAGCGGTTCAGTGCCGGCTGAGCGACCTCGGCCAGCTCCGAGCCCTTTTCTGTGGCGATGTCGGCGAGCTTGGCCAACTTGGGCTGGGCGGCGTCGGCGAACTTGGCCAGCTTCGGCTGTGCGGCCTCGGCGAGATCGGCGCTGCGGCTCGCGGCGACGGCTGCGATTTCCTTGACCCGCTCACCGGTCTCGTGGGTGGAGTGACCCGGCAGTGACGAGACGACGGTCTCCTGCGCGCGGCGTGCTGCGCGCTTGCTACGCCATGCGACGGACGGCTTGCCCTCGGTGTCGACGGCTGCGATGAGCAGTCCACCGAGCAGGCTCAGGTTCTTGAAGAAGTGGATACGCTGGGCAGCCTTTGCCTCCGGATCCGTCTCGTTCCAGAAGGCGTGCCCGGCGAGTGTCGTCGGTACGAGACTTCCGGCGAGAGCGATCGAGGCGATGCGCGGTGCCTTGCCGGTGGCCAACAGAATTCCTCCCGCGACCTGAATTCCGCCGTTGACACGAACGAGAGTCTCCGGGTCGCTCGGCACGTTCGCGGTGACGTCGTTGGGAAGGGCGTCCTTGCCCTGCTCGATCAGCGGAGTGGCGACCTGCGCCTTGCCGGTGGGATTACGGAGTGCGTCGACGCCCCCTGCGATGAAAATCGTAGACATCAGCGGACGGGCGATACGGCGGACCAGCATTGACAGCCTCCTGCGTAGTTTCTCGTGTCATCGGCGGTGGAACCAGGACAGCACTGCGGTCGGAAAACCTACCGCTGCGCGTCCTTTTGTCACACTATTCATACCCCGGGATTCACGGTCTCAAGCGCGCCGACCGTCACCAACCCCGTTCGCGCCATTCGGCCAGGTGAGGGCGCTCGGCACCGAGTGTGGTGTCCTTTCCGTGGCCCGGGTAGACGACGGTGTCGTCTCCGTACCGGTCGAACAGTTTCTCTGTCACGTCGTCGAGCAGGCGGGCGAAATCCTCGGGGCTTCCCGTTTTGCCGACGCCACCGGGAAAGAGCGAATCCCCGGTGAAGAGGTGGGTGCGCGTGCCGTCGGTATCGGTCAGAGCGAGTGCGATGGAGCCGGGAGTGTGTCCGGTCAGGTGCACCACATCGAACGTGAGCGCGCCCACCGATACTGTGTCCCGATCGGCGAGCAGACGGTCAGGAGTCACCGGGAGGGGCTCGGCGTCGAGTTCGTGGGCCGCGGTCGGAGAGTCCGTACCGCCGGCGATGTCGGCCAGGGCCTGCCAGTGGTCGGCGTGCTGGTGAGTCGTCACGATGAGTGACAGGGTCGGCGCGTTCTCGTCGATGAGCAACGAGATGCGGTCGGCCTCGTTGGCGGCGTCGATCAGCACCGAGTGACCTGTTGCGGAACAGACGACAAGGTAGGTGTTGTTGTCCATGGGGCCGACCGACATCTTTGTGATCGTCGCTCCGGGAATCGTCCGCCGTTGCGGTTGCGAACCCTGGGCGACGACGCCGGTGTAATTGTCGTCGATGGCCATGAGGTGCTCGTCCATTTCGAGGACGCTACCGTCGTCGGCGGCACGAGGGGCGGTGGGGTCGCGCACGTGGAAAAGTGTGTCGGTGCCTGGATCTACCATTGCTACTGCGTGAGGTTCGTCCCTCACCACAACAGGTTTTCGACGTGGGGTCCACGGTTACACGACGTGTGACCGGTGCGTCGGCATCACACGTCATCACGCGACTCGAACGTCGTGCACTGCTGCGTCGTGCAGCAACTCGACTGGACGTGCTCGTTCGGAAAGAAGGGAACACAGTGGCGGATCGCCTGATAGTGCGAGGTGCACGGGAGCACAATCTGCGGGGAGTCGACATCGACCTGCCTCGGGACGCGCTGATCGTGTTCACGGGTCTGTCCGGCTCGGGCAAGTCGTCCCTCGCCTTCGACACGATCTTCGCCGAAGGTCAGCGTCGCTATGTGGAGTCGCTGTCCGCGTACGCGCGTCAGTTCCTCGGCCAGATGGACAAGCCGGACGTCGATTTCATCGAGGGCCTCTCGCCTGCGGTCTCCATCGATCAGAAGTCGACCAACCGCAATCCGCGATCGACGGTGGGCACCATCACCGAGGTCTACGACTACCTCCGCCTGTTGTACGCGCGTGCAGGAACGGCTCATTGCCCGGTGTGCGGCGAACAGATCGCGAAGCAGACTCCGCAGCAGATCGTCGATCAGGTGCTGGACATGGAGGAGGGCCTGAAGTTCCAGGTACTCGCCCCAGTGGTGCGCACTCGCAAGGGCGAGTTCGTCGACCTGTTCGACTCTCTCAACACTCAGGGCTACTCGCGTGTTCGGGTCGACGGCGTCGTCCATCAGCTCACGAGCCCGCCGGTGCTCAAGAAGCAGGAAAAGCACGACATCGAGGTCGTCGTAGACCGTCTGACCGTCAAGTCGAGCTCGAAGCAGCGTCTGACCGACTCGGTCGAAACCGCACTTCGACTGGCCGACGGCATCGTTGTGCTCGATTTCGTCGACCGGGACGAGAATGCATCGGACCGTGAGCGCCGGTTCTCCGAGAAGCTCGCGTGCCCCAACGGCCACCCCTTGTCCATCGACGATCTCGAACCGCGGTCGTTCTCCTTCAACTCGCCGTACGGTGCGTGCCCGGATTGCGTCGGGCTCGGCGTGCGCAAGGAGGTCGACCCGGAGCTGGTCGTTCCCGACGGCGATCTCAGCCTCGCGGACGGTGCCATCGCACCGTGGTCGATGGGCCAGACATCGGAGTATTTCGGTCGACTGTTGTCCGGGCTCGCCGACGCCATGGGGTTCGACCTGAACGCGCCGTGGAACAAGTTGCCCGCCAAGGTCAAGCGTGCGGTCCTCGAGGGCAGCGATCACCAGGTACACGTGAAGTACAAGAACCGCTACGGCCGCACGCGGTCGTACTACGCCGAGTTCGAGGGTGTGATGCCGTTCTTGCATCGTCGACTCGAGCAGACCGAGTCCGAGCAGATGAAGGAACGCTACGACGGCTACATGCGCGACGTGCCGTGTCCCACCTGCAACGGTGCCAGGCTGCGGCCCGAGATCCTGTCGGTGACGATCGCAGCGGGCGATTTCGGGCCGAAGTCGATCGCCGAGGTGTGCGAGTTGTCGATTGCCGACACCGCGAACTTCTTGAACAGTCTCACCCTCGGTCGCCGCGAGGAAGCGATCGCTGGGCAGGTCCTCAAGGAGGTTCAGGCTCGACTCGGCTTCCTCCTCGACGTCGGTCTGGAATACCTGTCACTGGCCAGGACCGCCGGCTCGCTGTCCGGCGGGGAGGCCCAGCGCATCCGGCTCGCCACCCAGATCGGGTCGGGACTCGTCGGCGTTCTCTACGTCCTCGACGAGCCGTCCATCGGACTGCACCAACGAGACAACCGCCGTCTGATCGACACGTTGACGCGGTTGCGCGATCTCGGAAACACACTGATCGTCGTCGAGCACGACGAGGACACCATCCGCACGTCCGATTGGATCGTCGACATCGGTCCGCTGGCGGGTGAGCACGGCGGACGCGTCGTGCACAGCGGTTCGTACGAGGACCTGTTGACCAACCAGGAATCGCTGACCGGTGCGTATCTGTCCGGGCGGATGGAGATTCCGCTTCCCGACACCCGTCGTGTCGTGGACAAGAAGCGTCAGGTCACCGTGGTCGGTGCCCGCGAGCACAATCTTCGCGGCATCGACGTCAGCTTCCCGCTCGGCGTGCTGACCTCGGTCACCGGAGTGTCGGGTTCGGGTAAGTCCACGCTCGTCAACGACATCCTCGCGACGGTGATGGCCAACAAGCTCAACGGTGCCCGTCAGGTTCCCGGTCGGCACACGCGTATCAACGGACTCGATCAGCTCGACAAGCTCGTACGGGTGGATCAGTCGCCCATCGGCCGCACCCCACGCTCGAACGCTGCCACCTACACCGGGGTATTCGACAAGATCCGCACGCTGTTCGCGGCGACCACCGAGGCCAAGGTGCGCGGCTACCAGCCCGGTCGATTCTCGTTCAACGTCAAGGGCGGCCGGTGTGAGGCCTGCTCAGGAGACGGCACACTCAAGATCGAGATGAACTTCCTGCCGGACGTCTACGTTCCGTGCGAGGTCTGTGAGGGCGCCCGGTACAACCGCGAGACACTCGAAGTCCACTACAAGGGCAAGACCATCGCCGAGGTTCTGGATATGCCGATCGAGGAGGCTGCCGACTTCTTCGAGGCCATCACCTCGATCCACCGCTACCTGAAGACGCTCGTCGAGGTCGGTCTCGGGTACGTGCGGCTCGGCCAACCGGCAACGACGTTGTCCGGCGGCGAGGCGCAACGCGTCAAGCTGGCAGCGGAACTGCAGAAGCGGTCCACCGGCCGCACGGTCTACATCCTCGACGAACCGACCACCGGCCTGCACTTCGAGGACATTCGCAAGCTGCTCGGCGTCGTGAACGGCCTCGTGGACAAGGGCAACACGGTGATCGTGATCGAGCACAATCTCGACGTCATCAAGGTTTCGGACTGGGTCATCGACATGGGACCCGAAGGTGGTTCCGGCGGTGGAACGCTTGTGGCACAAGGTAATCCGGAAGCCGTAGCAGCGGTACCCGAAAGCTACACCGGAAAATTCCTGCAGGAGGCGCTCTCCCGCGAGTCCGTCGTGGCCCCGCCGGTGAAAGCTGCTCCGAAGAAGCGCAGGCCACGCAAGGTCGCTGCTGTCTGACTCATGTCCCGGTAACCACGAAGCCGCACTCGGTATCGACCGGGTGCGGCTTCGTGGGTATGCAGCTGTCGTCGTCGAAGGTCCTGCTCAGTGCACCGGACCGGTGTACTTCTCGCCTGGACCCTTTCCTGGCTCGTCCGGGTGGGCAGATGCTTCCCGAAATGCGCGCTGCAGTGCCTGCAACCCGTCGCGAATGGGTCCGGCATGGGGACCGAGGTATTCCACCGACGCGGTGACCAGGCCTGCCAGCGCGGTGATGACGCGTCGTGCCTCGTCGAGGTCGAGATATGGGCTCTCGGCGGGATCCGGCTCGGACAGTCCCAGCTTCTCGGCTGCGGAACTCATCAGCATGACCGCAGCGCGGCTGATGACCTCGACCGCGGGGACCTCGGCGAGTTCACGGACTTCGGGCTCGGCACCCAGGGGGTCGGCACCTGCGGCATCGTCGTGATTGGGGGAGCTGGTCATGCCTACGAGAATCCCACGCCGCCTACTGTCGGGAGAATCGGGTGCCGACGAGTCCGGGTGCGATCGGGCTCGATTGTCGGTTTCTCGAATCTGCTGGTAGTGTGACTCGACGACCGTCTTCGGCGTGCGCTTCTCGATGGAGTGCACCGCACGGAGGCAGCAAGTGGAGCCCGACTCCCACCGGCACGTAGGCATCGACACGCTACTTCCGGTCCGGTCGCACGATGGTTCACCCTCTCGGGTAGCCAGCGTGCTTCCTCTCAGTGAGGAGACTGTACGACGTCATGTCATGCGGGTCGACCGGTCGACATCGGGCCCTGCTATCGGTTCACACCGGGAGCAGGGTTTTTTCGTTGCAGCGATTCGCATCGCTGCGGGGAATGTCGAGGATCGACGGCGACGGGCTGTGCCAGTGGCAGGCGGTCGGGTTACACACCACACCGCACTACCTAGGAGGCCCCATCAGCACTGAGACCCGCATCAACGATCGCATCCGAGTTCCCGAGGTCCGGCTTGTCGGACCGGGCGGTGAACAGGTGGGGATCGTGCGTGTTGAAGATGCACTCCGCTTGGCTCTCGAAGCCGACCTCGATCTTGTCGAAGTAGCTCCCGACGCGCGTCCGCCGGTCTGCAAGATCATGGACTACGGGAAGTTCAAGTACGAGGCTGCGCAGAAGGCGCGCGAATCGCGCAAGAACCAGACGCTCACCGTCATCAAGGAGCAGAAGCTCCGCCCCAAGATCGACGCGCACGACTACGAGACCAAGAAGCGCAACGTCGTTCGCTTCCTCGAAGCGGGCTCGAAGGTCAAGGTCACCATCATGTTCCGCGGTCGCGAGCAGTCGCGACCCGAACTCGGTTTCCGTCTGCTGCAGCGCCTGGGCGCGGACGTCGCGGAGCTCGGCTTCGTGGAGACCTCGGCCAAGCAGGACGGCCGCAACATGACGATGGTGTTGGCACCGCACAAGGGTGCCAAGACTCGCGTCAAGGCACAGGAGAGCGCAGCGGCACCGCCCGCGCAACGCGCACCGGCTCCCGCGCCGGCACAGCCCGCCGATGCAGCCCCGGCTGCCGAGGCACCGGCCGCAGCAGCTCCGGCTACTCCGGCGCAGACCAACTGAGCCTCGTGCTCTACCAGTAAGACAGCCCTACACCCGCTTCGGTGCACAGTTTTTCCGTTGCGTCGTACGGCTGTGCCATGCAACACCGAAGAGCGATTACAGAAGAAGAGGATTTCATGCCCAAGCAGAAGACCCACAGTGGTGCCAAGAAGCGATTCAAGGTGTCCGGCAGCGGCAAGATCCTGCGCCAGAAGGCCGGCCGTCGCCACCTGCTCGAGCACAAGCCCACCAAGGTGACTCGTCGCCTCGATGGTGTTGCCGTCGTCAAGAAGCCCGACGTACCGCGGATCAAGCGCCTGCTCGGCATCTGATCTGGACCGGCCGCCGACTGATACCGGTCGGCTTCATCCCTTTACCATTCGGGGTTTCACAAGCCCCCAGATCGACAGGATTTACCAGTGGCACGCGTAAAAAGGGCCGTCAACGCCCAGAAGAAGCGCCGTTCGATTCTCGAAGCGTCCAAGGGATACCGCGGACAGCGCTCACGTCTGTACACCAAGGCCAAGGAGCAGCAGCTCCACTCGCTGACCTACGCGTACCGGGACCGCCGCGCACGCAAGGGTGACTTCCGCAAGCTGTGGATCACGCGTATCAACGCTGCAGCTCGGGCCAACGACATCACGTACAACCGCTTCGTCCAGGGCCTCAAGGCCGCGGGCGTCGAGGTCGACCGCAAGATCCTTGCGGAGCTCGCGGTGTCGGATGCTGCGGCATTCGCAAGCCTGGTCGCCATCGCCAAGGCTGCACTGCCTGCCGATGTCAACGCTCCGGCCGGAGAAGCAGCCTGAGCGAGTCGACGTACGACGACTCAACACCGAAACGGCCCGTGGATTCGCTGACCGAGCGAACTCCGCGGGTCGTTTCGGCCGTCAAGCTCGCGCGAGCCGCGGAACGCAAGAAGTCCGGGCTCTTCCTCGCCGAAGGCTTCAACGCGGTGTCCGAGGCGGCGCAGTCCCGGTTGGTTCGTGAGCTGTTCTTCACCCCGGATGCTCTCGAGCGCCACCACGACCTCATTGCGTCCGTCGAGGCCGCTGGCGCACGAGTTTTTCCGATCACAGACCGCGCTGCGAAGGCATTGTCCGACACCGTGACGCCGCAGGGTCTCATCGCAGTCACCGAGTTGATCGTCGTCCCGCTCGACCGTGCGTTGGCCGGAACACCGCGGTTGGTCGCCGTACCGGTGGAAACTGCCGAGCCGGGCAATGCCGGGACGGTCATTCGCGTCGCCGACGCGGCTGGAGCGGATTCGATTGTCTTGCTGGGTGACTCGGTGGACCCCCATAACGGAAAGTGCGTCCGCGCCTCGGCGGGCAGCGTGTTCCACCTGCCCATCGCTCGGGAGCGATCGATCGAGTCCGGAATCGACGCGTTGCGCAGGGCGGGTCTGACCATCGTCGCCACGGCCGCCGACGGCGAAGTGGACTTGGACGACGCCGACGAGTTGCTCACGCAACCGACCGCGTGGTTGTTCGGCAACGAGGCGCACGGGCTCCCCGAGTCGGTGACGCGCGATGCCGATCACCGTATTCGAATCCCGATCCACGGCCGCGCCGAGAGCCTCAACCTCGCGACTGCAGCGGCGATCTGCCTGTACGCGAGTGCTCGGGCACAGCGACGCTCCGGAACCTCGTGAGCGCGGTCGCCTAGGATCGATACCTGTCTGCTCCGCGCAGGAGTGAAGCCTGCGCAACGACCCTTGTTGCGCAGGAGTGAAGCCTGAGCAACGACCCTTCGTGGCAGACACCGACTATTACTCGAGGAGTGCAGCTGTCGTGGCGAAGAAAGATGTCGCAACCGAGCCGGTGGATCCGAGCGTTCTCGAGGAGTCTGCGCTCGGAACCGCAGTGGACTCGGCCGAGCAGGCGTTCGCGGACGCGTCGGACCTCGATGCTCTGACCAAGGTCAAGATCGATCACGTGGGCGGCAAGGCTCCGTTGGCGCTGGCGCAGCGCGCCCTCGGTGCGATCCCGGGGGACCAGAAGGCGGACGCGGGCAAACGCGTCAAGGCAGCGCGCGATCGAGTGCAGAAGGCCTTCGACGAACGACGCGCCGTGCTGTCGGCCGAGCGTGACGCCGCCATCCTGGTCGCCGAGACCATCGATGTGACACTGCCGACCGACCGAGCTCCCGCCGGCGCCCGGCACCCCATCACGATCATTTCCGAACAGGTCGCCGACGTGTTCGTCGCAATGGGCTGGGAAGTCGAAGAAGGCCCCGAGGTCGAGACCGAGCACTTCAACTTCGATGCGCTCAACTTCTTACCCGACCACCCTGCGCGCACGATGCAGGACACTTTTCACATCGCGCCCGAGGGTTCGCGGCAGGTGCTGCGCACGCACACTTCGCCGGTTCAGGTCCGGTCGATGCTCTCGCGTGAGGTTCCGATCTACGTCGTCTGCCCAGGCCGGACGTTTCGCACGGACGAACTCGACACGACGCACACTCCGGTCTTCCATCAGGTCGAGGGTCTTGCCATCGACAAGGGCCTGACCATGGCGCACCTGCGCGGCACGCTGGATGCGTTCGCGAAGGCACTGTTCGGCAACGACACCCGTACTCGCATGCGCCCCAACTACTTCCCGTTCACCGAGCCGTCGGCCGAGGTCGACGTGTGGTTCCCGAAGAAGAAGGGCGGCGCCGGTTGGGTCGAGTGGGGTGGCTGCGGAATGGTCAACCCGAAGGTGTTGCAGGCCAGCGGCATCGACCCCGAGGTCTACACCGGATTCGCGTTCGGAATGGGTCTCGAGCGGACGCTCCAGTTCCGCAACGACATCCCGGACATGCGCGACATCGTCGAGGGCGACATCAGGTTCACCTTGCCCTTCGGTGTTCAGGCCTGACGGACGTTCTTCACCCGCCCCACTTCTTCTCGGATACAAGAAAGAGCTGAGCACACGTGCGAGTCCCACAATCCTGGCTGACCGAGGTCCTACACGCGGGGACTCCCGACTGGGCCGTGTCGCCCGAGGAGCTCGACGCCGGTTTCGTACGGGTCGGGTTCGAGGTCGAGGAACTCGAGTCGCTGGACAACGTGACCGGCCCTCTGGTCGTCGGTCGGGTGAGTTCGATCGAGGAGCTGACCGAGTTCAAGAAGCCGATTCGCTTCTGCCTCGTGGACGTCGGAGCCGCCGAGCCTCAGGAAATCGTCTGCGGCGCCAGGAACTTCGCCGAGGGCGACCTCATCGTGGCCGCGCTGCCGGGCAGCGTCCTGCCCGGGGGATTCGCCATCGCGTCGCGCAAGACCTACGGCCGCAACTCCAACGGCATGATCTGCTCGACGCTCGAACTCGGGTTGGGTAAGGATCACTCCGGAATTCTGGTGCTGCCCGAGGGCACGGCCGCTCCGGGCGACGACGCCAGAGCCGTTCTCGGTCTGCTGGACTCGGTCATCGAGCTCAACGTGACCCCGGATCGCGGCTACGCCTTCTCGGTCCGCGGCCTCGCCCGCGAACTGGCCTGCAGTTTCGACCTTCCGTTCGTGGATCCGGCGCGCACGGTCCCCACCGAGGTCACCGGTGACGCCTGGTCGGTCACCGTCGAACCGAAGTCGGGCGCATCGCGATTCGCGTTGCGCAAGATCGTCGGAATCGATCCGACGGCGACGACGCCTTGGTGGATGCAGCGTCGACTGCTGCTGGCCGGCGTACGCCCGATCTCGGCGGCCGTCGATGTCACCAACTACGTGCTGCACGAACTCGGCCAGCCGCTGCACGCGTTCGATGCGGCCAAGCTCGACGGCGATCTCGTCGTCCGCCGCGCGAATGAGGGGGAGAAGCTGACCACTCTGGACGGCGTCGAGCGGTCGCTCGATGCCGAGGACGTCGTCATCGCCGACGGGTCGGGAGCCATCTCGTTGGCCGGTGTCATGGGCGGCGCGTCCACCGAAGTGGACGACTCGACCACCGAGGTCGTACTCGAAGCTGCATCGTTCGATCCGCTCGCGGTGTTCCGCACCGGGCGTCGCCACAAGCTCTCCAGCGAGGCCAGCAAGCGTTTCGAGCGGACAGTCGATTCTGCTCTTCCGGTCGCAGCGCTGGATCGAGCAGCACAGTTGCTGGTCGAGATCGCCGGTGGTCGGATCGAGCCCGTGTTGACCGATATCGGCGAAGCCGCCGAATATCCGACGGTCACGATGGACTTCGACCTACCGGATCGAATCGCCGGAGTGCAGTACCCCAATGGAACCGCTGCCCGACGGTTGACGCAGATCGGCTGCGGCGTCGAGGTGTCTGTCGGCGACGGCGGACACGGCCAGCTCATCGTCACCCCGCCGTCCTGGCGACCGGACCTGGTGCAGCGCGCCGACCTGGTGGAAGAGGTGCTGCGGCTCGAAGGGCTCGAACAGATTCCGTCGGTGCTGCCGTCGGCCCCGGGAGGTCGCGGCCTCACCGCCGAACAGAAGCGCAGGCGCGCCGTCGGTAAGGCACTCGCGTTCTCCGGATACGTCGAGGTGTTGCCTCCGGTGTTTCTGCCCAAGGGTGTGTTCGATACATGGGGTCTCGACGCGGACGATCCGCGGCGCGCGACCACCTCGGTGCTCAATCCACTCGAGGCCGACCGTCCCGAGCTCGCGACCACCGTCCTTCCGGGTTTGCTCGAGATGTTGAGCAGGAACATCGCCCGCGGCCAGCGAGACGTCTCGTTGTTCGGCATTGCACAGGTGGTGCTGCGGCACGACGCCACCGCCGCCGTGGACGCGTTGCCGGTCGATCGTCGTCCCACCGACGACCAGATCGCGATGCTTCGCGGTTCGTTGCCGGCGCAGCCGGTGCACGTGGGCATGGTGCTCACCGGTCAGCGTGAGTTGTCGGGCCCGTGGGGTCCCGGCCGCGCCGCCGAGGCCGCCGATGCGTTCGCTGCGGTGCGCACTGTTGCCGAGGCGTCCGGAGTGCACGTCGATCTTCGGGCGGCACAACATCTTCCGTGGCATCCAGGTCGGTGCGCGGAGGTCCTGCTCGACGGCGAGGTCGTCGGATACGCGGGCGAGCTGCATCCGGCGGTGCTCGAGCGGGCGGGCTTGCCGCCGCGTACGTGCGCCGTGGAGTTGAGCCTGAGCGCTCTGCCCGTGGTCGAATCGCTGCCTGCCCCCGAGGTGTCGCCCTATCCGGCGGTGCTGCAGGACGTGGCCGTGGTGGTCGACGCCTCCGTCCCGGCGGCGTCGGTGGAAGCCGCTCTCACGATCGGTGGTGGCGATCTGCTCGAGTCGATTCGACTGTTCGACGTCTACGAGGGTGAACAGGTCGGCGAGGGGCGCAAGTCGCTGGCGTTCGCGTTGCGCTTCCGCGGTGCCGACGGCACCTTGACCGAGGATCAGGCTACGGCTGCCCGCGATGCTGCGGTCGAAGCGGCATCGAAGGCCGTCGGAGCGCAGTTGCGCAGTTGAACCAGCGCAGCTCCGCAGTTGAATCAGTGCAGCCGCGCAGTTGATCCGTCCACGGCCGGGCTCGCGTGTCCGTAGCGTGGAGTCACGAGTGGCCACGGGTGACGGGAGCAGCGCATGAGTGAGTTCGAGAAAGACGGCACGCCGACGGATCTTCGGGTGGTCGAGGAGATTCTGGCCGCCGTGGCGGGTCGCCCGCGCCTGGCCCCGGTGGCAGCTGCCGCGTCGGCTCTGGCGGCCGAGCTGAGCACCGCAGAACCGGAGCCGATCGGTCCCGATCGCGGAGCGCCACCCGGAACCGTTCCCGATGTCGACGTTCCGCAGGTGACCAAGCCGCGGATCGATCAGCCGCTCGGGGACCCACCGCCGGGGGCTCCGCTCGGCGGAACCGTGCCGGGGATCGTCGACGCGGAGCTGGTGGAGGACCTGCCCGCCGGCACCGGATACGGTGCGGGGTCGGCGAGCGCGCCGATCGGTGACTTCACCGATTCGGGGGTGCCCACCTGGGACGGTGTGCGCGACAAGGTCGAACAGCGATCGGGCACAGCCGTCGGTGCAGAGGAGTTGGACCGAGAATCGGCGGCGGGCCGTGACCTCGACGAGCAGTGGAACGAGCGGCAGGAAGCCGGCCGCAGGAAGCTCGACGAGATCCGCAAGTCCATGGGTGGACGGTGACACACCGGACCCATTCATGAATGAGCTTGCATGATGCTGCATAATAAACCGCATGACTATTTCGGAGGCCACGCCGAGGCGCATCGCGGTGGCGGGCGCAAGCGGATACGCCGGTGGTGAGATTCTTCGACTGCTCCTCGGGCACCCGGGGGTGCGCGACGGTTCGTTGGTCATCGGCTCTCTGACCGCGGGCGGCAATGCCGGTGCGACGCTGGGTGAATTCCATCCCCACCTGTTGCCACTCGCAGACCGCGTTCTCGCCCCGACCACCGTCGACGAACTCGCCGGGCACGACGTCGTGTTCCTGGGGCTCCCGCACGGCAAGTCCGCCGAGCTCGCGCTGCAGCTGCCCGAGTCCGTGGTGATCATCGACTGCGGGGCCGACTTCCGCCTCACCGATGGTGCGGCCTGGGAGAAGTACTACAAGAGTCCTCATGCGGGTAGTTGGCCGTACGGATTGCCGGAGTTGCCGGGCTGCCGTGAAAGGTTGATCGGTGCCACTCGCATCGCGGTTCCCGGGTGCTACCCGACGGTGTCGTCCCTCGCGCTCGCACCTGCCGTCGCCGCAGGCATCATCGAGCCCCGCGTCAATATCGTTGCCGTCACCGGTAGTTCGGGTGCCGGTCGCGCTCCCAAGGCCGATCTTCTCGGTTCGGAGGTGATGGGTTCGGTTCGGGCGTACGCGGTTGCGGGCGCACACCGTCACACTCCCGAGATCGTGCAGAACCTCTCGGCCGTCGCCGGTAGTGCTGTATCGGTGTCCTTCACGCCGGTTCTCGCACCGATGCCTCGCGGAATCCTGGCCACCTGCACCGCGGTCACCACCGCAACGCAGACGCAGGCCGTCGAGATCTACGAGAGGGCCTACGCCGCAGAGCCGTTCGTGCACGTGCTTCCGGCCGGTCGGCTTCCGCAGACCGGTTCGGTCATCGGGTCGAACGCCGTGCAGATGAGCGTGTCGGTCGACGCGGACGCCGGCTTGCTCGTCGTGATCGCGGCCATCGACAACCTGGCCAAGGGCACGGCGGGTGCCGCAGTCCAATCCATGAACCTTGCACTGGGAATCACCGAGACCGAGGGTCTCTCTACCGTAGGAGTAGCGCCATGAGCAGCGTCGAGAGCGAGGCGAAGGCCGTCGGCATGGTTGCGGGAAAGCTCGTGCGCACGCAGGGTGTCACCTGTCCCGCGGGGTTCCGCGCCGCCGGTATTCCGGCCGGTATCAAGGCGAGTGGCAAGTCCGATCTGGCCTTGGTGTTCAACGAGGGTCCCGATTTCGCTGCGGCGGGTGTGTTCACCCGCAACAAGGTCAAGGCTGCTCCGGTCTTGTGGTCGCAGCAGGTGCTCTCCACCGGACGGCTGCGCGCAGTGATTCTCAACTCCGGTGGTGCCAATGCCTGCACGGGTGCGCCTGGCTTCCAGGATTCACACCGTACGGCCGAGGAAGTGGCGTCCGCCCTGAGCAATTGGGGTTCCGAGACCGGGGCGATCGAGGTTGCCGTGTGCTCGACGGGTCTCATCGGTGATCGGCTCCCGATGGACAAGCTGCTGCCCGGCGTGACCGAGGTGGTACACGAACTCGCAGGCGGTATTTCGGGTGGCACGGATGCGGCGTACGCGATCATGACCACCGACACCGTGCCCAAGCAGGCGGCTGTTCACCATGCCGACAAATGGAACGTCGGCGGCATGGCCAAGGGTGCGGGCATGTTGGCACCGTCGTTGGCCACGATGCTCAGCGTCATCACCACCGATGCCGTTGCCACCGCAGAACAACTGGACAAGGCGCTGCGCGCGGCGACTCGATTGTCCTACGACCGGCTCGACGTCGACGGCGCGTCCTCGACCAACGACACCGTGCTACTGCTCTCCTCCGGGGCCAGCGGAGTGGCACCGTCGCAGGAAGAACTCGACGCTGCGGTCCTGGCGGTGTGCGACGATCTGGCCGACCAGATGATGGCGGACGCCGAGGGCGTTACCAAGCGGGTGCGGATCACCGTGTCGGGTGCGATGAACGAGGACGACGCCCTGATCGGCGCGCGCACTGTCGCCAGGGACTCGCTGGTGAAGACAGCTCTGTTCGGGTCGGATCCCAACTGGGGTCGAGTGCTCGCGGCAATCGGTATCGCCCCGATCGAGCTCGATCCGGATCGAATTGCAGTGGCCTTCAACGGTGATCCGGTGTGCATCGACGGCGTGGGAGCGCCGGGGGCTCGGGAGGTCGACCTGTCCGGTGTCGACATCGCGGTGACCATCGATCTCGGTCTCGGCGCAGGGTCGGCCACCATCCGCACCACCGATCTCTCGCACGCGTACGTCGAAGAGAATTCGGCGTACTCGTCATGACCTCGGCGGCACTGCAGTTGACGGCCGCGCAGAAGGCCTTCACTCTCGCCGAGGCTCTGCCCTGGCTGCAACGATTCTCGGGCAAGATCGTCGTCGTGAAGTACGGCGGAAACGCCATGGTCGACGACGATCTGAAGCGGGCTTTCGCGGCCGACATGGTATTTCTGCGCACCGTCGGAATACACCCGGTCGTCGTTCACGGCGGCGGGCCGCAGATCTCGGCCATGCTGACCAGACTCGGCCTGACAGGTGAATTCCGCGGCGGATTCCGCGTCACCACGCCGGAGGTCATGGACGTCGCGAGGATGGTGTTGTTCGGGCAGGTCGGGCGCGAGCTGGTCGGATTGATCAACGGTCACGGTCCGTACGCCGTGGGAATCTCCGGTGAGGACGCGCACCTGTTCACCGCGACGCGTCGTACCGTGCTGGTCGACGGCACCGAGACCGATATCGGCCTCGTCGGCGACGTCACCTCGGTGAACCCTGCAGCGGTCTTCGATCTCATTGCAGCAGGACGCATTCCGGTGGTGTCCACCATCGCTCCCGACCGCGATGGCGTCGTACACAACATCAACGCCGACACTGCGGCAGCGGCTCTTGCCAGTGCCATCGGTGCCGAGAAGATGGTGGTGCTCACCGATGTCGAAGGCCTGTACACCGATTGGCCCGATCGCAGCTCGTTGACCTCCGAGATCGACGCGTCCACGCTCGAGGCGTTGCTGCCCTCGCTCGACGCCGGGATGGTGCCGAAGATGGAAGCCTGCCTGCGTGCGGTTCGATCGGGTGTTCCGTCGGCGCATGTCATCGACGGTCGCGTCGAACATTCCGTTCTGGTGGAGCTGTTCACCGGTGAGGGAATCGGCACCATGGTCACCCCCGATCATTCTTCTACGTCAGGAGTCACGCCATGACCGGCACCGAGTCCACCCTCGATCTGCAACAGCGGTGGTCGAATTCGTTGATGGACAACTACGGTGTTCCGCGCGTGGCGCTCGTCCGCGGCGAGGGCGCGGTGGTGACGGACGCCGATGGCAAGCAGTATCTGGATCTGCTCGCGGGTATTGCCGTGAACATCCTCGGACATGCCCATCCGGCGGTGATCGAGGCGGTCACCACTCAGCTGTCCACCCTTGGGCACACCTCGAATCTGTATGCGACAGAACCAGGTATCGCGTTGGCCGAGCAATTGCTCGCGCACCTCGGTGCCGGTGCCACCGGCCGGGTGTTCCTGTGTAATTCGGGAACCGAGGCCAACGAGGCGGCGTTCAAGATCGCTCGCCTGACCGGCCGCCCCAACATCGTGGCAGCCGAGAAGTCCTTTCACGGACGGACGATGGGTGCTCTCGCGCTGACCGGTCAGCCGGACAAGCGGATCCCGTTCGAGCCGATGCCTGCAGGCGTGCACCACGTGCCGTACGGCGATGTGGCCGCGCTGGAAGCCGTGGTCGATTCCGACACCGCCGCAGTCTTTCTCGAACCGATCATGGGCGAGGGCGGTGTCGTGGTTCCGCCCGAGGGATACCTCCTCGCTGCGCGCGAGATCACCGCAAAGCACGGTGCACTGCTGGTCCTGGACGAGGTGCAGACCGGTATCGGCCGAACGGGATGGTTCTACGCCCACCAGTCGGTCGGCATTGTGCCCGACGTGATCACGCTCGCCAAGGGTCTGGGCGGCGGACTGCCCATCGGCGCATGCATCGGCATCGGAGCGGCGGGGGAGTTGCTGCATCCGGGCAAGCACGGCACCACGTTCGGTGGTAATCCGGTCTGCGCAGCTGCCGCGCTGGCGGTGTTGCGGACCATTGCCGACGAGGATCTGCTCTCGCATGCAGACAGCATCGGCAAGACCATCGCGCACTCCATCGAGGGTCTCGATCACCCTCTGGTGAGCCATGTCAGGGGTTCGGGTCTGCTACTGGGCGTGGTGCTGACCGCGGCTGTCGCACCGGCGGCCGAAGCGGCTGCGCGCGAGGCAGGCTTCCTCCTCAATGCGGCGCAGCCCGACGTGTTGAGACTCGCACCGCCACTGATCATCACCGAAGAGCAAGCCGCGTCGTTCGTGACGGCGTTACCGGCAATTCTCGACGCAGCACAGGAGGCTCATCAGCCATGACCGTTCAGCACTTCCTCCGGGACGACGACATCACGCCACAGCAACAGGGCGAAATCCTCGCTCTGGCAGCAGAGCTCAAGCGTGCACCGTTCTCGAAGCGTCCGCTCGAGGGCCCCAAGGGAATAGGTGTGATTTTCGAGAAGAACTCGACACGCACTCGCTTCTCGTTCGAGATGGGCATCGCGCAGTTGGGTGGTCATGCCGTGGTGGTGACCGGCCGCGACACCCAGCTGGGTCGCGAGGAGACGCTGCAGGACACGGGGCGGGTTCTTTCGCGCTATGTCGAGGCGGTGGTGTGGCGTACGTTCGGGCAGAAGCGGCTCGAGCAGATGGCCACCGGCGCAACGATTCCGATCGTCAACGCCCTCTCCAACGAGTTCCACCCCTGCCAGGTTCTGGCGGATCTGCAGACCCTGATCGAGCACAAGGGAAATCTGCAGGGTCGCACCTTGGCCTACTTCGGTGACGGTGCCAACAACATGGCGCACTCGCTGCTCATCGGCGGAGTGACGGCCGGGCTGAACGTGCGGATCGCCGCGCCCAAGGATTTCGCGCCGCTCGGCTACGTTCTCGACGCGGCCCATGCACGCGCGGAGGAAACCGGTGCCACCATCACCATCACCGAGGACCCGGTCGAGGCCGCTACCGGTGCCGACGCGCTCGTCACCGACACCTGGACGTCGATGGGCCAGGAGAACGACGGTCTCGATCGCGTCGCTCCGTTCCGGCCGTATCGCATCGATTCCGATCTGCTCTCGAAGGCGCAGTCGGACGCCGTCGTGCTGCACTGCCTCCCCGCACATCGCGGCGAGGAGATCACCGACGAGGTGCTCGACGGTCCCCAGAGTGTGGTCTGGGACGAGGCCGAGAACCGCTTGCACGCGCAGAAGGCACTGCTGGTGTGGCTCCTCGAGCAGGCCCGCCGACCATGAGCGAGGACGTCACTGCGGTGCCGTTGACCGCGTCGACCCGCGCGGGCAGGCAGGCACGGATCATCGCGTTGCTGGCCACGCATCAGGTGCGCAGTCAACCGCAGCTGGCGTCGCTGCTCGCGGCCGAGGGAATCGACACCACTCAGGCCACGCTGTCGCGGGACCTCGAGGAATTGGGTGCCGTGAAACTCCGCGCACCCGACGGTGGAGTGGGGGTGTACGTCGTGCCCGAGGACGGCAGCCCGGTCCGCGGAGTGTCCGGCGGCACCGACCGCCTCCTGAAGTTGCTGGGGGAGTTGTTGGTGTCAACCGATCACAGCGGGAACCAGGCCGTACTCCGAACGCCACCCGGCGCGGCGCACTACCTGGCCAGCGCTCTGGATCGTGCTGCGATGCCCGAGATCGTCGGGACCATCGCCGGCGACGACACGATTCTGTTGATTGCCCGCGAGCCACATACCGGTGGCGAGGTCGCGGACAAGATCGAAAAGCTTGCTCGACGCGGTAACTGAGATCCGGTTACCCATCATGCGCAACACGAACAACGAAGGAGCTTGAACACCATGGCCGAACGCGTCATCCTCGCCTACTCCGGCGGACTCGACACCTCCGTCGCCATCAGCTGGATCGGGAGGGAGACGGGCAAGGAGGTCGTTGCCGTCGCCATCGATCTGGGCCAGGGCGGCGAGGACATGGACGTCGTGCGTCAGCGCGCACTCGACTGCGGCGCAGTCGAATCCGTCGTCGTCGACGCCAGGGACGAGTTCGCCGACGAGTACTGCTTGCCGACGGTGCAGTCCAACGCGCTGTACATGGATCGATACCCGCTCGTGTCGGCCATCAGCCGTCCATTGATCGTCAAGCACCTCGTGGAGAACGCGCGGGCGCACGGCGGAACCGTTGTCGCACACGGGTGCACGGGTAAGGGCAACGATCAGGTTCGGTTCGAGGTCGGCTTCAACACGCTGGCCCCCGAGCTCGAGGTGTTGGCACCGGTTCGCGACTACGCGTGGACGCGCGAGAAGGCGATCAAGTTCGCCGAGGAGAACGACATCCCGATCAACGTGACCACCAAGTCGCCGTTCTCGATCGACCAGAACGTTTGGGGGCGCGCGGTGGAGACCGGTTTCCTCGAAGACCTGTGGAACGCGCCGACCAAGGATGTCTACGACTACACCGAGGATCCGACGGTCAACTTCCAGGCTCCGGACGAGCTCGTCGTCTCGTTCGACAAGGGTCGTCCCGTCGCGATCGACGGCCGTCCGGTCTCGGTACTCGAAGCGATCCAGGAGCTCAACACTCGTGCGGGTGCTCAGGGTGTCGGGCGTTTGGACGTGGTGGAGGATCGGCTCGTCGGCATCAAGAGTCGCGAGATCTACGAGGCACCCGGTGCCATGGTGCTCATCCGCGCCCACGAGGAGCTCGAGCACGTGACCCTCGAGCGCGAGCTCGGTCGCTACAAGCGCCATACCGACCAGAAGTGGGCCGAACTGGTGTACGACGGACTGTGGTACTCCCCGCTCAAAGGTGCTCTCGACACGTTCGTGCAGCACACGCAGGAGCACGTCTCCGGCGATATCCGCCTGGTTCTGCACGCGGGCGGGATCATCGTCAACGGACGCCGCAGCGGCGAGTCGCTCTACGACTTCAATCTCGCCACCTACGACGAGGGCGACACGTTCGACCAGTCCGCGGCCAAGGGGTTCGTTCAGCTGCACGGACTCTCGTCGAAGATCGCCGCGAAGAGGGACCTGGGCCTGTGACGAATTCGGAGACCTCGCACGGAACCAACGAAGGTTCGCTCTGGGGCGGCAGATTCGCATCCGGGCCTGCCGCCGCCATGGCGGCGTTGAGCAAGTCGACACACTTCGACTGGGTGCTCGCGCCGTACGACATCCGCGCATCCATGGCACACGCTCGCGTGCTGAACGGCGCCGGACTACTCACCCCGCAGGACCTCGAGACCATGCTCGACGGTTTGCAGCGCCTCGCCGACGACGTCTCCTCGGGAGCGTTCGTGGCAGCCGAGTCGGACGAGGACGTCCACGGCGCTCTCGAACGCGGGTTGATCGATCGGGTCGGACCCGAGGTCGGTGGTCGGTTGCGCGCAGGCCGGTCCCGCAACGACCAGGTGGCCACGCTGTTCCGGATGTGGCTGCGCGACGCCGTCCGCCGGGTGTCGGTCGGCGTTCTCGACGTGGTCGACGCGTTGGCCACCCAGGCAGCGGCGCATCCGACGGCCGTCATGCCGGGCAAGACGCATTCGCAGGCCGCACAGCCGGTGTTGCTGGCGCATCATCTGCTCGCGCACACCCATCCGCTGCTGCGCGATGTTCAGCGCTTCGCGGATTTCGACACGCGAGCAGCGGTGTCGCCGTACGGTTCCGGTGCTCTTGCCGGATCGTCGCTCGGGCTCAGTCCGGAGAAGATCGCAGCCGAGCTCGGGTTCGACTCGTCGGCCGAGAACTCGATCGACGCCACCTCCTCGCGTGACTTCGCCGCCGAAGCGGCCTTCGTGTTGGCGATGACGGCGGTCGATCTGTCGCGATTCGCCGAGGAGGTCATCTCGTGGAGCACTCCCGAGTACGGCTACGTGACGTTGGCCGACGCGTGGTCCACCGGTAGTTCGATCATGCCGCAGAAGAAGAACCCGGACGTCGCGGAGCTGACCCGAGGAAAGACCGGCCGTTTGATCGGAAATCTGACCGGCCTGCTGGCCACGTTGAAGGCGCAACCGTTGGCCTACAACCGTGATCTTCAGGAAGACAAGGAGCCGGTGTTCGATTCGGTGGCGCAGCTCGAGCTGTTGCTGCCAGCGCTCACCGGTTTGACGGCGACCCTGGAGTTCGACACCGAACGCATGGCCGAGCTGGCACCGGCCGGGTTCACACTCGCAACCGACATCGCCGAATGGATGGTGCGGCAGGGGATTGCGTTCCGTGTTGCTCACGAGGCTGCAGGAGCCTGCGTGCGGGCGGCCGAGGCGCGAGGCGTCGGGTTGGTGGGTCTGACCGACGACGAGCTGGCCGCGATCGATCCGTCCCTCACTCCGGCCGTTCGTGAGGTGCTCACGGTGGAGGGTTCCATCTCGTCGCGGGATGCGCGCGGTGGCACGGCGGCCGTGCAGGTTGCGCATCAGCTGGGGGGCGTGCGGGCGACTGCCGGGACCCTGCGTGCATGGGCCGAGGAACCGGTGTTGCGGCACTGAGTGCGCAATCGATATCCATGCCGGTTCCCCGAGTGTGATGTGAGAAGCTTTCGTCACGCGAAGATCGATGCCGGTCGTTCCGTCGGGGCCGAACGCAGGAGTGTATTTGTGGGACTGAATGCAGACGCCGTACGCGGTCCACTGCGCCGAGCCATCGCCACGGCGCAGAACGGTCTCGAGGTCATCCGTCTGGGTGGTCTCGAAACCGAGGTGGATCCGTCGCCGTTTCGGGTGATGGACCGCGAGCCGATGTATCGGCTTCGGCGTTACTTCCCCGACGATGTGCCCGCGGACAGTCCGCCGGTGGTGCTCATTCCGCCGATGATGGTCTCGGCCGATGTCTACGACGTCACCACCGACCAAGGCGCGGCCGGAATCCTGCACGGTATGGGTCTCGATCCGTGGGTTGTCGATTTCGGATCGCCCGATACCGAAGAAGGCGGGTGGGGCCGCACGCTCGCCGACCACGTCGTGGCGATCAGCGAGGTCGTCGACAAGGTGCACGAGTACACCGGACGCGACGTCCACCTGGGCGGCTACTCCCAGGGCGGAATGTTCTGCTACCAGGCAGCCGCGTACCGAGGCGGCCGAAATCTGGCCAGCCTCATCACATTCGGGGCCCCGGTCGACACTTTGGCCGGATTGCCTCTCGGAATCCCTGCCGGGGTGGCCACGCGGGGTGCCGAGTTTCTCGCGGACCACGTCTTCACCCGGCTCGCGGTGTCGGGTTGGATGGCCCGGACGGGATTTCAGCTGCTCGATCCGGCGAAGACTGTGCGGTCACGCCTGGATTTCCTTCGCCAGTTGCACGACCGCGAGGCACTGTTGCCGCGGGAGCCGCAGCGACGATTCCTGGCGATGGACGGGTGGGTGGCCTGGTCCGGCCCGGCCGTGGCGGAATTGTTGAAGCAGTTCGTCGTTCACAATCGCATGATGACCGGTGGGTTCGTCATCAAGGACAGGTTGCTGACGCTCGCCGAACTCACGGTTCCGGTCCTGGCCTTCGTCGGCGAGGTCGACGACATCGGTCAACCGTTGGCCGTGCGCGGCATTCAGCGCGCTGCACCGCGCGCCCAGGTCTTCGAGACGACGTTGCGCGCCGGCCACTTCGGGTTGGTCGTCGGCAGTACCGCTGCTGCGCAGACATGGCCGACGACCGGAAACTGGATCCGATGGCGAGAGGATCTCGGACCGAAGCCCGAGGCGGTCCGCGTGATGGAGCGCGAGGACCACAGCGACTTCGACAGCGGGGTCTCCATCACCAATCGTCTGATCCATACCGCTGCCTCCATTGCCGAGGTGGGCGTCGGCGTCGGGCGCGGGCTGGCATCGGCGGCGACCGGTGCAGTGCGCGGTACGCGAGAGATCTCGTCCGAGGCAGTACGTACCTTGCCGCGGCTCGCGCGACTCGGTCAGATGCAGCCACACAGTCGCGTGTCTCTGGGTCGCTTGATCGCCGAGCAGGGCCGTAAGTCTCCGAACGGGGAGTGCTTCCTGTTCGACGACAGGGTGCACACCTACGATGCGGTCAACGTGCGCATCGACAATGTCGTGCGGGGCCTGATCAGCGTCGGAGTGCGACCGTCGTCGCGCGTCGGAGTGTTGATGGAGACTCGGCCCAGCGCGCTGGCCGCGATGGCCGCGCTGTCGCGGATCGGGGCAGTGCCGGTTCTGCTGCAACCGGGCAGCGACCTGACTGCAGCCCTACGGACCGTCGACGTCGACACGGTGATCGCCGATCCGGACAACGTGGCGTCCGCAGTTCCGGTGGCACCGAACGTCCTGGTGCTCGGCGGCGGAGACAGTCGACGACTCGACATCCCAGCCGGCTACGAGGTCACCGACCTCGAGGCCATCGATCCCGATGCGGTGCGTCTGCCTCAGTGGTACGAGCCCGATCCGGGTCGTGCTCGCGAGCTTGCGATGATCCTGTTCACGACAACCGACCGTGGTCTCGAGCCGCGGTACATCACCAATCATCGGTGGGCACTGTCTGCCTTCGGTACTGCCACCACGGCCGCGCTCGGTCCCGGTGACACCGTCTATTGCCTTGCTCCGCTTCATCATTCGGCCGGGATTCTCGTCACGATCGGTGGTGCACTCGCAGGCGGATCGCGAATTGCACTCTCGCGTGGTCTCGAGCCCGAGCGGTTCAGCGAAGAGGTCTACCGCTACGGCGTCACCGTCGTGAGTTACACGTGGACGATGATGCGGCAGATCCTCGACGACGGCCGGTTCCCGGTCGACTCCGGTCACCCGGTGCGTCTGTTCATCGGCTCCGGCATGCCGGTGGGGCTGTGGCGTCGCACGTTGGCGCGGTTCAGCCCGGCTCGGGTGCTCGAGTTCTACGCATCCACCGAGAACGATGTGATTCTGGCCAATGTGGCGGGCTCGAAGATCGGCTCCAAAGGCCGTCCGCTGCCCGGTAGTGCACGGGTTGCGCTGGCGGCCTACGACCCGATCACCGGCCGCCTCGAAGAGGACGACGACGGCTTCGTACGGCAGTGCCGAGACGACGAGATCGGACTGCTCCTCGGCCGACCGAGCGGAGACGGCGAAGCCACCAGTCCCGTCATGCGCGGAGTATTCGAGCCCACAGACGCCTGGATCCCGACCGAAAACCTGTTCCGTCGCGATTCCGATGGCGATTACTGGCTCGTCGACCGCAAGGACACAGTGGTGCGTTCGGCGTGCGGTCCCGTGTACACCCAGCCGATCGTCGACGCCGTGGGAGACCTCGATCAGATCGATTCGGCCGTGGTCTACGGGGTGCGGGTGACTGCCGATCGGCCGCGGTCGGTGCGCGTCGAGGCGTCCGCCGTCGAGGTAGCGGTCTGTGCCATCTCGCTGCAGCCGGAAGCGGTCATCACCGCTCGTGCGTTGACGGACGCGCTCGGGGTTCTGCTTCCTGCCGAGCGTCCGGCGATCGTGCACGTGGTGCCCGAGATTCCGGTGGGGCGCGCGTACCGCCCGACCGCAACGGCATTGAAGAAGTCCGGAATTCCGACGCCGAGTGCGCGGTCGTGGTACTACGACTCGGAGTCGAACAGTTACCGCAGGTTGACGAAAGCTGTTGTGGCCGAACGATTCATCGGACGCGAGGCGATCGTCGAGCAGTCGTCGTAGGAGTGGAGCCTGCTGGGAAATGGCAGGTTCGGTAGCGTAAGCGAGTACACCACTTCGGTTCGACCGGAGCAGAGCGAAGGACACCCGTGGCAATCGATTCGACACTGCTTTCCATTCTCGCGTGCCCAGTGGACAAGGGTCCGCTGCTGTTGGTCGAAGGGGAATTGCTCTACAACCCGCGTCTGCGGCGTGCGTATCCGATCGAGAACGGTATTCCGGTGTTGCTCGCCGACGACGCCCGAGATGTCGACGACGCCGAGCACGAGTCGATCCTGGCTCGCGCCACCTCCTAGATCTGTCACGGGGTTCGGCGACGTAATGTCGCGGCCGCCCCGCTCAGTGCGGCAACGGTGAACCCCGCGACCACGGCGATGTCGGTCCACATGCCCCCGGTGACTCCGGGGTACCGGGATATCTCCTGGAGCGCGTCGACCAGGTAGCTCAACGGCAGAAGATTGCTGATCGTGCTCAGCCAATTCGGCATCTGGTCACGCGGCACCAGAAGTCCGCACAGAAACAGCTGTGGAATCACGACGACCGGCATGAACTGGACGGCTTGAAATTCGGTGCGAGCGAATGCGCTGCACAGCAGACCGATGGCGACGCCGAGCATCGCTCCCAGGACTGCGATCGCCAGAACCCAACCGACCGAGCCCTCGATGTCGAGCCCGAGAAGTCCGAACGCGACGGTGCATGCGAGTAGCGCCTGCGCGACAGCGGCGAGCGAGAAGGCGGACCCGTAGCTCGCGAGCAGGTCCAGTTTGGACATGGGAGTGGTCAGCAGACGTTCGAGCGTTCCCGAGGTGCGTTCACGCTGCATCGAGATCGACGTGATCAGGAACATGACGACGAACGGCAGGATGCCGAGCATCGTGATGGCGATCCGATCGAACAACGGCTGCTGGTTCGGCTGGGTCGGCACGTCTTCGTACAGGAAGTACAGCAACACCATCAACAGGGACGGAACGAGCAGAACCATGGCCGCCGATCGGTGGTCGGCTCTGAGCTGTCGCAGTATGCGGACGGTGCCCGCGGCGTAGATTCGCGCGTTCACGGTGTCTGTTCCGTAGATCTGATGAGAGACAGGAATGCGCGATCGAGAGTCGTTTCGTTTGTGCGCGCGAGTAGCGCCTCCGGGCTCGATTGAGCCAGCACGGTGCCGTCGCGCATCAGAACGAGACGGCTGCAGTGCTCCGCCTCCTCCATCACATGGCTCGAGACCAGCACTGTTGTGCCGCGTGCCGCGCTATCGGCGAAACGCGACCACAGCTCCGAGCGCAGTACGGGATCCAAGCCGACGGTCGGTTCGTCGAGGACGATCAGCTCGGGTTCGGCAACCAGCGCGCTGGCCAGGGAGACCCTCCCCAGTTGGCCACCCGAGAGTTCGCCGGCCCGTGACGACGCGTGGTCGGCCAGTCCGACCGACTCGATGGCGGACACCACGTCCGCACGTCGGCGGCCGTACAGCGACCCGAAGTACTGCACGTTCTCGCGAACGGTGAGGTCTCGGTACACGCTCGGTGCCTGGGTCACGTACCCGACCGTGCGGCGCAACGGTGCCGAACCGGCCGGAGTTCCGAGAACGGTCACGGTTCCGCTGTGCAGAATCTGAGTACCGACGATCGCACGCATCAGAGTCGTCTTGCCGCAGCCCGACGGACCGAGAAGTCCGGTGATGGCACCACGAGGGATCGTCAGAGACAGAGTGCGCAGCACTGTTCGCTTGCCGCGACGAACCGTCAGCCCCGTGATCTCGACGGCATGTTGCCCGGTGAACGCCATACTGGCCTCCAGACGCATCGGATGTCGAAGTCATAGCCCCGTCGGCACCCGGTCGTCAAGGGCGAAGCATCATGGGATGAATGAATGTCGCTGACTTGGAGATCGGGGAGCCCGACGACGCAGCCCGACGCATCCTCGGTGGAACCGTCACCGTGGGCGACGTGTCCGTGCGCATCGTGGAGGTCGAGGCCTACGGTGGTCCGCTCGATGGTCCGTGGCCCGATCCGGCTGCACATTCCTTCCGGGGGCCGACTCCTCGCAACGAGGTGATGTTCGGTCCCGCAGGGCGTCTGTACGTCTACCTGAGTTACGGGATGCACCTCTGCATGAACGTCAGCTGCGGCCCGGACGGTACGGCCGCTGCGGTGTTGCTGCGAGCGGGTGAAGTGGTGGCGGGTCACGACGTCGTCGAGAGCAGGCGCGCCGGCCGCGGTCCACGATCGCCGCGGGTCGAGGCCGGTTGGGCCCGTGGACCGGGCAATCTCGGTCGAGCACTGGGAGTCGCGCTGGCGGACAACGGTACGGAGCTGTTCGACGCGTCGTCCGCTGTCACCCTGCAACTGCTCGACCGTCCGCTGCCGGGCACGGCTCTTGTGTCCGGACCACGGGTCGGGGTGAGTCTGGCACCCGATCGTCCGTGGCGCTTCTGGATCCGCGGATCGTCGGCGGTATCGAGCTACAAACGCAGTCCTCGCGCCGACGCTCCCGGTGGCTCGGAGGCCTGACCGCCAGCTGGATGCGTCCATGCGGGAGGATCGACGTCGTGAGCGAGAACATCATCGACGAAATGACCTGGCGTGGACTGATCGCGCAGTCCACCGACGTGGACGCGCTGAGGGAGGCGACTTCCGAGGGTCCGATCACGCTGTATTCCGGTTTCGATCCGACCGGTCCGTCGCTGCATGCAGGGCACTTGGTGCCGTTGCTCGCGCTCAAGCGGTTCCAGCGGGCCGGACATCGGCCGATCATTCTCGCCGGCGGTGCGACGGGGCTCATCGGTGACCCTCGCGACGTGGGGGAGCGCACCATGAATTCCCCTGAAGTTGTCACCGAGTGGGCGTCGCGCATCCGTGGTCAGCTCGAGCGGTTCGTCGACCTGGACGAGAGCCCGACGGGTGCAGTGGTGGTGAACAATCTGTCGTGGACGGGGGAGCTGTCCGCGATCGATTTTCTGCGCGACATCGGCAAGCACTTCTCCATCAACGTGATGCTTGCTCGCGAGACGGTGAAGAACAGGCTCGAAAGCGACGGAATGTCGTACACCGAGTTCAGCTACATGCTGCTGCAGGCGAACGACTACGTGCAGCTTCGCAGGCAGTACGGCTGCAGTCTCCAGATCGGTGGTTCCGATCAGTGGGGAAACATCATCGCGGGGGTGGAGCTGAACCGGCGCCAGGACGCCGAGTCGGTCCACGCGATGACGGTTCCTCTGGTCACGTCCGCCGACGGCAAGAAGTTCGGCAAGTCCACCGGAGGCGGCAGCCTGTGGCTCGACCCGGAAATGACGAGCCCCTATGCCTGGTACCAGTACTTCGTGAATACCGGTGACGCGGACGTGGTGAAGTACCTGCGCTGGTTCACTTTCCTGTCCAAGGACGAGTTGGCAGAACTCGAGTTGGCGACCACCGAGCGTCCGCATGCGCGCGAAGCGCAGAAGCGCCTTGCCGCCGAGATGACCACGCTCGTCCACGGTGAAGCGGCGACGCGATCGGTCGAACTCGCCAGCCAGGCCCTGTTCGGGCGGGCGGAACTGACGGAGCTCGATGAAAAGACGCTCGCTGCCGCGCTGCAAGAAGCGTCGGTGGCGGACATCGAGGCCGGTGCACCGAACACCATCGTCGATTTGCTGGTCGCTACCGGATTGAGCGAAAGCAAGGGGGCTGCTCGGCGCGCGGTCAAGGAGGGCGGCGCATCGGTCAACAACGTCAAGATCTCCGACGAGGACTGGACGCCCGGCGCGGCCGATCTACTGCACGGCCGGTGGTTGGTGGTCCGACGCGGAAAGCGGAACTTCGCCGGCGCGCGAATCACCGGTTAGTTCTCCTCGGTTGGCAGTGGGCGGAGTCACATCCATGTAATTTGGTTACGACGCCCGTCAGTTGGGTAAGTGACCGGTTGCGACCAGGCTGTTCACACGAATCACGCGTGAACGACCTGGGGATTTGACGCGTTGTTATCCGGGGCGTAACTTTGTCCAGGTCAGAGCGACACGGACGCCAGCCCAGACCGCAAGGCCTGAGCAACGCGGAGTTCGCTTCCGACACAACGAAGGTGGTGAGCCGCGAGGCTTGACTCCTTCACGGATGAGAAGCGCAGTTTGACTGTGTTCGATCGTCTGATCTAATCTGGAACGGTTGCCCCGGACATCTACGAGCTTCAGCTCGCTGGTGAATGGTGTGTGCGTGTTCTTTGAGAACTCAACAGTGTGTCGATGAATGTCAGTGCCGAATTTTATTTGGTGAAAGCATTCGATGTATCAGCCATTCGCTTGTGGTGGTTGTTGTCGGGTGTTGTTTTGAATATGCTAGTTGAGTTTTTTTGCTAGTGATTTGACTTGATGTCTTTGACTGATTCGCAGCCCTTTTCGGGGGTTGTTGTTTCGCAGGTCTTTTACGGAGAGTTTGATCCTGGCTCAGGACGAACGCTGGCGGCGTGCTTAACACATGCAAGTCGAGCGGTAAGGCCTTTCGGGGTACACGAGCGGCGAACGGGTGAGTAACACGTGGGTGATC
>NZ_JALGQI010000056.1:0-721 GCF_022810385.1 Rhodococcus sp. ARC_M12 | reverse complement strand
CAGGTCGCGCAGACGCTCGCCGGGTCGTTTCCGAAGGTGTCGGCGATGATGGACGGTGCGAAGGAAGATGTGCTCGCGTTCCGTGCGTTCCCGAAGTCGCATTGGCAGAAAATCTGGTCGAACAATCCGATCGAACGACTCAACAAGGAGATCAAACGCCGCGCCGATGTCGTGGAGATCTTCCCCAACCCGGCGGCGTTCCTGCGCCTGGCGACCGCGGTGGTGATCGAAGCGCACGACGAGTGGCAAGTGACCCGCCGCTACGTCTCCGACGTGTCGATGGACGAGCTGAGGGTCGTCATCGCCAGGAAGGAACGCGCTGCAGTATCAACCGACACGACCGCTGAGTCGTTGACACCTCAGCTCGAAAGCGCCTAACATACAACACAACTCGTTGATCATGAACCGGATGGTTCACCGATCCGAATTACACCACCCCATGGGGCACTATCATCTTCCACTCCGAACTTGCCGTATGTACCTCGCGGGCTTACCGGGCTTACCGGGCTCTCGTGAGCTCTCCGCGGATGCGGTCTTCGCGGGGTGTTGTGGGGCAACAGTATGGCCGAAAGTTTCTTCGCTGATTTCAAAAACTGTCAATGGACATCGGGAAGTGACCACAGGCGGTCACGAGAACTGCCCATGGGTGGCCAACAAGAACTGACCGGTGGCGGACACGAATCTGCCCATGTCGGGTTTGTCCGCCACCGGTCGAGCATCA
>NZ_JALGQI010000055.1:0-723 GCF_022810385.1 Rhodococcus sp. ARC_M12 | reverse complement strand
GCTGAACTCGCCCCACGAAGAACCCCGACTTCAAGGAGAACCCCTCATGTCCACACCCGCATCACTTCCGTATGCCTTCGTCGCCAAGATCGTCGCGGCCGATGGACAGCACGACGCGCTCGCCGATCTGCTCGCCGGCGCTGTCGCACTCGCCAACGAAGAAGTAGGAACGATTGTCTGGTTCGCGGCTAGGACCCACGCCGACACCTTCTGGATCTTCGATGCATTCCCCGACGAGGCCGCTCGCGACGCCCACGCCAACGGCGCCATCGTCGCAGCCCTGATGGCCAACCAGCACCTCCTCGGCGCAGCACCCGAGATCCTGGCGGCCGACGTCCTCGCGTCCAAGCTCCCGTAGTCCGCCAACGCACGAGACGATCGCGCCCCGCCGAGCCGTCGGACCCGACCGCCTCGACACCCGCACCACGTTGACGATCCCCGACGGGCCGATCACGAGGAGGCCAGGCAACACCAGGCGCAAGCCTGGAGCGGCACTGTTTCACCGGTGGTCATCGAGAGAGCCAGCGCGGCTCCATGGCAGCGCAACTGTGTCAACTTGCCCTCCGTCCCGCGAGGCGCCGTGGGCGGGGTCGTGGTTGCGATCCGTTGCCGTGACGGGAGACGCGTTGCGCGTCGCAGCGATGACGGGTCGTTGGCGTTCCGGGGCGTTGCGTTCGTGCGCGCCGCGCGTGCGGCATGGAGCATCTCGCTGCGCACACAACG
>NZ_JALGQI010000117.1:0-253 GCF_022810385.1 Rhodococcus sp. ARC_M12 | reverse complement strand
TCCCGCCAGAAATCGAACGACTCACTGTCCCCGACCGCGGTGCCCAACACTTCACGGGTGCCGTCGATCGACACCCCGGTCGCGACGACGAGCGCATGCGAGACCACATGCGCCCCGATCCGCACCTGCAATACGTCGCGTCGAGGAAGACGTACGGAAACGTGGTGTGGGTCAACGTTCGCTCACGAAACCGCGCGATCTCCGTATCGAGCCCTTGGCAAATTCTCGACACAGTCGACTTCGAGACGCCCGA
>NZ_JALGQI010000006.1:0-262632 GCF_022810385.1 Rhodococcus sp. ARC_M12 | reverse complement strand
GTCAACACCCGACTGCAGGTCGAGCATCCCGTCACCGAGGAAACCTCCGGCATCGACCTCGTGCTGCAGCAGTTCAAGATCGCCAACGGCGAAGAACTGTCCATCACCGAGGACCCCGAACCACGCGGGCATTCGTTCGAGTTCCGGATCAACGGCGAAGACGCCGGCCGCGGGTTCCTGCCCGCCCCCGGCCCGGTCACCACCTTCACCGCCCCCTCCGGCCCGGGTGTGCGTGTCGATTCCGGTGTCGAGTCCGGCAGTGTGATCGGTGGCCAGTTCGATTCGATGCTCGCCAAGCTCATCGTCACCGGAGCCACCCGCGACGAAGCCCTCGCACGCTCGCGCCGCGCGCTCGCGGAGTTCACCGTCGACGGGTTGGCGACGGTCATCCCGTTCCATGCTGCGGTGGTCTCCGATCCGGCGTTCATCGGCGACGGGGAGTCGTTCTCGGTGCACACCCGCTGGATCGAAACCGAATGGGACAACCAGGTACCCCCGTTCACCGCAGGCCAGCCGATCGACGACGACGACGCACTACCCCGCCAGTCCGTCGTCGTCGAGGTCGGCGGCCGACGTGTCGAGGTCTCCCTACCCGGGGAACTGTCCCTCGGCGGCAACAACGGCGGGAATGCCGGTGCGGTGCGGCGTAAACCCAAAGCCCGTACCCGCGGCGGTGCCGGTGCAGGAGCAGCATCCGGAGACTCGGTCACCGCACCGATGCAGGGCACCGTGGTCAAAGTCGCCGTCGAAGAAGGCCAGGAAGTCGCCGCCGGTGACCTCGTCGCCGTCCTGGAAGCGATGAAAATGGAAAACCCCGTCAACGCCCACAAAGCAGGCACCATCACCGGCCTGACCGTCACCGCAGGCGACGCCATCACCCAAGGCACCGTCCTCGCAGAGATCAAATGACGTAGCGATGTCCGAGCTTCCGGAAATTCGGATCGGTACGGCCGATCGGGAGAAGGCCCTCGAGGCACTGAGCCTGCACTTCAGTGAGGGGCGGCTGACTGTGCCCGAATTCGACGAGCGCAGCGCCGTCGTTGCTTCGGCGACGACGCGTGGGGAGATCGACAAGGTATTCGTCGATCTCCCCGCTACTTCGACGTCGCACACACCCGCCCAGCTCGGGAAGTCTCCGGCACCGGCCGAGGGCGGTGCCGGAATCGATTGGCGTGCAGTGGTGATGCCCCTGGTCATCTTCGGTTCACTGGCATTGTTCTTCCTCACCGACTTCGATCAGAAGTGGCTCTTCTTCCTTCTCATTCCCCTCGCCGGTGCCTTGCTGTCCGCAGGCGGTCACTCGAAGAATTCGAAGAAGAAGAAGAAGGATCGTTGAAGGCGCTTCTGTTCGATGTGTTCGGCACGGTGGTCGATTGGCGCACCAGCGTGGCCCGCGAGGTCGAATCGGTGTGTGGTTCCGACGTCGACAGTCATGCATTTGCCGACCGCTGGCGCAGCCTGTATCAACCGGCGATGGAACAGGTTCGATCGGGCAGTCGACCGTTCACCCGACTCGATGTACTCCATCTCGAGTCTCTTCGAGTCGTACTGTCGGAGTTCGATGTTCGGCTCGACGACAGTGATGTCGCATCCTTGAATCACGCCTGGCATCGGTTGGATCCATGGCCGGACTCGGTGCCTGGGCTCACCCGGCTCCGCACCGAATTCATCGTCGCTCCGCTCTCCAACGGAAACATCTCGCTGCTGCTGGACATGGCCAAGAATGCCGGACTGCCGTGGGACGCGATCCTCGGCGCGGAACCGGTACAGGCGTACAAGCCCATGCCCGACGCGTATCTCCGCACCGCGGACATTCTGGGTGTCGAGCCGAGCGAGTGCATGATGGTGGCCGCACACAACAGCGATCTCGCTGCGTCCGCGGACTGTGGCTTCGCAACTGCATTCGTCGCCCGTCCACTCGAACACGGGCCGAGTCAGACTGCCGACCTCGTTGCGGAATCGGACTGGACCTACAGCGTCGACTCGATCGATTCTCTCGCAACGCAATTGGGCTGCTGACAGCACCTGTCACGTCAGCGGAATCAGCTGGTGCGCGATCCACGCGTCCACATCCCGGTGCGAACGGAAGCGAACAATCGTCAGCTCTGGGCAGCGCACACTCAGTCGCTGCACCCGCTCGGTCGTCAACCGGTAGGTGCTCCAGGCCCACCGGACGATGTACTCGCGATCGAAGAAGATTCGGTGCAGCGGCGGTTCGATGTTCCCGTTCCACAGCTCCTGCCTACCGAACCTACGACGGAGTGTGCGAACGATGACCTGCCGGATGATTGTTCGACGCGGTAGGTCGAGCCACAGGAACAGCTCGGCTCGATCGGCGAGATGGTCCCGGACGATGTTGTACTGCCACTCGGTGACCCACGACGGGCGTGCAAGAAACTCGTCGACATCGCGCTCGAAAGTCGGATGCGGTGTCCAGTTCGGTCCGTGGAACAAGCTGTCGATCTCGACGTGTTCGATGTCGAGCAAGGACCCGATGCGAGCGGCCAGCGTGGTCTTTCCGGAACCGGATGTCCCCGCGACGACGATCCTCGCGGGGCGACGGGACACTGCATCGTGCGGTCCGAGAATCACGGAGAAGACGGTAGCGAATCGTGGGAACCGATAGGTCGTCGACTACGTCGAATGATTGCCACGATCCCGACCATCAGGGGCAACTGCAGAAAAACGATGGCGTTGAGAGCGTCGTTCGGAAGAGGCAGGTAATCGAAGAACTGGGCCGTTCCGGTCACGATGAGCACCAGGTAGGACAGTTGCATCGACAGCATGTGCCGTCGCACCCAACCCGCTCGAGAGCGCCCGAACACGGGCTGCCACCACCCGAACAGCACCAGCGCGGCCGTCAGGATCGACACTGCATGAAACACGCTCCAGCCGTCCCGCAGGTCGGTGATGAAGAACGACGACGCGACCATCACCAGCAGGGCGACGCCGTACACACGCCCCCAGCGCCGGTGACGCGGCGTCCCTTTGCGCGCGAGCAGAATTACGGCCCCGAGTAGAACCGACAGCAGCGCGGCCGAGATGTGCAGCACCGTGATCGGCATCGGCCACCACCTTTCGCGGCCTCGACGCTACCGAATCGAGAGCGACGAGCGTGCTGTACCCGACTGGTTGCGCCCGCTACGGTTGGGCGTTCAGTGCCAGGATTGCCTGCGCCATATTGTTCACGAACTCTCGACGTGGCATCTCGGGCAGCCGGTCGAGTGAGAGGTACGGGTTCAGGTCTTCGAGCTCGACCAACAGCAGCGCTCCGTCGGCGGTGCGGCATGCGTCGACCCGGGTGATTCCGTGGTCGATGTCGTTCCAGTCGACGAATCGTTGCGCGAACTCTTCGTCGTGAGCAGTAGTCGAGTACGGCTCCAAGTCCCAGCGTCGGCCGGGGTCTGGAGCGTACAGGGAGTATTGCAACGTGCGGTCGATGAAGTAGAACGACACTTCGTACACGAAATCGATTCGCGGCTGAATCAGGCTGCCCGGCTCTGCTTGCGACAGTTCGGCGCGCCCGATCTGACGCATACCGATCGAGTCGGCTCCCCATTTCGGTTTCACCACATAGGTATCCACCTCGGGTAAGCGCGAGACGTCTCGCGGGCTGTCGACGGTAGGGATGACCGGAAAACCATCTGCGAAAAGATCGACCAGGTACTGCTTGCCTCTCTGGTCGCCTTTGCCGGTCAGCTGGGTGAAAACCTTCGTGCCGTTCTCGCGCGCATGGCGAGCAAACACGTCGAAAGCATCTTGATATCCGAGTACAGGTCCGGAGTTCCGGACAACGACAACATCGAAGCCGTCCATCAGCGCACGCGTGTCGAGCGGGTGACACAGCGCAATGTCGACCCACTCGCGGAGCTGTGACGACAGAAAAATATCTTCGTCGCAATAGCGTCGGCCCTTCGACAGATACGCCAGGTCGGTGACGAAGAGAACGCGTGGGCGGGGTGCATGCATCGGGCAAATCCTACCGGTCTCGGGACGTCACGATGTTCGCTTGCGGGCCAACAGAAATGCCTGCGATGTCGACTCGTATCCCATCGGAGCTCGATGCACGCGCACGTCCACCTCGAAGTCTGCGTCGACGAGCATGCTCACGACCGCGTCGGGGTCGAGTCGGTATGCGTCGTACGAGACCGAATGTCCGTAGACATGTTCGAGCCGCACTCGCTCGTCGCCGGACTGAAATGCCAGTAGCAGTGGACCGTTCGGCCTCAGCACTCGATGCAGTTCGGCGAACACGGCAGGCAGGTGCGATGGTGGAGTGTGGATGATCGAGTACCAGGCGACGATCCCCGCCAGGGTGCTGTCCCCCGCGTCCATTACCTCCATCGATCCGACCTCGAATCGCAGGTGTGGGTGTTCGCGCCGCGCGACCTCGATCATGTTGGGCGACAAATCCATTCCTGCTACGTCGACGCCGAGACGGTGCAACTGGTCGGTGATGCGGCCGGTTCCGCATCCCACTTCGAGAACGCCGCCGCTCGACACTCGGTCCGCGAATGTCGCCAACAGTCCGTGTTCGAGATGTCGCCCGTCGAGTTCGTCACGAACGAGGTCGGCGTAGCTCTCGGCGACGGTGTCGTAGGCGGCCCTCGTCATCGAAACATGCTGCTGCTCGGTCACAGTGGCTACGGTACCGGCTCACCCGGCGTCGGCAGGTACGAGTGCGTCAGCATCTCGAAGAAGTGCCCGGTCGGGTCGCGGAAGTACACTCCGCGGCCACCGTGGTCGGTGTTGACAGTGCCGGGTTCGGTCATCCGAGGATCGGCCCAGTGCTCGACGCCCCGGTCGACCAGCCTGGTGTAGGCCGCGTCGAACAGATCGTCGCTGACCCGAAACGCATAGTGCTGAAACTGAATATCATCGAAAGGGGGCTCGGCGAATTGAACGAGCGTGCCGTCGGTGAGTTGGACGTTGACGAACGGCCCCCATGACGGTGCCTCTGGCAGTGCGAACACGTCGCGAAAGAATGCCGCAGAATCGGAACTGTTCTTCGCAACGATGATGGTGTGATCGAACGAAATGGACATGCGCTGCCTCCTGGGCAGTACGACGCCTCCATGCCTGACGCAGTCCGTCATCGGCACGCGACGCTGCCGACGATGCTCGCACGGACCCCGAAACGGAGTCAACCGGTGACTTCGCGGCCCCGATTCGGTCTTCTTCGATGACAGCATTGCCGAGGAGAGGAACCCAGCATGGTCGGTCGACTTCTGTTCGTTCACGGTGCCGGCGGATTTCTAAACGACGCGAAGCTGGCGCACGGGTTGGCTCGAGCTCTGCGCCTCGACCTTCGGATGCCGGAGCTGTCCGACACCGCCATGGGTTTCGAAGACTGGGCCGCGCCGGTTCGGCAGCAACTGGACCAGCTTGGACCCGACGATGCGGTGATTGCGCATTCCTTCGGCGCTTCGATCCTCGTCGGGGTCTTGGCAGAACATCGACGGGAACGGCCCCTGCGGGCCACCCTGTTGGCGATGCCGGACTGGACTCCGGCTGGGTGGGACGTCGCCGACTACGCGTTCACCGACCCTGAGCCCGAGACCGACCTGACGCTCGTCCACTGCCGGGACGACGACGTGGTTCCCGTTTCTCATCTGGCGCTGAACTCGAAGGCTCTCCCGTCGGCGACCGTGGTCGAGTTCCCGACCGGTGGTCATCAGTTCGACGGCATGATCGACGCCGTTGCCGCCGAGATCCGCGGAATCGGGCGTCCCCGCGGGGACGCTTTTACTGGTCCCGATCCTCGTAGTCGATGACGAGACCGACTCGGTCTAACATGCAGGCTGGGTGTCCGCTCACCGATAGTCGTGATCGATTCCCGTTGCCCAGTGCGAACATTCGACGGCAATCACGTCGTCTCTTCCCCGCAGGAAATCCCGGGCACCGGCGTCTCCCGACGCCGATGCCACGGCTGCCTCGACATGTCGACGCGCCAGCGCGACCGGATGGCCGGGGCGGCCGTCGAACACGGCCCTGGCGAGACCGGTTTCCTGCGCTGCGGCGAGTACCGCCCGCACCACCTCGGGTCCGACGTCCGGGGTATCGACCACGTGCACCACCGCGTATTCCGCGTCCGACACCGCCGACAGCCCGGCGGTGAAGGAGGCACTCATGCCCTGATGCCAGTCGGGTGTGTGTACCGCGATCACGCCGTCGGGCATGGGCGCATCCGCGGCGCCGAGCACCACGACCACGCGATCACAGCCGCCGTCGCGCAGTGCCTGCACCGCTGTCCTCAGCCACAGCCCGTCGTGGGCGAGAACTTTGGGGGATCCGTATCGCGTTCCGGCACCGGCGGCCAGTAGCACTCCGACGGCAAGGTCCGACACGATCGTTCCTTTCGCTCTCGATTGGAGTCTTGGATGTTCGCACAACATCCGACTCGAGTACGTCGACAAGTTTGTGCGCGCTCGACTAGCGAGGATAGGCGCGATGACTGATTCTTAGTGCACTTCTCCTGCAGCGTCGCAGGAATCCTGCCCTGTTGCTTCCGCGAGGTGCCCACCCATGTCCGTCAAGCCCACCACACGCAGACGTGTCCATCCTGTCGACGAAGTTCTCCCGGTTCCGAAGCTTGCCGCCTACGGGTTCCAACATGTCGTCGCGTTCTACGCAGGCGCTGTCTTGGTACCGATCATCATCGGCAGCGCGATCGGACTGACCAACGAACAACTGATTCACCTGATCAATGCGGATCTGTTCACCTGCGGCATCGCATCGATCATTCAATCGGTCGGATTCTGGAAGGTCGGCGTCCGCCTGCCGCTCCTACAGGGTGTGACGTTCGCCGGTGTCTCTCCGGTGATCGCGATCGCGATGGCGAACGGCGGCGGCACCGAGGGGTTGCTGTACGTCTACGGTGCCGTCATCGTCGCCGGTCTCGTCACGTTCTTCATGGCTCCGTATTTCAGCAAGCTGTTGCGCTTCTTCCCGCCCGTGGTGACCGGTACCGTCATCACGATCATCGGAGTGGCGCTGCTCCCCGTCGCAGTCAACGATGCAGTGACCAATCCTGCTACTCACGAACAGGATCCGTCCAACGGGCGGTGGATGGCCTACGCGATCGGCACCCTGCTGATAATCGTGCTGATCCAACGGTTCTTCAAGGGCTTCATGGCCACCATCGCGGTGCTGCTGGGCCTGGTGATCGGCAGTGCCGTCGCATTCGTCCTGGGAGACATGAATTTCGACGGCACCTCCGAGGCGTCCTGGATCGGCTTCACGCAGCCCTTCCTGTTCGGTGTGCCCAAATTCAGTGTCGTCGCGATCATTTCGATGATCGTCGTCATGCTCATCATCGCCGTCGAAACCACCGGCAGTGTGTATGCGACGGGTGAGATCGTCGGCAAGCGCATCAAGAAGGACGACATCGCAGCGACTCTGCGAGCGGACGGAGTTGCCACCGTCATCGGCGGTACGTTCAACTCGTTCCCGTACACGGCCTTCTCGGAGAACGTCGGCCTGGTCCGCCTGACCGGTGTGCGCAGCCGGTGGGTGGTGGCCACGGCCGGCGGCATCATGATTCTGCTCGGCCTGCTACCCAAGACGGCAGCCGTCGTCGCATCGATCCCACCCCCGGTGCTGGGCGGAGCCGCGCTCGCCCTCTTCGCGACAGTCGCCGTGGTCGGAATCCAGACACTGTCGAAGGTGGATTTCACCGATCACCGCAACCTGATCATCGTCGCGACGAGCCTCGGGCTCGCGATGCTCGTGACTATTCAACCGACGGTTTCCGAGGGTGTGCCCGATTGGTTGGAAATGTTGTTCGGCAGTGGCATCGTTCTCGGCGCGGTCTCGGCAATCGTGCTCAACGTCTTGTTCTTCCACATCGGTAATCGCGGGCAGGCCGTCGCCGGTGGTCCGAGTAAGGGCATCACCCTCGACACGGTCAACGAGATGTCCGCCGAGGACTTCGCTGCCACGTTCGGCGGCTTGGTGCAGGGCACCCCGTGGGTTGTCGAACGCGCCTACCACCAGCGGCCTTTCGCCGATGCGCACGGTCTGCGCGAGGCCTTCCAGGAGGCACTGTTGGCCGGCACCACCGAGGAACAGATCGAGCTGATCAACAGCTACCCCGATCTCGGCAGCGAGGACGCCACCGGCACCCTCAATGCGGCGGACCACGTCGGCTTGTCCAACCTGGAGGAGGACGAGCACGACAACATCGTCCAACTCGCCGCCGAATACCGCAAACACTTCGGCTTCCCGCTGGTGATCTGTGCACGGGAGACCGAACGTTACGATCGAGTCCTGGCCAACGGGTGGTCGCGCGTCGAGAACGCACCGTCGGCGGAGCGGTCGTTCGCGATGATCGAGATCGCCAAGATCGCGAACTACCGGTTCGACGATCTCGTGGCCGACGCCAACCCGATCGCGGCCGCGCGGTTCGGGCGCATCAACGACTTCAGATAGCGAGCGAGATGTGCTGCACGAATGGATAGGGCTCGACGGGTTCAATCGGCTCAGTGATCGGCAGGCGATGCATGCACTCTACGAGTGCTGCGCATCGTCGATCTGGGCCCGTCGAGTGGCCAAGGGTCGTCCCTTCGACAGTCGAGACCTGCTGTTGGACAGAGCAGATCGAGTGCTCGCCGAGCTACCCGAGGCGGAGATCGACCACGCGCTCGACGGCCATCCCCGGATCGGCGGTAAGGCCGACAACCCATCGTCGAAACGTGAGCAGGCTGCGGTGACGACTGCGGGCACCGAGGTACGCGAGAAGTTGGCGGCGAGAAACCGCGCGTACGAGGACAAGTTCGGGCACGTCTACCTGGTGTGCGCCACCGGCAGATCCGCGGAGGACCTGCTCGCTATCCTCGAGGAGAGGCTCGACAACGATGCCGAAACCGAAAGACGGGTGCTCCGCGTGGAACTGGCCAAGATCAACCGAATTCGCCTCGGCCGCATGCTGGGTCCGGAACAGTGACCGGGCTGTCGACGCACGTACTCGACGCCACCTCGGGAACACCCGCGGTGGGAATGCGGGTGCGGCTGTTCCACCCCGAGAAGGGCGAGATCTCCACCGCCACCACCGACGGGGACGGCCGCATCGGGGAAGTCGTACCGGGGCCGATCGATCCGGGCATCTACCGACTCTCGTTCGACACCGGCGACTATTTCGAGGCCACGAAGACACCGAGCTTCTACCCCGAGGTGTCGATCTCGTTCACCGTGACCGAGCCCGATGCCCACTATCACGTCCCATTGCTGCTGTCCCCCTTTGCTTATTCGACCTATCGCGGGAGCTGACATGACCGACCTGACCGGAAAGATCGTCCTCGGATCCAATCAGTACGGCAAGGCGGAGAACCGTGTGGTGCGGATCTATCGGGACTCGCCTCGGCACGAGATCCACGACATCAACGTCTCGAGTGCTCTGCGTGGGAACTTCTCCCCCGCTCACCTGGTGGGCGATCAGTCCAATGTGCTTCCCACCGATACTCAGAAGCAGACCGCATACGCATACGCGAAGACCAAGGGATTACTGCACCTGGAGAGCTACGGCCTCGATCTGGCTCGCCACTACGTCGACGATGTGGAGCCCGTGGACGGTGCCCGCATCGAACTGGAGGAATACGCCTGGGCTCGCGCGGTGATCGACGGCGTCGAGCACGATCACACGTGGACACGCAAGGGTGAGGAGATCCGTACGTCGGCGGTGACCGTCGAGGGCAAGGGCGATGCACAGCAGACGTGGGTGATCAGCGGTTTCAAGGAGATGGTGATTCTCAAGTCCACGGGCTCGGAGTTCCACGGATTCCTCGAGGACGACCTGACAGTTCTCGAGCCCACGACCGACCGGGTGATGGCGACATCACTGACAGCCCAGTGGCGATACACCACCACCGACGTCGAGTGGGACACCGTCTACGCGGGCGTGAAGGCGGCCATGATCGAGCGGTTCGCCAATCTGCAGTCGCTGGCCCTCCAGCAGACCCTGTACGCCATGGGCGAGGCGGTGCTGGAGAAGTATCCGTTCATCGCCGAGATCACCATGTCCGCACCGAACAAGCATCACTTCGTCTACGACCTGGGCAAGTTCGGCATCGAGAACAATCTCGAGGTGTTCAACGCCGACGATCGGCCGTACGGTCTCATTCAGGCAACCGTCGAGCGCGAGGATGCCCCGGATGCCGGAAGTGCCTGGCGGACATACTCTGTCGTCGGATAGAGCGCTGCGCTCACGTGTGCAGCGCTGCGGTCCACTCCACCAACGGCGTGAGAGCTCGCCAGGCATCGCGCACCTTCGTCGCGGCCTTGGGTGTCTCCAGCCAGGCCGGCGAGCCGAAATGCTTGCCCGCCGTCAGTGACTTGTGGCGCAGAAGGTCGATGCGCGGGTGGTCGAGCTCGTATCCCCGCGGCTTGGTCTTGAGCTTGTCGCCGCCGATCTCGTATCCGGCTTTGGTCAGCGCCGCCAGTATCCGCTCGAGCTCCGCTCCGCGGACGTCGTCGTCGACGGTGCGGCGGTAGCGGGCAACGCCGTCGGTCGAGGAGTTGTAGAAGCCGCCTGCAACGAACAAGCCGGCAGGGTCGATCTGGACGTAGTAGCCCAGACTGTCGCCGCGAGCGACAAATCCACCCTGATGGGTTTTGTACGGAGTCTTGTCCTTCGAGAAACGGACGTCACGGTAGGGGCGGAAGATCTTGGCAGCACCGAACTCCGGCTCGAGTGTCGCGAGCAACGCCGTCATCGGCCCTTTGATCGCGGTGTCGTAGACATCCTTGTGCTCGTTCCACCAGAGCTTGCTGTTGTCGGCTTCGAGGTCCTCGTAGAAGTCGAGGGCCGCGAAGGGTATTCCGGTGAAGCCAGTCATTACTCGATCCTATGCGGCCCCGGTGGCCGACGAACGAGGGATGGATTGAAGCGCGAGGTAGACGTCGAGTCGGTCCGAGGTGGAATTGAGGTCGCGGCCCAGCAACTCCTCGACTCGCTTGATTCGGTAGCGCACGGTGTTGAGATGGACGTGCAACGACTCGGCTGTTCTGTTCCACGATCCACCGGTGGCCAGGAACTCACGGAGGGTGTCGGTCAGACCGGCGTCGGTCCGCCGGTCGTAGTCGAGCAACGGAGCGAGAACGTGCTCGACGAACGACCGACGCACGTCGTCGGGAAGAGCCGAGAGCATCGAGACCGCCGACGTCAGTTGCGCACCCGCGGTGACGGTCACCGGGCTCGACCCTTGCCTGCTGACTTCGAGTGCGTGACGCGCCGATCGCAGCGCGCCGTCGATGGTGATTCCGGTGGCTTCGGAACTGACGCCCACGAGCAGACGGCTGTGTCCGATGCCGGAACCCAAGCGGCTCAATCTGGTTCGCAAAGTGTGCGTGAAGTTCGGGTCGTCGGTGTTGACGACCGCGACGATGTCGCCGTGCGTGCTGCATCCGACGCATCCGCCACCGAAAGAGGTCAGCGTGTCGCTCAGCACGGTACGCAGCATCTCGCGCAGGTCGATCCGTCCGCTGTGGGCGACCCTGACGACGATCAGAGAACGATCCGGGTCGACTCCTGCCTGACGCAGCCTCGTCAGGGCTTCGGGTCCGGTGCTGTCGGCTTCGATCAACGCCACTGCTTGGTCGGCGATTTCGCGTCGGACCAGCCGTCCCTCCTCGCGTCGAGCACGATCGAGCGCGGCGATGGCCGCGAGTTGGCCGAACGCATCGGAGATGGCGGGTGGGAACGCCGTCATGTCTCCCGCCACCGCGAGGAACCATCGCGTGGTCCGTTGCACGAGCGACGGCCCGATGCCGAAGATACTGTACACACCGCCGTCACTGAGAGTTGTTGTCGTGGGCAGTCTTTCGGAGGAGAGCGCAGCGTGCGTCAGCATGTCCACGTCGGCATCGGAGAACGCCGAGACCTCGGCCACCAGCCGACGTCCGGTCGCCGTGAAGATCAGACACGCCATCCCGGTTTCCCTGGAGGTGTGCAGCGCCAACTCGTCGAGGGCTCTGCCGTCCGCGATCGCGGTGAGCAGCTGCCGTTGCCGGACGAGCGAGGTGTTCAGCGAGGCGATGCGGTCTCCGGTGACACGGCCGACGAGAAACTCGGTCACCTCACCGAACGAGACGGTCTCGGGCACCGCGAGCAGCGGCAATCCGTGTCGCTCGCAGGCGTCGATCAGGTCGGGTGGAATGTGGCCGAGGAGCCCTTCACCGGCGGCCAGTGCCGAAGCCCCCGATTCGGCGACAGCCTGGACGAACATCTCACTGTCAGCAGGCGTTCGATGCCACACGAGACCGGTGATGACCAGCTCGCCGCCGGCGATGTAGCGGGACGGATTGGGCAGATCGGTCGTGTACGTCCATCGGAGCGTGCGGCCAAGGGCGTCGGCATCGGAGGTGAGCAATCGAATGCCGAGCTGCCTGGCGTCGAGCAAGTCCTTGACCTGCACTGCTGTTCCTCCCCCGGCCTTCGCTGAGCGCGCTCGAAACAGCTGAGCTCGTAGGTAGAAACAGTATGTGTGTGTTGTTTCCTCCGAGTTTCGGGCGTATCGCCGAACGACCGAAGATCGGTAACAGATACTCACTACAGTTCGAGATGGCACATCGGGTGGTGGATCTGCCGGCGTGGTGGATCATCCGGCGAGGACGAGGTGAACGAGGGCCATGGATCTCGGTACTGTCGACGACATTCTCGTTCCCGGCTCCCGCGCGGACCTTCCGCCCGGACGCCCGGACACCGCTGTGCTCGCCGGAGGTACCTGGCTGTTCTCGGAGAAACAGGACCACCTGGCAACTCTCGTCGATGTCACCGCCTTGGGCTGGGAGCCGTTGACCGTCACCGAGACCGGACTCGAGATCGCCGCGACGTGCACCATCGAAACTTTGGCGCGCTACACCTCATCGTGGCCGGCCACCGCATTGTTTCCCCGCTGCGCAGCAGCGTTGTTGGCCTCGTTCAAGATCTGGAAGACCGCCACGGTCGGCGGCAACATCGCGCTGGCCCTGCCTGCCGGTGCGATGATCTCGCTGACTGCAGCTCTCGACGGGGTCGGGCAAGTGTGGTCGGGTGATGGGCCCGATCACGACTACCGCATCGCGATCGCAGACCTGGTCACGGGCCCGCACACCAACGCCCTTCGACCGGGAGACGTGCTGCGCAGCATCGAGATTCCGCTGCACGCACTCCAGTCGAGAACGGCGATGCGCAAGCTCGCACTGTCGCCGCTGGGCCGATCGGCCGCCGTGGTGATCGGGCGGGTCGACCAGGGCGGCGAATTCGTTCTCACCGTCAGCGCGTCGACCGTCCGTCCGTTCGTTCTGCGCTTTCCGAGCCTGCCGACGGCGGGCGAACTCGACGACGCGCTCGCCGCCACCATCGGTCCCCAGCACTGGTACGACGACCCCCACGGGGCTCCGGACTGGCGCCGTCACATCAGTTGCACTGCAGCGCAGCAGATTCGCGAGGAGTTGTCATGATCGTGGACATCAACGGTGTACCGACCGACGTCACTCCGCGGCCCGGTCAGTGCCTGCGCACCATGCTCCGTGAGCACGACCACTTCGAGGTGAAGAAAGGATGCGACGCGGGCGACTGCGGCGCATGCTCGGTGCTCGTCGACGGCGAACCGGTGCACTCGTGCATCTTTCCCGCGTTCCGTGCCGCCAACCGGTCCGTCACCACCGTCGCGGGGCTCGGCACACCGGACGACCTCCATCCGGTGCAGAGGCGATTCGTCGACGCCGCCGGTTTCCAGTGCGGGTTCTGCACTGCCGGAATGGTCGTCACCGCCTCGACACTGACCGAGGACGATCTGGACGAGCTTCCCGAACGGCTGAAGGGAAACCTGTGTCGCTGCACCGGGTATCGCGCCGTGTCCGACGCCGTCTGCGGGGTGGTCAACACCGAGAAGTCCGTCGACGGTCCGGCGTGTGGACGATCCGTCGCGGCACCCGCCAGCACGCGCATCGTCACCGGAACCGAGCCCTACACACTCGACCACACCCCTCCCGGGTTGCTGCACGCCAGTGTTCTCGGAAGTCCACACGCGCATGCCCGGATAGTCTCCATCGATACCACCGCGGCCGAGCAGGTACCGGGGGTGCACCTGATCCTGACTGCGAAAGACAGCCCGACGACGGCCTTCTCGACGGCCCGACACGACCGCCGCGTCGACGATCCGGACGACACCCATGTTCTCGATACCGTCGTGCGCTTCATCGGCCAGCGGGTGGCCATCGTGGTCGCAGAATCGGTCGCAGCAGCCGAGGAGGGATGCCGCGCTCTTGTCGTCGAGTACGACGTGCTGCCCGCAGTGTTCGATCCGGAGTCCTCGCTCGCACCCGATGCGCCGAAGATCCACGGGGACAAGGACGCGTCGGCTCGCATCGCGGATCCGTCTCGCAATCTGGTGGCCGAACTGCACGGCAGTACCGGGGACGTCGACGCTGCAGTCCGTGATGCGGCGGCGGTGGTCACCGGCCGATGGACCACTCAGCGAATACAGCACGTACACCTGGAAACCCACGGCACCATCGGCTGGTTGGACGAGACCGGAAAGTTGAATCTGCGCACCAGCACTCAGGTTCCGTTTCTGGTGCGCGACGAGATCTGCGAGATCTTCGGCTTGGCACGCGATCGCGTCCGCGTGTTCACCGCGCGCGTCGGCGGCGGATTCGGCGGCAAGCAGGAGTTGCTCACCGAAGATGTCGTGACGCTGGCAGTGCTCCGCACCGGTCGACCGGTTCAGTTCGAGTTCACCCGCACGGACGAGTTCACCGTCGCACCGTGTCGTCATCCGTTCCGGGTCGACGTCACCGCCGCCGCCAGCGCCGACGGCACGTTGACCGCCCTGTCGATCGACGTTCTCACCGACGCCGGTGCCTACGGGAACCACAGTGCAGGCGTGATGTTCCACGGCTGCGGCGAGTCGGTGGCGATCTACCGGTGTGCCAACAAGCGGGTCGACGCGAAAACCGTGTACACCAACAACATCCCGTCCGGAGCTTTCCGCGGCTACGGATTGGGACAGGTGATGTTCGCGATCGAATCGGCGATGGACGAGCTGGCGCGGGAGATCGACGTCGACCCGTTCGAGTTCCGCAGACGCAACGTCATCGTCCCCGGCGACGACATCGTCGCCGCCCATCACGAAGAAGACGACCTGCAGTTCGGCAGCTACGGCCTCGATCAGTGCATCGACCTCGCCGAAGCCGCTCTGCGACGGGGCAACGGCGAGCACGCCCCGGCGGGCTGGAAGGTCGGCGAAGGAATGGCGGTGGCCATGATCGCGACCATTCCGCCGCGTGGCCACCGCGCCGAGACCTCGGTGGCGTTGCTGCCCGAGGGTCGGTACGAGATACGCGTCGGGACCGCGGAATTCGGCAACGGAACCACCACCGTTCACACTCAGATCGCGGCCAGCGAACTGGGCACGTCCGTCGACCGCATCGGAGTCGATCAATCCGACACGGACTCGGTCACGTACGACACGGGCGCTTTCGGTTCGGCGGGCACCGTGGTGGCAGGCAAGGCCCTGTATGCGGCGGTTCGCGCCATGTCGGCTCGGATCCTGGATCTGGCCGCCACCGCGACCGGACATCGGAATTCGGACTGCACCCTCGGACCGGAGGGCGTCCGCTGCGGAGATCGCTTCGTCACCCTCGACGACGTTCTGGCGATGGCGGGGGGCACCCTCGTCACCGCGGGCAACAGCGGCGGGCTGCCGCGTTCGCTCGCGTTCAACGTGCACGCGTTCCGGGTGGCGGTGCACGAGGAGACCGGCACTGTGAAAATACTGCAGTCGGTGCAGAGCGCGGACGCCGGAACCGTGATGAATCCACAGCAGTGCCGTGGGCAGGTCGAGGGCGGCGTCGCCCAGGCGATCGGTAGCGCACTGTACGAGGAAATCCGCACCGACGGTGCGGGTCTGGTCACCACGGATTCGATTCGTAGCTACCACGTTCCGCAGTTCGCGGACATTCCTCCCACGGAAGTTCTGTTCGCCGGCACCTATGACCGTCTCGGCCCGTTCGGCGCGAAGTCGATGAGCGAGTCTCCGTACAATCCCGTGGCACCGGCCTTGGCCAACGCGATCCGGGACGCTGTCGGTACCCGACTGTACGACCTACCCATGTCCTCGGACCGCGTGTGGCGGGCGGTCAGCGGTCGTAGAACGTCTGCAGAATGATCGTGCTGCGCGTCTGCACATTGGCGGTGGCCCGGATCTCCTGCAGCAAACGTTCCAGCGCGCGCGGGGACTCGACTCGGACCAACAGGACGTAGCTTTCCTCACCGGCAACCGAGTGGCACGACTCGATGGCCGACAGATGCTTCAACCTGGCGGGGGCATCGTCCGGTTGGGCCGGATCGATCGGAGTGATGGCCACGAACGCCGACAGCGGACGACCGAGGGCTTCCGGATCGACCTGCGCCGTGTACCCACGGATGACGCGTCGGGATTCCAGCCGTCGAACTCTGGATTGAACGGCCGAGACGGACAGGGAAGCCTTCTCCGCCAACGTCGCCAAAGTAGCGCGGCCGTCGGAGACAAGCTCGTCGATGATCAAGCGATCGACGCGATCGAGATTTTCACTCACCTGCGCAATGTAGCCCAAATCGGCGACCAATCAGCGCAGGCGTCCGTTTCTGCTGGTCGAATCGGTGCTTGCGCCTCTTTCTGCTCGAACACCGGAGGTCACACGAAAAGCGGCGGTAGGGCGAGAACCATGACCGCCGACCAACTGACGTGCGTGAGGATCGGTGCCAGAATTCCACCGGACGCGCGCCGCTGCAGGCCCATCACGTAGCCGAGAAGTACCGCGGCGAAGCCGAGCATCGGGTTGCCCGACGCGAGGGTGGCGATGGCGTAGACGACCGTCGAGATGATCACCGGATGCTTGACGCCGATGGCCGAGTACAGCGCTCCGCGGAAGAAGATCTCCTCGGCCACGCCGTTGAGCAGGGCGATGAACACGATGAGCACCAACGAACCCACCCGGGCGTGCGCGAGCACGTTCTCGGTGAAATCGGCGAGCGGCGGAATCTGCCGCACCACGAGACCGCCGAGCATGAACACCCCACCGACGGCGAGACCGATCAGGATGGGCGTGACGATCGGCCGCCTGATCGATCCCCCGACCTGGATGCGTCCGAGATGCAGCGGACCGGAGAGAAACCCGCCCACCGTCCACACCCCGGCCAACAGCAGAGTCAGTGCGTAGAACACCGGGTCGCCCGGCTCGACCTTGAGCGAGAAGTAGAGCACCGTGGCACCGATCACCAGGGTGATCAGCACGACGATTCGGCGCTTACGAAACGCTGCGTCGGACTGTCGGTGATCGCGCTCGACCGGATCGACCAGAGCGGACTTCATCACGTTGAGTGCGGTCGTGGACCACGTTCCCATCACGCCTCCTCGGTATCGGTCAGTCGGCGCACGACCGACCTCGCACGTCGATTCACGTCGGCCACCACGTCGAGATTGGTACGCACCGCTGCCGCAACGGGCTTCGAGTACAGCAGTCGACGCCCACCGAGTGCTTCGATCAACCCCCACGTGCGGTCGGAGGACGCCGCGACGCCGCGACGTCTGATCCCCAGAGCGTCACCGCCGCTCCACGCTGCGTCGGTGCTCGCGAGCCGGAGTGGATCCTTCAGCGCACACACACCGGGAGGGTCACCGACCGTTCCCAGCACACTACGGGCCATGGCGTCGGCAATCGTGGTGAGACCTCGGCGGGGGTCGGGTACGAGCTCACGGATCCGACTTTCCGACGTCGTCATCGTGTTGTGCAGCGAACCGACGAGATCCTCGGCGAGTCCGGCGGGAACCGGAATGATCTTTCCGATGACCTTACCTGCGAGCGAGGTCGGCACCAGCGGCACCGGAACGCCGATGCGCTGGAGACCGGCAGCTTCGACGTACGCGAACACCAGATCTCGATACGGCACCACATCGGGCCCACCGATGTCGTAGGAACCCGCGGGAACCGAGTCGGCGTCGGCGGACGCGAGCAGGTAGTGCAGCACGTCGTCGACGGCGATGGGCTGCACGGGCTCGGCGAGCCAGCTCGGCAGAGGCAGCACCGGCAGGCGGTCCGCCAGGTAGCGCAACATCTCGTACGACGTCGAACCTGCACCCAGGACGATGGCCGCTCTGAGCCAGACCAGCTCGACGCCGTCCACCGTCAGAGCCTCGCCGACGTCTGCCCGGCTCGCGAGATGCTCCGACAGGTGGTCGTCGTCGGGTACGAAACCGCCGAGGTACACGATTCGGCGTACTCCCGCCCGTGCGGCAGCCGCCGCGAACTGCTCGGCGGATCGCCGATCCTGCGCGCGGTAATCGGACTCGCCGATGGCGTGCACGAGGTAATAGGCCACATCGATGTCACCGGATTCAGCCAACGCGGTAGCGCAGGACTGCTCGTCGGTGACGTCGAGCGAAACTGCGGTGACGGAGTCGAAGAAGTCGAAGGTCCGCAGGTTGTCCGGTGTCCGGGAGCCGACGACGACCTCGGCCTCGTCGGCCAGCAGAGCGGCCACCAACCGCGACCCGATGTACCCGCTGGCACCGGTGACGAGAGCTCTCATGCTTCGAGGCTAACGGCAGTCGGGGCGTTGTGTCGGTGTGGCATTGTCGCTCCTATGGCTCTGGTCTTGGCAGGTGTGGTTCTCCCCGATCCCCTCGGTACCGAAACGGTGCTCCGGCGCGGAGTAGCGGTGGCGCGGGCCGGTGCGGGCTGGATGCTCACCACGACCGCTTTCGCGCTTACCCTGCCCGCCCGAATCGAAGCACTGTTGACGCGCATTGAGATGTTGATGACACGCATCGATCACGTGATCGACTCCGCCGACGCCGTGGTCGCCCACGTGCAGCGGACAACCGGGGCCGCGGACGAGGTGGTCGCGTCGGCGTCGGTCGCCTCGCACACCGCGCTGGAGCTGATCGAGTTGTTCGATCCCATCGCTAAAAAGTCCGAACCCATGGCCCGCAAGTTCGTCGACAGCCTGTCCGAGGAGGAAGTCGACGCCGCGATCGCCATGGTCGATCAGCTGCCCGGACTCCTCGATCACATGGAAGCGCTGCTTCCGATCCTCGCCACCCTCGACACGGTGTCCCCCGAGATTCACGAGCTCCTCGGTGTCACCAAGGACGTTCGACGCGCGGTCATCGGCATTCCAGGGTTCAAGTTCTTCCGCAATCGCGGTGAGGACAAGCTCGCCGACGAAGAACGCGACTCGGAGAACTAACGCACTCGACCTCGGCGCTTCCGGACGATCTTCGCGCGCAGTCGTGTCCACCAGGACGGCGCATCCGAACCCGTCGCAGTCGTGGGTGTGGCGGCCGACTGCGAGCGATGCTCACGCTCCAGTCGGTCGACATCGGCGCGGTTGATCCGCCAGCTCTCCATCCAGGTCTCGACATCGACCGGGCCCAGCGGCACGATCGGCGGTGTCGGGAACCGGATCCAGTCGACAATGCGAGCGTTCAACTCGTCCAACACCTCTCGCGCCGAATCCTCGCGCCTGATACCGATCAGTGTCGACGGCAGCCGCTCAATCTCCTTGCGTAGCTGCAGTGCGGTGGGCAGCAACGCATCGGCAGGCAGGTTCTCGCGTTTCAGGTAACCGCGGACCCACCACAGCTCGTCTCCGGGATCGCCGACCGGGATCGGCTTGCCGGTGCCCTCGAGGCCCTCGAACGCACCGTTGTCCTGCGCCTCACGAATCTGCTTGTCCACCCAGGACTCGAACGTGACTCCTGGCTTCTTGCGTTCGGTCACCCCATCGACTGTAGATCCGGTGCCAGGCTCTGCGCCACGTCTGCCGCAAACACGACGAAGCCCCGACCCAGTGCGCGGGCCGGGGCTGTCGTCGTACAGCGGTGCTGGTCAGCCGTACTCGGCGACCAATCGATCGAATTCCTCACGGTCGATGACCTGTGGCTCGTTGATGGCGAGCGCCTGCGCGTACTTGCTCGCCAGGTGGTAGTCGCGACCGAGTGGCCCATGCTCGGCATCGTCCTCGTCGGATTGGATGCTCGCGCCCGGAGGCACCTCGTTCTGCAGGCCGTTGGTCTTGCTGCCGAGCAGAGCGTCGAGCTTCGCGGAAATCTTCTGCATGGTCTCTTGGTCGTCGGTCATGGAATCGGTGTACCCGAATCGCTCGAATCGACACCGTTCCGCGGCCGGGGAACTGCGTGAGGATTATCTGTCGGTGCCCGGGGGCATGATGATGGGATGGCCAGGCACAGTACGGGCACCGACGCCGCGAACGAGCTGTCGGTGATGAAGAAGCTGTCGCGGCCCACCCGTGAGTGGTTCACCGGGGCCTTTCCAGCTCCCACGTCCGCGCAATTGGGCGCGTGGTCGTCGATCTCGAGCGGTTCACATACCCTCGTGGTCGCTCCGACGGGTTCGGGTAAGACGCTCTCGGCCTTCCTGTGGGCCTTGGACGAGCTGGCGCAACTGGGCGCGGACAGCACCCGCAAGACCAAGGTCCTCTACATCTCGCCGCTCAAGGCTCTGGCAGTGGACGTCGAGCGCAACCTGCGAGCTCCTCTTGTCGGCATCACCCAGACCGCCAAGCGCCTCGGGCTGAACCCACCCGAGATCTCGGTCGGAGTGCGATCCGGCGACACCAGCGCTGCCGACCGCCGGAACATGATCAAGACTCCCCCGGACATCCTGATCACCACTCCGGAATCACTGTTCCTCATGCTCACCTCGGCTGCCCGCGACATCCTCGCCGAGGTCGACACCGTGATCGTCGACGAGGTACACGCCGTTGCAGGCACCAAACGTGGCGCGCACCTCGCGGTGTCCCTCGAGCGGCTCGACGCGATGCTGGACAAGCCTGCCCAGCGCATCGGCTTGTCGGCGACGGTGCGCCCCCACGAAGAAGTGGGCCGCTTCCTGGCCGGCGCAGCCCCCATCGAGATCGTCGCCCCGCCCGCTCCGAAGACCTTCGACCTGACGGTTCAGGTGCCCGTGGAGGACATGACCGAACTGGGCGTGAGCGACCCGAATGCGGACACCTCCGCCGCTCCCCCGGCTCAGGGATCGATCTGGCCGCACGTCGAGGAGAAGATGGTCGATCTCATCCTCGAGCACAAGTCGTGCATCGTGTTCGCCAATTCTCGTCGTCTTGCCGAACGACTGACCGCGCGGCTCAACGAGGTCTACGCCGAGCGGATCGGCGGCGAGGTGGCGACCGAACACAAGCCGCCGTCCCAGGTCGGTACCGCATCCGACGTCAACCACGGTGCCGATCCCCTGCTGGCCCGAGCCCACCACGGCAGCGTCAGCAAGGATCAGCGTGCGCTGATCGAAGACGATCTCAAGACCGGCAGGCTGCGCTGCGTCGTCGCCACCAGCAGCCTCGAACTCGGAATCGACATGGGCGCAGTCGATCTGGTCGTCCAGGTCGAAGCACCACCATCGGTGGCGAGTGGGTTGCAACGCGTCGGACGCGCGGGCCATCAGGTCGGCGAGATTTCCAAGGGCGTGCTGTTCCCCAAGCACCGCACCGACCTGATCCACTGCGCCGTGACCGTCGAACGCATGACGTCGGGCAAGATCGAGGCCCTCTTCGTCCCGGCCAATCCCCTCGACGTCCTCGCCCAGCAGACCGTCGCGGCGTGCGCACTCGAACCCATCGACGCCGAGGACTGGTTCGAATCAGTCCGTCGCACCGGCAGTTTCGCCACTCTTCCTCGTTCGGCGTACGAGTCGACCCTCGACCTGCTCTCGGGTCGCTACCCCTCGGACGAGTTCGCGGAACTGCGGCCGCGGCTGGTGTGGGATCGCGATGCGAACACTCTCACCGGACGTCCCGGCTCGCAACGGCTGGCCGTCACCTCCGGTGGCACCATCCCCGACCGCGGCCTGTTCACCGTGTACATGGTGGGCGAAAAGCAGTCCAGGGTGGGCGAACTCGACGAGGAGATGGTCTACGAATCACGAGTGGGCGACGTGTTCGCACTCGGTGCCACCAGCTGGCGCATCGAGGAGATCACCCACGATCGGGTGCTCGTCAGCCCGGCGTACGGCCAACCCGGACGGCTCCCCTTCTGGCACGGCGACGGACTGGGCCGGCCGGCCGAACTGGGTCAAGCTCTGGGCGAGTTCCTGCGCAGCACCACCGATCGCAGCAACTTGGCCGAGCGGCTGAGCTCCGACGGTCTCGACGCCAACGCCGTGAACAACCTCATCGCATTGCTCGACGAGCAACTCGAGGCCACCGGCCAGCTCCCCACCGACAAGACGATGATCGTCGAGCGGTTCCGCGACGAACTGGGCGACTGGCGGCTCGTGCTGCATTCCACCTACGGCCAGCAGGTGCATGCGCCGTGGGCGCTAGCGGTCGGCGCGAGGCTGATCGAGAGATACGGCATCGACGCCGCCCCCACCGCATCCGACGACGGCATCATCGTCCGGCTCCCCGATACCGACGATCAGCCGCCCGGCGCGGAACTGTTCGTGTTCGAGCGCGACGAGATCGCAGACATCGTCACCGAGCAGGTCGGCGGGTCGGCCTTGTTCGCATCGCGATTCCGCGAATGTGCCGCGCGGGCACTGCTACTCCCCCGCCGCAACCCGGGTAAACGAGCGCCGCTGTGGCAGCAGCGCCAGCGTTCGGCTCAGCTGCTCGACGTGGCACGCAAGTACCCGACGTTCCCGATCCTGCTCGAGACCGTCCGCGAATGCCTCCAGGACGTCTACGACCTCCCCGCCCTCGAAGACATCCTGGCCAGAATCGGTCGGCGCCAAATCAGGATCGTCGACGTCGAGACACCATCGCCGTCACCGTTCGCCAATTCGCTGCTGTTCAACTACGTCGGCGCATTCATGTACGAGGGCGACAGCCCCTTGGCCGAACGCCGCGCCGCCGCACTGTCGCTGGACTCCGCGCTGCTCGCCGAGCTACTCGGACGCGTCGAACTGCGAGAATTGCTCGACGACAGCGTCATCACCACCACCGAACTCGAACTACAGCGCCTCCCCGAGGACCGCCACGCCAAGGACATCGAAGGTGTCGCAGACCTCCTGCGACTGCTCGGTCCGCTGACCGTCGAGGAAGTCGGCCTCCGAACCGACGGCGACGAATACCCGCAGTGGCTCACCGAACTCGCCGATGCCAAAAGGGCAATGGAGGTTTCGTTCGCCGGCCAGAACTGGTGGACGGCGATCGAGGACGCCGCTCGGCTACGCGACGCGTTGGGCGTCCCGCTCCCGATCGGCACCCCGGCCGCCTTCATCGAACCCGTCGACGACCCGCTGGTCGACCTGATCAGCCGGTACGCCCGAACGCACGGGCCGTTCACCCTCGACGACGCCGCGGCGCGATTCGGCGTCGGTACCGCCGTGGTACGGGACGTCCTGCGCAGACTGGCCGTCGACAAACGAGTCGTCGAAGGCGAATTCCGTCCCGGCGCAACGGGTAGCGAATGGTGCGACGCCGAGGTCCTCCGGCGTCTACGCCGTCGCTCACTCGCTGCTGCTCGGCAGGAAGTCGAACCCGTCTCCACCGCCACCCTCGGCCGCTTCCTGCCGGCGTGGCAGCACGTGGACAGCCGACGCCTCAGCGGAATCGACGGCGTCGCGACCGTGATCGAACAGCTTGCGGGCGTGCCTGTTCCGGCGTCGGCCTGGGAATCTCTCGTCCTCTCCTCGCGGGTGACCGACTACAGCCCGGCGATGCTCGACGAACTCACCTCCACCGGTGAGGTGTTGTGGTCGGGACACGGCGCGATCTCGTCCAAGGACGGCTGGGTGAGCCTGCACATGGCCGACACCGCCCCGCTCACCCTCGTGCCTGCAGCCGAATCCGACCTGTCGGAGTTGCAGATTCGCATACAGGACGCCGTCGCGGGCGGCGGCGCGTACTTCTTCCGGCAGCTCTCCGACACCGTCGGCAGTACCGACGACACCGCACTGCAGGCTGCACTGTGGGAGTTGGTGTGGGCGGGCCGTCTGAGCAACGACACGTTCGCTCCGCTGCGCGCCCTGTTGAACTCCACGACCACCCGCTCGGCCCCGAGTCATCGAGCACCACGTCGTACGCCGCGGTTGCGCTCGTACCGGCAGTTCGAGCGCCCTGCTCTTCCGACCCGCACCGGTCCGCCGACTGCGGGTGGACGATGGTCACGATTACCCGAGCTCGAACCCGACCTCACCGTCCGCGCCCATGCGACCGCCGACGTACTGCTCGAACGCTACGGCGTGGTGACCCGCGGTTCGGTGATGAACGAGGGTGTGCCGGGCGGGTTCGCCACGATGTACAAGGTGCTCACCGGATTCGAGGATTCCGGCCGCTGCCGTCGCGGCTATTTCGTCGATTCACTCGGCGGTGCGCAGTTCTCCACGTCCGACGTGGTCGACCGGCTACGCAGCTACGACGAACCGAAGAAGAATTCCAGCGCTGTGGTGCTCGCGTCGTGCGATCCGGCCAACCCCTACGGCGGAGCACTGCCCTGGCCGAAGGCCGGCAGCGGCGAGGTCGGTGTCGGAGAGAAGCCGGACGAGACGACGAAGCATCGCCCGGGTCGCAAAGCCGGCGCACTGGTCGTACTCGTCCGAGGCGAATTGACGATGTTCGTCGAACGCGGCGGAAAGTCGGTGCTGACGTTCGGTGAAAATGCCGAGGACGTGGGCGCTGCGGCAACCGCATTGGCGGCCACCGTTCGACGCGGCGGTGTCGACAAGTTGCTCGTCGAGCGGATCAACGGTCACGACATCCACGGCACGGATTTCTCCAGGACCCTGACCGAAGCAGGTTTCTCGGCAACACCACGAGGGCTTCGCTTACGCCGCTGAATCATCCGTGACCGACGAAGAACACCAGAGAGGACACCGACTCCGATGCCCGAGGGCGATACCGTCTGGCGCGCAGCCAACACCCTGCGCGCCGCGCTGGAGGGCCAGCAGCTCACCACCTGCGACATTCGCGTACCCCGTTACGCCACAGTCGACTTCACCGGCGAGACCGTCGACTCCGTTGCCTCACGCGGGAAGCATCTGCTGATTCGAGTGGGCGGCTACTCCATCCATTCGCATCTGAAGATGGAGGGCACCTGGCACGTCTACGCACCCGGCGCTCGGTGGCGTCGCCCGGCATTCCAGGCGCGCATCATCTTGAACACCGCGAACGCGCAGGCCATCGGGTTCGAGCTCGGAGTGCTCGACATCATCGAGGACGAGGAGGAGGCCGTCGGATACCTCGGACCGGACCTGCTCGGTACGGACTGGGACCCCGACGTCGCTCTGTCCAGGCTGGCATCGGATCCGGCCCGGCCGATAGGGCTCGCACTGCTCGATCAGCGCAACATAGCCGGGCTCGGCAATGTCTATCGCAACGAGATCTGTTTTCTGCGCGGAATCGACCCTCGTACACCGGTCGGTGACGCCGGCGACCTGAAGAAGACGATCGACCTGTCCTATCGATTGATCATGGCAAACAAGGATCGAAACCAGCGCGTCACTACCGGGGATCGGCGCCCGGGCCGACACTTCTGGGTGTACGGGCGCGAGAACAAGCCGTGTCGACGCTGTGGAAACACCATCGAATTCGGTCTGATCGGTGACAACCCGCTCGAGGAGCGGCAGATCTACCACTGCCCGCACTGTCAGAACTGAGGTGTGGCGAGAACGTCCGGTCCATGGTGTCCTTTTCGACGAACGCCGTTCGTCCTTCGTGTGTAGGTCGGCGAACGGCGCCGACCACGACGATTCTCAGGAGCTCACCATGACCGCATACGCAGCCATCGTCTACACCCATGATGCCGACTGGACCTCACCCGACGTGGCGGAAGAGATGGCCGAATACGGTGCATTCAGTGCCGCGGCCGGACCCGCGATCATCGGCGGCGCGGTCCTTCACCCCACGTCGACCGCCACCACGGTGCGTGTGTCGGGTGGGAAGGGCGGCGACGTCCTGACAACGGACGGTCCGTTCGCCGAAGCAAAAGAGGTACTCGCGGGGTTCTTCCTTCTCGAGGCACAGGACCTCGACGCGGCAATTGCATTGGCAGCACAGATCCCCGCGGCGTGGAACGGAGCAATCGAAGTGCGGCCGATCATCCCGATGGCTCGGTGAGCACACCGGCCGAGCACCTGGCGGCCGTGGTCCGTGACGAGGGTCGCCGAGTTCTGGCGACCCTCGTGCGGATCACCGGCAGCCTTGCCGTCGCCGAAGACGCAGTCTCCGAAGCCGTGGTGGCAGCACTCGCCCACTGGCCTCGGTCGGGTGTCCCCGACAACCCACGCGCCTGGCTCACGACCGTGGCTCGCAACAAGGCGCTCGACATCGTCAGACGAGAGGCCGGGCGCAGCGCCAAGGAACGGGAGGCAGCGAATCTAGTGCTGCTGAAACAAGATTGGAGTGACGGCGATCAGGACTCGGTCAGCGACGACCTGCTGCGGTTGGTCTTCACCTGCTGCCACCCGACGCTCTCCGTCGAGGCGCAGGTGGCACTGAGCCTGCGCACCCTCTGTGGGCTCGCCACTGCCGACGTCGCCCGCCTGATGCTCGTACCCGAAGCCACCATGGCCAAGCGGCTCACGCGCGCGAAGAAGAAGATCGCCACCGCCAACATTCCGTACCGAGTACCGGATTCGGCGGAGTTGCCGCAACGACTCGAGGCGGTGGCCACCACGGTGTATCTGCTGTTCACCGCCGGGCATCTCGGCGGCGAGACTCTGGTGCGACCTCAGCTGTGCGACGAAGCAATTCGGCTGGCCCGCCTGATGATCGACCTCATGCCGGACGAGCCGTCACTTCAGGGGCTGTTGGCGCTGATGTTGTTCACGGACTCGCGCCGAGCCACGAGGACCGACGGGGAGGGTGGCCTGGTCAGGCTCGAAGATCAGGACCGCTCTCGCTGGAACAGGGAGGCGATCGAGGAGGGCATGCAGTGGATGGACAGTGCGCTACGGCGCAACGACACCCAACCCAGCCGGTACACCATCCAGGCAGCCATCGCAGCATGTCACTCCGGCGCAGCGACGTACGCCGACACCGATTGGCCTCGGATAGTCGTGCTGTACGACGCGCTTGCGGTTGTGGAGAACACACCGATCGTGGCACTCAACCGAGGTGTTGCCATCGGTGAAAGCCAGGGTCCTGCCGCCGGGCTCGATGCACTCGACGCCATCGAGTCTCTGACCGGGCATCATCTCTGGCATGCCTGTCGAGCTGTGATGCTGGATCGACTCGGCCGGGCGGAGGAGGCCAGAGCTGCGCGAACAACCGCTCTGACTCTCGACCCCTCGCCGGCAGAAAGGGCGTTCCTTCGAGCGCAACTGGACTCGCCTTCGCGCCCTGATCAGCACCGCGGCGAACAAATCTGACGGCTCGTTGTCAGCGAAGACCAAGCCTGCTCACAGCTTCGCCGATCACCATGGACCGCATGTTGACATTGGCGATACTCACCCTGCTGGTCATGGCCGTCTCCGGCGCAACGGCGGCTCGCGCACCCCGGACGCTGGTCAGACTGCGCTAGATCGTGCGAACCGGCTCGAGGATTTCCTGTCGGGCCTCCGGCGCGACGACACGCAGGGCGTCCGCCGATGCATCGTCGGGCTGACGCTGCGATTCGATTTCGGCCTCCACCCGGGCTCGGTAGGTCTCGACTTCGCGATCGACCATGGCCTCGTCCCACCCCAGGACCGGCGCGATCAACGCCGCCACCTGACCCGCGCAGTTCATCCCGCGATGCGAGTACTCGATGGAGATCCGGGTACGCCGCGACAGCACGTCCTCGAGATGCAGCGCGCCCTCCGCCGCTGCGGCGTACACCACCTCCACCTGGAGGTATGCCGGCGCATCGGTGAGTGGTTGCAGCAGTTCGGGTTTGCCGTCGGCCATGGCCAGCACTTCGTCGATCAACGAACCGTACCGATCGAGCAGATGCGTCACCCGATGCGGATGCAGGTTGTACATCTCACCCAGGTGCGGTGCCTGATTGACCAGCGCGAAGTAGCCGTCGGCACCGACGAGGGGCACCTTCTCGGTGATCGAGGACGCCACCCGCACCGGGATGTCCTCCGCCGCCAGATTGACGGCGTCCTCGGCCATCACCCGATAGGTCGTGTACTTGCCGCCGGCGATGGCGATGAGTCCCGGCGCAACACGAGCGACCGCGTGCTCGCGCGAGAGCTTGGAGGTCTCGTCGCTCTCGCCCGCCAGCAGTGGCCGTAGACCCGCGTAGACACCGTCGATGTCCTCGTGGGTGAGCGGCGTGACGAGCACGCCGTTGACCTCACCCAGGATGTAGTCGATGTCGGCCTTGGTCGCGGCCGGATGCGCGAGATCGAGATTCCAGTCGGTGTCGGTGGTGCCGATGATCCAGTGCGCACCCCACGGGATGATGAACAGTACGGATTTCTCGGTGCGCAGAATGATCGCGGCCTCGCTGACGATCCGATCCCGCGGCACCACGATGTGCACGCCCTTCGAGGCACGTACCCGAAACCGTCCGCGCATGTTGGACAGCGACTGGATTTCGTCGGTCCAGACCCCGGTGGCGTTGATCACCACGTGTGCGCGCACGTCGGTCGTGGCACCGGTCTCCGAATCACGTACTCGCACACCCGATACCCGATCGGCCTCTCGCAGGAAACCGACGACCTGTGTCGACGTACGCACCACAGCGCCGTAGTGCGCGGCCGTTCTGGCAACGGTCATGGTGTGCCGGGCGTCGTCGACGACGGTGTCGTAGTACCGAATTCCGCCGATCAACGATTTACGCTTGATTCCGGGCGACATGCGCAGCGCGCCGGATCGCGTCAGGTGCTTCTGTTGCGGCACCGATTTGGCCCCGCCCATGCGGTCGTACAGGAAGATGCCCGCGGCGACGTAGGGCCGCTCCCACAACCGATGCGTCAACGGGAAGAGGAACTTCAGCGGCTTGACCAAGTGCGGCGCGAGCGTGGACAGGGAGAGTTCGCGTTCGTGCAGCGCCTCGCGCACGAGCCCGAACTCGAGCTGCTCGAGGTAGCGAAGCCCGCCGTGGAACATCTTGGACGAGCGAGACGACGTTCCCGACGCGTAGTCGCGGGCCTCGACCAGCGCCACCTTGAGTCCGCGCGTCGCCGCGTCGAGAGCCGCACCGGAGCCGACGACGCCACCGCCGATCACCACCACGTCGAACTGCTCGGTTCCGAGCTGGCCCCACGCCTCCACCCGCTGCTCGGGTCCGAGGAACTTCGTATTCGATCGGTTGCTCATCTCGAACGCTCCCTCTCCTTCGAAAATCCTCGCGCAATGCGTGCATGTCAGGCTACCGCCCCAGGTCCTTCGGGCGCAGAACCTGCCGAGCCCGGAGCGCGCGGGTCAGAGCATCCCGGTCAGAGCACTCGGGCCGAGGCCGAGTGCGCGGTGCCCAGTCGACGCACTGCTTCCTCCAGCACGGACGGTGTCGATCCGGCGAAGCTCAGCCGGAGCGAGTGACGGTACTGCGCGGCCGAAGCGAACGCACGGCCGGGCACGAAGGCCACTCCGTGGTCGAGCGCCGAATCGAGCAACTCGCTACTGTCCGTCCCGTCCCGAAAGGAGGCCCACGCGAACATCCCGCCTTCGGGGCGAGAGACGGTGAGCCGAGATCCGAACTCGGCGGCCAGAGCGGACGTCAATGCCGTTGCGCGAGTGCCGTACTCACGCCGCAGAACGGTCAGGTGCGCATCGAGCCAGGTGGTGTCGGCGAGCATCTCCGCTGCCATCAACTGTGTCATCGAGGATCCACACAGATCCGCGCCTTGCTTGAGCAGTTCCACTGCCGCACAGACGCCGGGCGGGGCGACGAACCAGCCGACCCGGAGCGTCGGTGCCAGGATCTTCGACGCACTCGACAGTCGGATGACGCGGTCGCTGTGACACGCGATCGGCAGCGGTGGGGCCTCGATACTGGATTCAGTTGTGTCGAAACAGATCTCACCGTACGGGTCGTCCTCGATCACCCAGAATCCGTAGCGATCCGCGAGCGCCGCGAGGTGGCGTCGACGCTGCTCGCTCATCGTGACTCCGCGCGGATTGTGGAAGTTCGCCACGGTGTGCACCACCGCGGGCCGCAGCCCCGCCGTCAGTCTGCGTTCGAGTTCCTCGGTGTCCATTCCGGTATCGGTGATGGGAATGGACTCGATGCGCGCTTCGGCGATCGAGAAGACCTGCAGCGCACCGGTGTACGCGGGCTCGTCGACCACGACGGGAGCGCCCGGGTCGATCAGGGCCTGCGCGAGCAACGTCAGCGCCTGTTGCGAACCGTGCGTCACGATGACGGACTCGACCGGAACAGGGACTCCCCCGCGAGCGAGCGCTTCCCTGGCCGCAATGACGCTCCGCAGCGTGCGATGGCCGGATGTCTCGCAGTACTGCACCGCGTCGGGGCGGCGAACCACGGCCTCCGCGGCTGCGGCGATGCGGTCGATCGGTATCAGGTCGGTGGCCGGTAGACCTCCGGCCAGGCTGATCACATCGTCGCGTGCGGTGAGAGCCAGAAGATCACGGATGGCCGAGCTGGTGAGCGATGCGGTGCGTCCGGCCAAGCCGGCGGGAAGGTACGTGGAGGACATGAGAGAGACTCCGGGGCAGCAGGAATGGGAGAACGGCCCGCGGATCCGCTGAGTCGAAGAAGGAGCGGACGGGTGTGTCCGCTCCTTCGACTGTCTCACGTGCTACCGAAATATGAAACGCAGTTCTCACATTGTGAGATCAGTCCAGATCGTCGTGCGCCATCAGCTGACGCGCGGCCTCGATGACCGAACCGGACAGCGACGGGTACACCGAGAACGTGTTCGCCAAGTCGTTCACCGAGAGGTTGTTCTGCACGGCCATCGCGATGGGCAGGATCAGCTCCGACGCACTCGGGGCGACCACGACGCCACCGATGACGACGCCGGTGGCCGGGCGGCAGAAGATCTTCACGAAACCACGCTTGAGTCCGCTCATCTTCGCTCGCGGGTTTGTGGTCAGTGGCAGCATCACCACGCGAGCGGGTACGTCACCGGCGTCGATCTTGGACTGCGCGACGCCGACCGACGCGATCTCGGGCCGAGTGAACACCGCCGAGGCCACGGTCTTGAGCTTGATCGGGCTGACGGCCTGTCCCAGTGCGTGATACATCGCAATGCGTCCCTGCATCGCCGCGACCGAGGCCAGCGGCAGCAGACCGGTGCAGTCACCGGCTGCATAGATGCCCGCGACCGCAGTGCGTGAGACGCGATCCACCCGCAGGTATCCACCCTTGTCGAGTTCGATGCCGACATTCTCGAGTCCCAGACCGGAAGTGTTGGGCACCGACCCGACGGTCATCAGCGCATGACTGCCCTCGACGGTGCGGCCGTCCGAGAGCGTGACGAGAACACCGTTTTCGGTGCGGACCACGGAATCGGCGCGGGCGTGCTTGACGAGGGTGACGCCACGTTCGTTGAACGCGTCCTCGAGCACCAGCGCGGCATCCTCGTCCTCGTGCGGAAGGACGCGGTCGCGGCTCGAGACCGCGGTGACCTTGACGCCCATCTCGGTGTAGGCGGAGACGAACTCGGCACCGGTCACACCGGATCCGACGACAACCAGGTGCTCGGGGAGGGCCTCGAGGTCGTAGAGCTGACGCCAGTTGAGGATTCGCTCGCCGTCGGGCTCGGCTCCCTTGACCACGCGGGGCCGGGCCCCGGTCGCGATGAGGACGACATCGGCGTCGAGGATGCGCTCTTCGCCATCGGCGAGCACCGCCTTGATCTGGTGCGAGGCCATCCCCACGTGGGAGTCGATCATCTCGGCGCGCCCGGCCAGCAGCTGCACGCCGACGGACCTGACGCGCTGGGCGATGTCGGAGGACTGCGCCTGGGCGAGGCTTTTCACTCGGTCGTGAATCTTCGGCAGCGCCACGGCGGCCTGCGACGGATCGAGGGAGATGCCGAGGTCACTGGCGCGCCGCATCTCGGTGCGAATGCCGGTCGACGCGATGAACGTCTTCGACGGCACGCAGTCCCAGAGAACGCAGGCACCGCCGATACCGTCGGAATCGACGAGCGTCACCTCTCCGCCGTGCTGTGCGGCAACCAACGCTGCTTCGTACCCTGCCGGACCACCACCGATGATCACAATCCGGGTCATTGATCCTCTTCTCGCATGCTCGAAATCTCTCGCTGTGTCGCGTCAACGGTATTCCAGAGGCTGCCCCCGCGCGTCGGTAGGGCTGGCTTCGTTCGCCCGACAGGAGGTCGGACCTGGGGCGACGCACCGAAACACGACCACGAGGCGTCAGTGGGCACCGATACGGTTTAGGCTGGCCGACGTGCCAATTTATGCCGCCTACGGATCGAACATGCATCCGGAGCAGATGTTGCAGCGATGCCCACACTCGCCCCTGTCGGGAACCGGGTGGCTGCATGGATGGCGGTTGACCTTCGGCGGCGGCGACATCGGCTGGGAAGGCGCGCTGGCCACGGTCGTAGAGGATCCCGACTCACAGGTCTTCGTCGTGCTCTACGACGTATCCGAGGAGGACGAGGAGAGCCTGGATCGCTGGGAGGGCTCCGAACTCGGCATTCATCGCAAGATTCGGCTGCGCATCGAGACCGGCCGGGAGCCGGTGCTCGCGTGGATGTACGTGCTCGACGCCTACGAGGGTGGCCTGCCGTCCGCACGTTACCTCGGCGTCATGGCGGAGGCAGCCGAAATCGCCGGTGCCCCAGCCGAATACGTGCGAGACCTACGAACCCGCAACAGCCGCAACGTCGGTCCCGGTACCGCCTCGTAGCCGGCGGTACCGCTCAGAAGTAGTTCTTCATGACCGACGCCACCCACGTCGGCTCGGTCACATCCTCAGGCGTCGGGACCATGGACTGCAGGAACGGCTTGACATCGAACACCGGTGAGCCGTCGATCGCGTCGAGACCTCGGACTCGAATGCGCAGTCCGTCCACGTCGACGATCTCGCACCGCGACACCCCGAGATGATTGGGCCGGTCCTTGACCCGTTGCGCGAGGACGCCCACCCGAGGAAGCGTCGTGTCACCACGAGGGTGGCGCGAGCCGGTGGTCGTCGCGGCCGGATCACACAGGTGGAAGCCGTAGACCACCTCGAGGTGGGAGAACTCGGCGAGACCGAGGGTCGCGTCGACGTCGAGCACACTCTCGTCGAGGTCGATGACGGACTCGACCGCTCCCCAGTTGTCGTCCACCACCTCGGCCCGATCGGATCGAACCATCCCGATCGGCGACACGTCGAGGGCCATCTCGTCCCCTGCCTCTAGTTCGGATCCAGCGCGATGCCGGTCATCACCTTCACGCCCACCGCCAGTGCTCGTTCGTCGAGATCGAAGGTGGGTTGGTGGATGTCGAGTTGCGGGCCGGTGCCCGGCCACACACCGAGTCGAGCCATCGCGCCCGGCACTCGTTCGAGGTACCACGAGAAATCCTCGCCGCCGCCGGACTGGGCGGTATCGGCCAGCGCGTCGGGTCCGACCCTGCCGATCGCCTTCTCGAACGTGTGCGTGGACGCCGGATCGTTGACCACCGGAGGCACGCCGCGACGGTAGTGCAGCTCGAAGCGGACACCGGTCGGTGCGAGCAATCCGGTGACGATCTCGCGGACCAGCGGTTCGAGCAATGCCCAGGTCTCGTGGTCGCCGGTGCGGACGGTGCCGGTCAGCATGCCGGTCTGCGGTATGGCGTTGGGGGCCTGGCCCGCGACCACCGCTCCCCACACCATGACCGTGCTGGTCCGCGGGTCGACACGCCTGCTCAACATTCCGGGTAGGCCGGTGATGACGGTGCCCAATGCATAGATGAGATCGGTGGTCAGGTGCGGCCGAGACGTGTGTCCGCCGGGTGAATCCAGGCGCAGCTCGACGGTGTCGGCAGCAGAGGTGATCGCGCCGAGGCGCACGCCGACCTGCCCCACTTCGAGCCGCGGATCACAGTGCAGCGCAAAGATCTTGGTGACGCCGTCGAGCGCTCCCGCGGCCACCGCGTCGAGGGCACCGCCCGGCATGACCTCCTCGGCGGGCTGAAAGATCAGGCGTACCCCGTGCTGCAGGTCCGGCAGCGACGCCAGCGCCAGCCCGGTCGCGAGCAGCACCGTGGTGTGTGCGTCGTGCCCGCAGGCGTGCGACACCCCCGGCACGGTCGACGAGTACTCCGCGCCGGTGTTCTCCTGCAGCGGCAGGGCGTCCATGTCCGCCCGCAACGCCACCCGGGGACCGTCGGGTCCGATGTCGCAGATCAAGCCTGTTCCGCCGGGGAGCGGCTTGGGCGACAGACCTGCTGCTTCGAGATGCTCCATCACGAACGCGGTGGTACCGAATTCGCGTCGAGCAAGTTCCGGATTGGCGTGAATGTGCCGACGCCACAGCGACAGATCCGCCGTGTGCGCGTGAATCCACCGATCGATCGCGTCTTCGCGGATACTCACGACTGCGCCGCCGAGCGGGCGAGCACGCCGTCGAGCAGGCGGGCGCGAGTACCGGGGTCGGCTGCGGCGCGCGCGGCGGCTCTGGCGAGACCGAGTGCTCCGTCGAGCAAGGCTCGATCGGCCGACTCGGTGACACACGCGGCGGCGAACTCCGGCTGATGCGTCACCGCCCCTCCTGCATCGAGTCCGACGACGGGATGAATACCGGGTAGAACATTCGTCACGTTTCCCATGTCTGTGCTGCCCAACGGGCGAAATCCTTCCAAATCCGGAGCCAAGGGCGATCGGCCCAACGCTTCGATCTCCTGCCGAAAAGCCGCGACCAGCCACGAATCCGGCGTCAACGCCGCATAGGTGGGCGACACCGTGCGGATCTCGTGTGTGCACCCGGTGGCGATGGCTCCCGCCTCGAAACACGCGTACGTCTTGGCCGTCAGAGCGTGGAGCGATTCGGTGGTGTTCGCGCGCAGGTAGTAGAGCAACTCGGCGTGGCCGGGCACGATGTTCGGTGCCACACCCCCGTCACTGACGATGCCGTGCAACTGCTGACCCGGCGAGAGGTGCTGACGCAGGAGCCCGAGTGCCACCTGACTGATGGTCACCGCATCGCCTGCGTTGATTCCCCACTCGGGAGCTGCCGACGCGTGCGCGGCCCGGCCGGTGAACTTCACGGCGATGTCCGCCAGCGCCAACGAGGTTGCGCCCACGATGTCGAAGGGGCCGGGATGGACCATCAACGCCGCGCCGACGCCGTCGAACACCCCACGCTCGAGCATCAACACCTTGCCGCCGCCGGTCTCCTCGGCCGGGGTACCGAGCACACGCACGGTGATGCCGAGAGCGTCGGCGACCGGAGCGAGCGCGAGCGCAGCACCCACGGCCGAGGCCGCGATGATGTTGTGCCCACACGCATGCCCGATCTCGGGCAGGGCGTCGTACTCCGCACAGATCCCGATCACCAGATCTCCGCTGCCGACCGACGCGGTGAACGCGGTGTCCATACCTGCGACGGCCGTCTCGACCTCGAAATCGTGGGCTCGGAGCGTGTCGAGGATCTTGGCGACGCTGCGATGTTCGGCGAACGCGAGCTCCGGTTCCGCGTGAATCGAGTGCGAGAGCGCGACCACTTCGTCGGTGGCGGCGGCCAGGGCGCGGTCCATCACCTCGCCCACGTCGGCACTGTTCGATTCGTCGATCACGAGAGACAGTGTGTCACTAGCGCGGCCGACTGTCGGAACAGCTGTGCTTCAGTCGTGGGTGAAGACGGTCCTGCTACTTCCCGAAGCTGAAGTTGCTGTCGTCGGTCGCGGTGTTCAGCGCGGCGAGCAGATCCACGTGGATACGACTCTTGATCCCGGCCAGGTTCGCACCTCGGGTGCTCGTCAACGCTGCCGCCTTCGCGACCGCGTCGGACACCAGCGACTCTTCCGATGCCGTCGCCTCCACGATTCCGGCGGACACGGCGTCGGCACCGCCGTAGCGGCGACCGGTCGTCATCGCCTCCACGGCGGTCTGCTTGGGAAGCCGGGAGTTGATCAGTGCTGACATCCCGACGGTGAACGGCATGTTCAGGTTCACCTCGGGCAAGCAATAGAAACCGCGATCGACGCGTTGGATGCGGAAGTCGTGGGAGGTGGCGAACATCGCGCCCGCACCGAATGCGTGGCCCTGCACAGCGGCGACGGTGGCCATCGGGAAAGCAAGCAACCGGGTGTAGAGCGTGTGGACTCGGTCGAGGTACCAGGTGATCTTGTCCAGGTTGGCGAACAGCCAATCGGTGTCGAGACCGTTGCTGTAGAACTTGCCGGCCGACGTGGTGACCAGCGCCGCGGGGCCGGTCGAGGCCTCGACCTCGTCGAGCAACGCATGTACGGAGTCGATCCAGTCCGGGTGGAATCGGTTCTCCGGATTGTCCGAGCCGTTCTCGGCACCGAGGAACAGGATGTGGACGTCGCCGTCGCGTTCGAGATAAGGCATGCAGCGGATACTACCCAACGGTAACTTCCGCCGGTCGCACATCCGCGGCGTCGATCTCCTACTGTTGTTCATCGTGGCAATCACCGACGCACATGCGACCGACCCCGTGACCGATCCCGAGGGTGCCGCGCGCACCGCCGCCGACGCACTCGCCGCAGCAACCGGGATCGATACTCATACCGTGGCCATCGTCCTCGGCTCCGGCTGGCAGGCAGCAGCCGACGTGTTCGGCTCCCCCACCGCAACCGTGCGCATGGCCGACCTGCCCGGCTTCGCGCCACCGTCGGCGTCGGGTCACTCCGGCACCATCACCTCGGTGGACGTCGGCGGCACCCACACGCTCTTGTTACAGGGACGCACGCATGCCTACGAGGGCCACGACCTGCGACGCGTCGTGCATCCGGTGCGGACCGCTATCGCCGCAGGTGCCACGACCGTCGTGCTGACCAACGCTGCGGGCGGTATCCGAGACGGCATGAGCGTCGGACAGCCCGTGCTCATCTCGGACCATCTCAACCTCACGGCTCGTTCACCCCTCGTCGGTGCCGAGTTCGTCGACCTGGTCGACGCGTACTCCCCGGAACTTCGCGCGCTCGCGGCCGAGATCGATCCGTCGCTCGAGGACGGCGTCTATGCCGGCATGCCCGGCCCCCACTACGAAACTCCCGCCGAGATCAGAATGCTGCGCACGCTCGGTGCGGACCTCGTGGGCATGTCGACGGTGCACGAGACGATTGCCGCTCGGGCGAAAGGCGCACGCGTCCTGGGCATCTCACTGGTGACCAATCTCGCGGCCGGAATGACCGGAGAGCACCTGAACCACACCGAGGTACTCGCTGCAGGCAAGGAGTCCGCTGCCCGCATGGGATCGCTGCTGCACGAGTTGGTCTCCCGCCTGTGACCGAGGAGCTCACCGAGCGGGTACGGGCTTGGATCGCAGGAGACCCCGACCCCGCTGCTCGCGAGGAACTCGACGGCCTGCCCGATGCCGAACTCGCCGACCGGTTCAGCGGTCCCCTGACATTCGGTACCGCAGGTCTACGTGGCCCGGTGCGCGCGGGACCGAACGGGATGAACGTCGCGGTGGTGACGAAGACCTCGGCCGGCATCGCGGCGTGGTTGATCGAGAACGGTCTGGGTGGTTCCACGGTCGTGGTCGGTCGCGACGCCAGGAACGGCTCCGAACAGTTCGCATTCGCGGCCGCCGAAACCTTCTCCGCCCAGGGCTTCTCCGTGGTGATGCTGCCTCGGCCTCTCCCTACCCCCGTCGTCGCCTTCGCGGTGCGGGCACTCGATGCCGAGCTCGGCGTGCAGATCACCGCGTCGCACAATCCCGCCGCGGACAACGGGTACAAGGTGTACCTCCGCGGCGGCTCGCAACTGATCCCGCCGAGCGACGCCCAGATAGAAGCACTCATCGAGGCCACTCCCGACGCGATCGAGGTTCCGCGGGCGATCGTGCAGCCGGGCGGCTCCGACATCGCTGCGCGATATCTCGATTCCGTTGTCGCACTGCCACGTTCGACGGTTCGGGACATCCGCATCGCGCTGACTCCCCTGCACGGTGTCGGCGGTGAACTCGCGATGGCTGCGCTGCGTGGCGCGGGGTTCCGCGACATCCGGGTGGTCGAAGAACAGTTCGAGCCCGATCCCACATTCCCGACCGTGACGTTCCCCAACCCGGAGGAGCCGGGCGCTGCCGATGCGGTGCTAGAACTGGCGGCCGAGATCGAGGCCGACATCGCGATTGCCCTCGACCCCGATGCGGATCGCTGTGCGGTCGGGGTGCCCACGGACAGCGGGTGGCGCATGCTGACCGGCGACGAGACCGGGGCCCTGCTCGCGAACCATCTCCTCGCCGATGCGCCCGCCGGTTCACTGGTGGCCAACACCATCGTCTCGTCGCAACTGCTCTCCGCGCTCGCCCCGGCGCGCGGTGCCCGCTACGCCCGCACTCTGACCGGATTCAAGTGGCTCGTCCGTGCGGGCGAGGGCCTCGTCTACGCCTACGAGGAGGCCATCGGGCACTGCGTCGATCCGAATGTGGTGCGCGACAAGGACGGTATCTCGGCCGCGGTGGTGCTCGCGGATCTGGCCGCCGAATTGAAGCAGGATCGTCGCACCCTGCTCGACGTGCTCGACGACCTCGCGGTCGAGTTCGGCGTACATCTCGGTGCGCAGGTGTCGCGGAGGGTGCAGGATCTCGCCGAGATCGGGACCATGATGCATCGGTTGCGCAACGCCCCGCCGTCGGAACTGGCCGGAAGAGCTGTCACCGTGCTGGACTACGCCCAGCGCGACGACGAACTACGCACCGACGCAGTCGAGATCAGCGGATCGGGGCTGCGGATGATCGTGCGGCCGTCCGGCACCGAACCCAAACTCAAGGCCTACCTCGAAGTGATCGAGCAGGTCGACGGCCCCGAGGACCTGCCGAGAGCGCGGACGGCAGCAGGCGAGATCCTCGCCGAACTGACGGACTTCGCCCAGCACCTCTAGGCGTCGACGAGCCTTCAGAACAGCGCCGACTGCACCGCAGGCAAATCGGACGTGAAGGCCCCGAGTTCGATGCGTCGACCCTTGAGTGCCGCCAGATCGGCGACGTACGTGTCGTCGTCGATGGTCGCGATCACCGCCTGCCCGACGCACGTCCTGATCTCGAATCCGTGGGAACCCGTTGCGACATCCGCGGGGTAGGCGACGCGACTGATGTTCTCGCTCAACGCTTCCCGGCCTGCGGGCGGGACCCAGCGTTCGTCGATCGGGGTGCAGCCTGCGATGCCTGCCTCGGTCAGCATCTCGCGGACCTGCTCGGCCCGGGCAGCGGTGGCGGCCTCGAGCCTGTCCACGTCGATCGGCAGACACAGCGAGGCGGCTTTCGCCGTGGACCGCACCGCCTGCCGTAGCCCCATCGATTCGGTCACGAGATCCTCGGCCACCCGGACGGCTTTTCCGTCGTCGGCATGGGCGACGTACCGCGCACAGATGGCACCCTGCTCGGCGAGCCGGCCCCATTTACGCGTGTCCGCTGCCGTCCCGATCTTGAAGGTGCCGTTGGCAAACGCCGCCAGATACAGCCAATGTAGTTGCATGACATGCTTTTCCAGATCCCGCGAGACGAACCCGCTGCGATGCACGGTGTGCACGAACCGAAAGCTGTCCTTGTCGGCGCACGTCGCGCACTGCCCCGACACAACGGCTCGCTCCCGGCCTGGGCACGGTACGTAGCGCGGCGGGCCGTCGGCCCGAAAAGCCATGCGCCCGGTGCAGTACCGATCGGTCGCCGCACCCGGCGCATGGAAGCCGAGCCTGCGGCCGACCAGTTCGTGGAACTCGATCTGCTCGGTCTCGACGTCGAGCACCCGCAGTCTCGGGCGCGGTTCAGGCGACGCCTCCGAGGGCCAGGAGACCCCCAGGACCAACCGGTCGGCGGTATCGGAGATCAGCGCGGGCCGAACTGACGATCGCCGGCGTCACCGAGGCCGGGAACGATGAAGGCGTTGTCGTTGAGGCCGTCGTCGATGCTCGCTGCCACCAGTCGCACCGGCAGACCCGAGGCTTCCAGCGCGGCAACACCTTCGGGAGCAGCAACGACACAGATGGCCGTGACGTCCGCCGCCCCGCGGCCGACGAGAAGCTCGATCGTATGAACCATCGATCCGCCGGTGGCCAGCATCGGGTCCAGGACGTAGACCGGTGTCTGCGACAGGTCGTCGGGTAGGGATTCCATGTACGGCACGGGCTGGTGGGTTTTTTCGTCGCGCGCCATCCCGACGAAACCGACGCGGGACTGCGGGATGAGACCACTGGCCTTCTCCACCATGCCGAGGCCTGCGCGCAGAACCGGGACCAGCAACGGCGGTCGGGCCAGCCGAGTGCCCTCGGTGACCGCGACGGGCGTACGTACCTCGAAGGTGTCGATCGCAGCATCGCGGGTGGCCTCGTAGACCAGCATGTGGGTGAGCTGCCGCAGAGCCGACCGGAACGTGGCATTGTCGCTGCGCTCGTCCCGCATCCTGGTGAGCAGGGCTGCGGCCAGTGGGTGATCGACCACGTGTGTTTCCATGCCGACAAGGATAGGACTTCGGGGGCAGGACGCGAACGGCAAGTCACGGGAACCGAATGGCGGGCACCCGCGTCGAACCAGTTGGGCGTCGCATTCGGCGGCCGTGAATCGATTGCATTCTCAGGGGGCACCGATGGCCGAGCTCGTCGTCGAAACCGAGGGGGTCCTCGCATACGGTGCGGTGGCGTCGACCATGGCCGAGCAGATCGCCGCGGCGGGTGCTGCCGCGGCTGCGTGCGGCCCCGCTGTGCTGGCTCCGGTCTTCGGTCTGATCGGACAGGAGTTTCTCGGCGCTGTCACCGGCACCCATCTGGCGCACACCGATGCCGTGGTGCGCCTGGCCGACGCTGTGGCGAGCATCGGTTCCGCGGCCACCGCCTCCGCGGTGTCGTATGCCCTCACCGATGCCCGCACCGGCGCAACCGTTGCGGCTTCGGCCGCCGGTATCGCGCAGGACGCACGGTAAGCGCCGATGATAGATCTCCTGGCCCGTCCCATCGTCGATCTACTCGGAGCGTTCGGCAACGGCGCGCTCCCCACCGGCGGTCCGGCCGACGTGCTGCGGGTGTCCTCGGCAGCGATCGAGGCGGCGCAGGGAATCGGCAGGGTCGCGGTCACGGAGCTCGCTGCCAACTGGAACGGTGAGGCCGCCGACGCGGCCATTCGCTACGCCGAGAACGCTCATACGAGCGCAATCGCCCTCGCCGACCACGCCGACGACATCGCTGCCGTCGTGGATCAGGCCTGCCGCGACACCCATCGAGGCTTCCTCGAACTGCAGGCGATCGTGCAGTCCTTCGTGGGAATCGCACTGTCGGCCGGGCCGATCATCGCCACCCCGCCGGGGCAGACGATGCTGATCACGGCAGCCATCGAGCACCTCGAACGAGCCCTCGTGGTGGTGGCCCGAGTTCGCGGCGAATTGGCCGTCCACACCGCGAAAGTCGGTGAACTGGCCGCTCCGCCGACAATTCCCGCCCCCGTGGGCGGCGGACCGACACCGTCCCCCGGCTCCCCCTCGAATCTCATGACCTCGCCCGCGACGGCACAGGTGATCGAGGCAGGCGAGAAGCTGGCGAAGACGTTCGCGCAATCTCTCTCGTCCCCTGCTGCCGGGACCGAATCGCCGAGCATCGGCGGTACACAGAATTACCTGGGTAATACGGGTGCCGACCCCGCCCGCTCCCCCGAGCACACCGGCCGGGGAGTCGACGTACGGCTACCCGACGGCAGTACCGTCACTGCACCCAACGCCGAGGCCGCGGGTGCCGTCCGCAGCGCCTTGACTCAACAGGGTGTGCCGTACGCGTGGGGCGGCACCACGCCGGGCAGCGGGCTGGACTGCAGCGGATTGACCCAGTGGGCGTACGCCCAGCAGGGCGTCGAGATTCCGCGTCTGGCGCAGGAACAGGACATCGGCTCCGCCGTGGCACCGGGTGAGGTGATGCCCGGTGATCTCGCAGTCTGGGACGGACACGTGGCCATGGTCATCGGCAACGGTCAGCTCGTCGAGGCAGGCGATCCAGTACAGGTGGGACCGATCAGAACGACCAACAGCGGTATGGGCTTCAAGGGCTTCTACCGTCCGACCGAATGAAGGGCCGGCCGATGACGGACTCGGACACCACCGTCGTCAGCGCGGTTTCGGGAACTCGATCGGGATCGGTGACGGTGCGCGCCACCGAACACGGACTGCCGATCGGGATCGCGATCGACGAGCGCGAACTGCGATACGGCGGAGGCGCATTGGCGTCGACGATTCTCCAGCAGTGTGTACGGGCGAGTGCGGCCGCACGAGCTCAGCGCCGCACGCTCCTGGCCGAGGACGGTGTTCCCACCGAGGTTCTCCATCGCCTCGGTCTGCCCACCCGGGCCGGAGTCGCCGCCGAAGCGAACGAGAATCTCGCAGAGGACTCCGCACCCACGAGTTGGTTGAAGCAGGTATGACCCACAACTACACCACCGAACTCGACACTCTGGTCGGCAGCGCTCAGTACCGACTGGATGCGCTTCGCGAAACGCACGAGCGTCTGGACCGCATCAGAATTCGACGCACCTCGCCGGACAATCTGGTGACCGTCGTCGCCGATGGATCCGGTGCCATGGTCGAGCTCGAACTCGCCGAGAATCTCCGATCGGTTGCCGCCCACGCACTCGCTGCGACGATCACCGGAACGGCCGCGGAGGCCGCCGCCGCCGCACTCGACCAGCGCGAGGCGATCCTGCAAAGTCTGCAGGGTTCCTTCACAGACTCCTGAGATAGGCTTCGCGCCATGGCTGGAGACATCATCCCGATCGAACTCGGTCTCACCGCCGGTGACTTCTCCACATTGTGGGCACCGGAGTGGCGAGAAGGCGACGACGAGTGGGAGGCATTCCTCGGACACGAGGAAGACCTGTACGGATTCTCGACCGTCGCCGAGCTTGCGGCGTTCGTCAGGTCCGACGACGACAACGACCTGGTCGACCATCCGTCGTGGAGGGTGGTCTCCGCACTGGCGGCACACGAACTCGAGCCCGACGATCTACACCGCTTCGATCTGGTGGCGGTACCGGAGTTGGTGGCTTCCGACCCCGAAGCGGACGTTCTCGCCGAACTGCAGGCCACCTTCGACATTGTCTCCTCGATCGGAGATGTCTGCGAACTACGCGCCGTCACAAGCTTTTTCGGTTCCAACTCGTTCGTAGGCGCGGTCGGCGGAGGCGTCGAGAGCTTCCTCGGTCGCGAGGGCAGCGAGCTGTGGGACCGCATCGGAGCAGCGGTCGCCAAGCACTGGGACGACGTCCTCGACGCAGTCGATTCCATCGTCACCTCGCCCGCTGTCGACTCCGCTGCCGTTGCCGTCGCCGAAGCCGAGATCACCGCCGCGGCAGAGAACGCCGTCGACGCCGACGATGTCACCGACGACATCGACTCCGATTCCGACGACGACTCGGACGACGACGATTCGGACGACGACGCAGCCGAGGTGGACCGGGATCCGATCGCCGCGGCAGCTGCCGAGGAGACGTTCTGGACCACCGTCGGCATCGACCCGATTCGTATCATCACCTCGGACGACACGGTGTACACCCTGCGGTGCTACCTCGGTGACAAGCCGGTGTTCCTCGGCCGCGGTGGTGCCATCAGCGTGTTCGGTTCCGAGCGTTCGCTGGCCCGGTATCTGGCCGACGACCACGACCACGATCTGGCGCAGGTCAGCACGTACTCGGACGTTCAGACTGCCGCTATCGACGGTTCACTCGACATTCAGATCACCGACGACAACGTGTACGTGCTGCCCGGTCTGGCCGACGATCTCGCCGAGGGCCCCACTGCAGTGGACGTCGACCAATTGGACCTGGCTGTCGAATTGTTTACCGATGCAGCCGATTTCGCCGGTGACGATTCCGTGGACGAGGCGCTCGCCACGTCCACGCCGTTGGGTTGGTACGTCTCCTACACTCTCGAACCCAGTCCCGATCGGCTGGCTCCGAGCGCACCGTTCGACGTCGAGGCCGAGGCGTGGCGCGCCCTCGAGCGTGAGTTCGAGAGCCGACTACGCAAGAAGTAGCCGCCGGTCGGGTCGGGCGGTCAGCCGATCAATACTGCGTAACCCGGCTTGATGACGTCGTCGATGAGCGCCAGTCGCTCGTCGAACGGCAGGAACGCCGACTTCATCGCGTTGATGGTGAATCGCTCGAGATCGCTCCAGCCGTAGCCGAACGTCTCGACGAGCTTGGCCATCTCGCGACTCATCGAGGTGTCGCTCATCAACCGGTTGTCGGTGTTGACGGTGACTCGGAATCGTAGTCGGGCAAGCAGATCGAACGGGTGCGTGGCCAGCGATTCGGCGGCGCCGGTCTGGACGTTGGAGCTCGGGCACAACTCCAGAGGCATCCTCGTGTCGCGGACGTAGGCGGCGAGCAGACCGAGTTCGTGTGTACCGGCGTCGTCGGTGGTGATGTCGTCGGTGATCCGAACCCCGTGACCGAGCCTGTCGGTGCCGCAGAACGCCACTGCTTCCTGGATCGACGGCAGACCGAACGCCTCTCCTGCGTGAATGGTGAAGTGTGCGTTGCTCGCTCGCATGTATTCGAAGGCGTCGAGGTGGCGGCTGGGAGGGAATCCCGCTTCGGCACCGGCAATGTCGAAGCCCACGACGCCGCGGCCACGGAATCGGACCGTCAGTTCGGCGATCTCCCGCGAACGCGCCGCGTGCCGCATCGCGGTGAGCAGGGTGCCGATCGTGATGTTCTTGCCGCGAACCTTGGCCGCGGAGATCCCGGCCTCGAATCCGGCGAGCGTGTGGGTGACCACTTCGTCGAGGGTCAGGCCGCGTTCGAGATGCTGCTCCGGCGCGAAGCGCACCTCGGCGTACACGACGCCGTCGTCGGCCAGATCCTCGGCGCACTCACGTGCCACTCGGAACAGTCCTTCGGGGGTCTGCATCACGGCGACGGTGTGCGCGAACGTCTCGAGGTACCGCACGAGCGAGCCACTGTCCGCGGACTCGCGGAACCACTCACCCAGTGCCGCGCCGTCGGTGGCGGGAAGATCGCCGTAACCGCACTCGTCGGCCAGTTCCAGCACGGTCTGCGGGCGGAGCCCGCCGTCGAGATGATCGTGCAGCAACGCCTTCGGAGCTGTCCTGATCGACGCGAGATCGAGTGGCGCACTGCCACCGATCGAGGACTGAGTGTTCTCCGCGGTGCTCATGTGACGACGGTAGCGTGCGGCCCGCGCGCACGCGCGCCGGTCATTGCCACTCGGCGAGTCCGCGGATTCCCCCGATCCCTCCCGATTCTTCGAGGTATTTCGTTGCTTTGTTACTCCGATGAAAACAATTCCGTCGATACACAGCGGATCGGCGACGGAAATCGTAGTGTTCATCGCACACACGCGGCCGATTCTTGTCGGGTCCCCTCCGACGTCCTCGGTCGACTCGAACCTCGGAGAGACATATGTCCACTGTGGAACCGCCGAACACCCTTCCAGGGAAGGGACTCAACACCGGCGCACTCGGGTTGGTCGGCAACATCGTCATCGGCCTGTCGGCGGTCGCGCCGGCCTACAGCCTCGCCGCGACCCTCGGCTACGTCGTTCTCGCCGTCGGCGACAAAGCACCCTCGATGTTCCTCATCGCCTTCGTTCCGATGCTGCTCACCGCATTCGCATACCGCGAACTCGGCCGCGACACCCCGGACTGCGGAACGTCGTTCACCTGGGGCACCAAGGCATTCGGACCCTGGGTCGGCTGGATGGCGGGATGGGGACTCGCAGTCTCGGCGATCATCGTGCTGGCCAACGTCGCCGAGATCGCCGCCATCTACCTGTTCGAGTTCCTGGGGCTGTCGGGATTGGCGGAGTCCACCGCCGCAAAGGTCGCCCTCGGCTCGTTCTTCATCGCCTCGATGACCTATGTCAGTTTTCGCGGCATCCTCATCAGCGAACGTATGCAGAACGTGCTGCTGGTCGTGCAGTTCGGAGTGCTCATCGGAGTGTCGGTGACGGCACTGGTCAAGGTGGGGGCAGGGACCGCAGGGCCGCAGGCCATCACGCCCCAGTGGAGTTGGTTGGTGCCGACCGGAGTCACGATGTCCGACGCGGCGCAGGCCATCATCCTGTGCATCTTCATCTATTGGGGCTGGGATGCCTGCCTGGCCGTCGGCGAGGAAACGAAGGACTCGGAGAAGACGCCGGGACGCGCCGCGGTGATCACGACGCTGATCCTCGTCGCGACCTACGTTCTCGTCGGATACGCGGTGCAGTCGTTCGCGGGGTTCGGCGATACCGGCATCGGCCTGAACAATCCGGACAATGTCGACGATGTGCTCACCATCCTCGGCGGCCCGGTCGCCGGCTCGATCGTGGCGTCGCTGCTGCTGTTGACGGTATCCATCTCGGCGCTGTCCTCGACCCAGACGACCATCCTGCCGACCGCGCGCGGAACCCTGTCGATGGCCGTCTACGAGGCCCTCCCCAAGCGGTTCGCCAGCGTGCACCCCAAGTACATGACGCCCGGTTTCGGCACACTCGTGATGGGTGCCGCAGCCCTGATGTTCTACCTGGTGCTCACCTTCGTCAGCGCCAACGCGCTGCAGGATTCGGTGGCGTCGCTCGGGCTCGCGGTGGCGTTCTACTACGGCATCACCGCATACGCGTGCACGTGGTACTTCCGCCGGACGCTGTTCTCATCCGTCCGAAACCTGTTCATGCGCGGCATCTTTCCACTTCTCGGCGGGCTGTCCATGACATGGGCGTTCGTCCAGAGCGCCGTGGACATGATCAAGCCCGACTACGGTTTCACCGTCTACGGTCCCGTCGGCGGAGTCTTCGTTCTCGGTGTCGGCATGCTGGTACTCGGCATTCCGCTGATGCTGCTGTGCTTCGTGGGGAACAAGGACTTCTTCCAGGGCAAGACACTCACCGCGTCCACCGAAGTCAAGGTTCCGGACACTTACTAGAAGAGAAGGACCGAAACTCATGAAGATCACCGTCGGCTATCTCGCCACCCCCAGCGGCGACGACGGCGTAGCCCTGGCCATCGCCCTCGCTCGCGCCCTCGACGCATCCATCGACATCGTTCTGGTCATGGCTGTCGACGACCCTGTCATGGAAGGCAGCGGACCGTACCGAAAAATCCTCGAGGCCAGGGCGAAGGGCTGGGTGGACGACGCAGCCGCCCAGGTGCCGTCGGGCATCGAGGCGACCACGCACGTGCTCTCGCACGAGTCGTTCGCCCGCGCCCTCATCGACTTCGCCGTACACACCGATGCCGACCTCATCGTCGTCGGCGGTGCCGGAGACGGCCTGCTGAACCGGCACTCGATCGGTTCGGTCGCCGGTCAGCTGCTGCATGCCTCGGAAGTGCCGCTGGCACTTGCCCCTCGGGGCTACCGGCTCTCGGACGCGCCGATCACCGATCTGACCGTTGCCGTGCCCACTCGGGCCTCCTCCCCCAATCCGTTACCGTTCGCGATCACAATCGCCAGCGCGGCGCACGTACCGGTTCGACTGGTGTCGCTGGTCTCGCTCGAATCGACCGGGGCCCCCAGTGACGAGACCTCGCTGGATACGCGTCGCCGACAGGTCGCTGCCGCGCAAGAGAACCTCGAGCTCGCAGCACGTACTCTCCCCGACATCGACGGCCTGGAGTCGATCGTCGCCGACGGGTCCTCGTTGGACGAGGCGATGGGCAACCTCGACTGGAAGCCGGGAGATGTGTTGTTTCTCGGGTCGAGTCGTTTGGCAACTCCCAAGCGGGTGTTCCTCGGTTCGAGTGCGGCCAAGATTCTGCGTGCTGCCCCGGTGCCGGTGGTCGTGGTCCCGCACGAGTAAGAGCGGCTTCGCCGCATGTGAGCGATAGTTCGTAGTAGAGAACGAATTTCCGTGCACGTGCGGCGAAGCCGCTCTAACTGTCGAAGCCCAGACCCAGCGCATCCATGCCCTTCAGCCACAGTCCCCGCCGTCCCTCGTTCCGGTCGGCTCGGGCGAATGCCGCACGGGTGATGTTGATGCCGATCGATTTGAGGGGCTCGGGTGGGAACGGCAACGGCTTGGTGCGCACCATCTTCAGGCGTGTTCGTTCGGTGTCCTTGCCGTCGAGGAGATCGAGGGCGGTGCGGGCCCCGAAATGCGATGCGCCGACGCCGAGGCCGGTGAACCCGGCCACCGATGCCACCCGCCCGTTCATTCCGAGATCCCAGAAGGCACTGAACCGCGAGCACGTGTCGATCGATCCGCCCCAGGCGTGGGTGGCACGGATTCCCTCGAGCCCGGGGAACATCTGCAGCAGGTGCTCGGCGATCAGCGCGAACTCTTCGGGATGTTGGGTTCGGCGTGGGTCGGTGTCGCTACCGTAGAAGTAATGCGCGTCCCACCCGCCGAACAGGATGCGGTTGTCCGCCGTCAACCGGAAGTAGTGGAATCTGTTGCCGGAGTCGGCCAATCCTTCGCGGCCCGACCAGCCGATGTCGGCGAGCTGCGCCGACGTCAGCGGTTCTGTCATGATCACGTAATCCCATACCGGGACGATCCAGTGACGAAGTTTGCGGCGCAACGATTTCGATGCCGACGTGGCCAGCAGAACCTTGGCGGCATCGATGGTGCCGTAGCCCGTCTTCACTCGAATACCGTTGCCGGATCTGTCGATCGACAGCGCTCGGGTGTTCTCGTGGATGCGAACGCCGAGCGACTCCGCCGCATCGGCCAGGCCCCAGGCCAGTTTGGCGGGGTCGATCATGGCGACGTCGGGGTCGAACAATGCGCCCCGCGCCATCGGCGAGGTGACTCTGGACGCCACCGCATGGGCGTCGAGATATTCCATCGGCTGCGACAGTCGCCTCCCCTCGTTGCCGATTTCCCTCAGGTCGTCCACCTGCCAGTCGAAATTGGCGATGTCGAGTTCGCCGGTGCGCTCGATGTCGGCGTCGATTCCGTAGCGGTCCGCAGTCGCGCAGATGGCGTCGAGCGTTTCGGTGCCCATGCGCAGCAACTCGGGCAGTTCGTCGGCGTAGCGGTCGAGCCCGTTGCTCAATCCGTGCGTCAGGCTGGCCGCGCAGAAGCCCCCGTTGCGTCCGGTTGCCCCCTCCGCGATGCGGTCGCCTTCGAGCAGCACGATCGATCGGTTCGGATTCTCCTCTGCCGCATGCACCGCCGCCCACAGGCCGGTGAACCCGCCGCCGACGATCACCAGATCCGCTGTCGCAGAGCCGGTGTGCCGACTGCGCGGAGCCGGGCGTTCGGGACGGTCGAGCCAGTAGGACTCCGGTGCCGCGCCCGCCACCATCGCCACACCGCGATCGGTGGGTGTGGTTGCCCATGGTGCGTTCATCGGACATCTCCCTGAGTTGCAGCATCGGCCGACGCGAATACCGTTCGGTGCCAAGACTTTCGGGCCACACCGGTGATGTCGGTCATGACGTGCTTGACGGTGAGGTACTCGTCGAGCGAATAGCTCGACATGTCCTTCCCGAACCCCGAGGCCCCGAATCCGCCGTGCGGCATCTCGCTGATGATCGGGATGTGGTCGTTGACCCAGACGCAGCCGGCGGCAATCTCCCGAGCCGCTCGGCCTGCGCGGTAGACGTCCTTGGTCCAGGCGGAGGCGGCGAGTCCGAACTCGGTGTCGTTGGCGCGTCGGATCGCATCGTCGTCCCCGTGATGCTTCGAGACCGTGAGCACCGGACCGAACACCTCGTCGCGATAGATCTCGTCCTGCTCACCGACATCGGCGATCAGGGTGGGCGGATAGAACGCACCCCGGCCCTCAGGAACGCGGCCTCCGGTCACCACTCTCGCCCCCGCGTCCCGGGCCCGATCCACAATCGCCGCCACCCGATCTCGATGCGCGACGGAAATCAACGAGCCCATGTCGGTTGCCGGATCGGTCGGGTCTCCCATCACGACCCGTCCCATCAGCTCGGCGACTCCGGCAACGAAGTCGTCGTAGAGGGATTCTGCGACGATGGCGCGGGTGGCCGCCGTGCAGTCCTGGCCGCCGTTGATCAACGATCCCGCGACGGCTCCGTGGATGGCTGCATCGAGATCGGCGTCTTCGAACACCACCAGCGGCGCCTTGCCGCCGAGCTCGAGCTGCACCCGCGTGCCGTGCGCGGCCGCCTGTGCCATCACGCGCCTGCCGACGGGAGTGGACCCGGTGAACGTCATCAGGTCCACGCCCCCATGGGAGGACAGCGCGACTCCGGCGTCGACACCGGTTCCGGTGACGACGTTGAACACCCCGTCGGGCACACCTGCCTCGGTGGCCAAACGCGCCAACCGCAAGGTGGTCAGCGGCGTGAGTTCACTGGGCTTGAGCACGATGGAACACCCGGCTGCCAACGCCGGCATCGCTTTCCACACCGCCATCTGTAACGGATAGTTCCACGGCGTGATCGACCCGACCACTCCGACGGCGTCGCGCCGGATGACCGAGGTGTGCTCACCCGAATACTCGGCCGCGGCCTTGCCGTCCAGGTGCCGCGCCGCTCCGGCGAAGAACTCGATATTGTCGATGCTGCCCGGAACGTCGAATTCCGTTGCCAGTCTTGTCGATTTGCCGGTCTGCGCCACTTCCTCGGACACGAAACCGTCCACATCGGCCGCAACCAGTCTCGCCAGCTCCATCAACACGGTGCTGCGGTGCGCGGGAGTGGCAGTGGACCATGCGGGAAGTGCCGATCGGGCATGTGCGAGAGCAGAATCGACGTCTTCGGCGGTGGCCAGGCCGACGTCGGCGACGACGGCTCCGGTCGCGGGATCGTCGATCTCGTACCGATCACCGCTACCGTCGACCGAGCGTCCACCGATCCAACAACCAGGAATGTTCGCCATTACTGCAGAGTACCGTCGGTTCCACGGATTCTCTCTGTTTTCAACCTTTCGACAACCGATTCTGTCGTTCAGATCGAGAATCGACACGCTTTTCATCGTCGACGGGTTGTGTTCACGGCCGCGACAGTGACAAGATCGACCCATGCCCGAGCAACCGCCCATCGCACTCGACGACGTCTCCAAGGCGATCATCGAGCAACTCCAGGAGGACGGGCGTCGCTCGTACGCCGCCATCGGCAAGGCCGTCGGACTCTCGGAAGCGGCTGTCCGTCAACGAGTTCAGCGTCTGACGGACTCCGGGGTCATGCAGATAGTGGCGGTCACCGATCCGGTGCAGGTCGGATTCAAGCGGCAGGCCATGATCGGCATCAAGTGCACCGGGGACAGTCATGCGCTGTCCGAGGAACTGTCGGCGATCGATGCGATCGACTACGTCGTGCTGACCGCAGGGTCGTTCGACGTCGTCGTGGAAGTGGTGTGCGAGGACGACGAACAACTCCTGCAGATCCTGAACAAGCAGATCCGCAGCCTGGCCGGTGTCACCAGCACCGAAACGCTGGTCTATCTCAAACTCGTCAAGCAGCAATACAATTGGGGTACACGATGACGCGAACGACATCCGAGCTCGACGCTTCCGCAGCCAGGCATCTGTGGGGCCACTTCACCCGCCACGGCGCAGGGGTCACCCCCCCGATCATCACCCGCGGTGAGGGTTCGACCATCTGGGACTCGAAAGGCAAGAGCTACATCGACGGTCTCTCGGGGCTGTTCGTGGTGCAGGTGGGGCACGGCCGCGAGGAACTGGCCGAGGCTGCCGCGAAGCAGGCCAAGGAATTGGCGTTCTTCCCGCTGTGGTCGTACGTCACCGAACCCGCGATCGAGCTCGCGGAGAGGCTCGCCGGGTACGCCCCCGGCGATCTCAATCGCGTCTTCTTCACCACCGGCGGGGGCGAGGCCGTCGAGAGCGCATGGAAGCTCGCCAAGCAGTACTTCAAGAAGGTCGGCAAACCCGGTAAGCACAAGGTGATCTCGCGAGCGATCGCTTACCACGGCACCCCGCAGGGCGCGCTGGCCATCACCGGAATCCCCGCGCTCAAGGAACCCTTCGAGCCGCTGACACCGGGCGCGTTCCGAGTGCCGAACACCAACATCTACCGCGCCCCCGCTCCCCTGGACACCGATCCGAAGGCGTTCGGAATCTGGGCTGCGGACCGGATAGCCGAGGCCATCGAATTCGAGGGCCCCGACACGGTTGCCGCGCTGTTCCTCGAGCCGGTTCAGAATGCCGGCGGCTGCTTCCCTCCCCCGCCCGGATACTTCGAGCGGGTCCGCGAGATCTGCGACCGCTACGACGTTCTGCTCGTCTCCGACGAAGTCATCTGCGCTTTCGGCCGGATCGGGTCGATGTTCGCCTGCAGCGACTTCGGCTACGTACCCGACATCATCACCTGCGCGAAGGGAATGACCTCGGGCTATTCCCCCATCGGCGCAATGATCGCCTCCGACAAGCTCTTCGAGCCGTTCGACGACGGCACGTCGAGCTTCGCGCACGGCTACACCTTCGGCGGCCACCCCGTCTCCGCCGCCGTGGCCATGGCCAATCTCGACATCTTCGAGCGCGAAGGCATCAACGCGCACGTCGCAGACAACGCACCGGCGTTCCGCGCGACGCTCGAGAAACTGCACGACCTGCCGATCGTCGGAGACGTCCGCGGCGAGGGATTCTTCTACGGCATCGAGTTGGTCAAGGACAAGACCACGAAGGAGACGTTCAGCGACGCCGAAGCCGAACGCATCCTGCGCGGGTTCCTGTCCACCGCTCTGTTCGACGCAGGGCTGTACTGCCGCGCCGACGATCGCGGCGATCCGGTGGTACAGCTGGCTCCGCCGCTCATCTGCGGTCAGAAGGAGTTCGACGAGATGGAACAGATTCTGCGCAGCGTTCTGACCGAGGCGGGGAACCTGATCTGACCGACGGCGTTACTGCCCGATGCGGTCGATGACGAGAGGGCTCGGCTCGACCGCCGTGGCCCCTATCTCCCAGCTGGATTCGAGTGCCTGCTGCGCGTATTCGAAGCGCTCGGGGGTGTCGGTGTACAGGGTTGCGAGCCGATCTCCTGCACGCACCCGATCGCCGGGCTTGGCGTGCAGACGCACACCGGCTGCACTCTGCACCGGCTCACCCTGTCGTTCGCGACCTGCCCCGAGACGCCACGCCGCCAGGCCGACGCCCATCGCGTCCAACCCGGTGACGACGCCGTCGGCCGTGGCGGTGAAGTCCTGGCTCTCCCGGGCGACGGGGAGCGCGGCATCGGGATCGCCGCCCTGCGCGGCGATCATCGTTCGCCACCGATCCATGGCGGACCCGTCGGCGAGCTTGTCGGCCGGGTCGATGCCCTCGATGCCGGCCGCGGCAAGCATTGTGCGCGCCAGCGTGATCGTCAGCTCCACGATGTCGGACGGACCACCTCCCGCGAGTACCTCGACCGATTCCTCCACCTCGAGCGCGTTGCCCGCGGTGAGCCCGAGTGGGGTGTCCATCGCCGTCAACACCGCCAGAGTCCGTACGCCCGCATCGGTTCCGAGCTCGACCATCGCGGTCGCGAGTTCGCGCGCATCGTCGACGTTCTTCATGAACGCGCCACCGCCCACCTTGACGTCCAACACCAGCGCACCGGTGCCCTCGGCGATCTTCTTGCTCATGATCGAGCTGGCGATCAGCGGAATCGATTCGACGGTGCCGGTCACGTCTCGCAGCGCGTAGAGCTTCTTGTCGGCCGGAGCCAGATCGGCACCGGCGGCGCACACGACTGCACCGATCGCCGGATCGGCCAGGATGCGATGCATCTCCTCACCGCTGAGATCTGCTCGCCACCCGGGGATGGACTCGAGCTTGTCGAGTGTCCCCCCGGTGTGCCCGAGCCCTCGACCCGACAGCTGCGGTACCGCGGCCCCACAGGCAGCCACGAGTGGAGCCAGCGGCAACGTGATCTTGTCTCCCACACCACCGGTCGAATGCTTGTCGACAGTGGGCAGCGGTAGCGCGGAGAAGTCCATGCGGGTACCGGAGGCGATCATCGCGCGGGTCCACGTGCTCAGTTCCCGGCGAGACAATCCGCGCAACAGAATTGCCATCGCGAGTGCCGACATCTGTTCGGGCGCGACGGTTCCGCGCGTGAACTCCGCGATCACCCACTCGATCTGCTCGTCGTCCAGAACGCGACCGTCGCGCTTGGCGCTGATGATGGATACGGCGTCAGGCATGGTTGTTCACGCGTCCTTCGTCGAGGTTGTCGGGGCCGAATGCGTTCGGGAGCAACTCTGCCAGGCGAGCCGGTCCCGAGGCGGTATCGACGAGCAGATCCGGGCCGCCGAACTCGTACAGCAGCTGTCGGCATCGCCCGCACGGCATCAGGATTTCACGCCGGGAATCGCAACAGGAAAAGGCCACGAGTCTGCCGCCGCCGGTCGAGTGCAAGTTCGAGACCAACCCGCACTCCGCACAGAGCCCCAAACCGTATGAGACATTTTCCACATTGCACCCGGTCACAATCCGATCGTCGTCCACCAGAGCTGCTGCGCCGACCGGAAAGTTCGAGTACGGGGCGTACGCACGGCCCATTGCCTCATGAGCATTGTCGCGCAACGTATTCCAGTCGATTTCGTTCATGGTTACCCATCCAAGCACGGCGTCTGAATTGATGCAGAGATCCGACCGAAACAACGTCCATCAATTGGGAAGGCAAACCTAACACCGCATTTCGGCACCGTACGAACCTCGAGTCGAATTAGTTCCGTGTTTCGAATGGGTTTACAGTTTCGAGTAAGCGGCTAGTACAACCAGCACTAGGGCCGAATCGCGACAAATCGAGCCAGGCAAGACCGGCTACCGGGGCTCGATGCGTCCACCAACGACGTTGGAGGCATTGCACTCGATGAGTAGCACGACGGAAGTCGCTCCGGTCAAGGAGCGCAAGCGGTCTCTGTACCGCGGGGATCCGGGCATGTGGTCCTGGGTTCTGCACCGCATCACTGGCGTGTTGACGTTCTTCTTCTTGTTCGTCCACGTCCTCGACACGGCGATGGTTCGGGTCAACCCCGAGACGTACGACGCCATCATCGAAACCTACAAGACTCCGCTCGTCGGTCTGATGGAAATCGGTCTCGTCGCAGCAGTGCTGTACCACGCGTTGAACGGCATCCGGGTGATGCTGATCGATTTCTGGTCCAAGGGACCGCAGTACCAGAAGCCGATGCTGTGGGCGATCGCAGTCGTCTGGCTCGTCGTCATGATCCCCGGCGCGGGACGAATCTTCTACAACATGTTCACGGCGGGTGGTCACTGATGTCGACGCAGGGTCCCGAGGCGAAGGTCCTCGGCACGAACTACGACCGTCCGGCCAGCCTGGCGAACCCGCGTTCGCCGCGACGCCAGAGCAAGGGCAACTTCGAGCTCTACGCGTGGCTGTTCATGCGATTCTCAGGCCTGGCACTCGTCGTGCTCGTCCTGGGACACATGTTCATCATGCTGATGCTCGACGACGGTGTGCACCGCATCAACTTCGCGTTCGTCGCCGGTCGCTGGGCCAGCCCGTTCTGGCAGTTCTGGGATCTGACGATGTTGTGGCTGGCTCAGCTGCACGGTGGTAACGGCCTCCGGACGATCATCGCGGACTACTCCCGCAAGGACTCGACGCGATTCTGGCTGACCACGCTGCTGGTGCTGTCGATGATCCTGATCATGGGTGTCGGCACCTACGTCATCTTCACGTTCGATCCCAACATCTCGGCGAGCTAAGGACACTGACGCTTACATGCAGGAACATCGTTACGACGTACTGATCGTCGGCGCAGGCGGTGCCGGTATGCGTGCTGCGATCGAGGCCGGACCCCGCGCTCGCACAGCCGTACTGACCAAGCTCTACCCCACGCGCTCGCACACCGGCGCTGCTCAGGGCGGCATGTGCGCCGCCCTGGCCAACGTCGAGGAAGACAACTGGGAGTGGCACACGTTCGACACCGTCAAGGGCGGCGACTACCTCGCCGACCAGGACGCGGTGGAGATCATGGCCAAGGAAGCCATCGACGCAGTTCTCGATCTGGAGAAGATGGGTCTTCCGTTCAACCGGACCCCCGAAGGCAAGATCGACCAGCGGCGATTCGGTGGCCACACTCGTGATCACGGCAAAGCTCCGGTGCGTCGTGCGTGCTATGCAGCCGACCGCACCGGCCACATGATCCTGCAGACGCTCTACCAGAACTGCGTCAAGCACGACGTCGAGTTCTACAACGAGTTCTACGCACTGGATCTGTGTCTGACCGAGACCGACGACGGTCCCGTCGCGACCGGCATCATCGCCTACGAGCTCTCCACGGGTGAGCTGCACATCTTCCACGCGAAGTCGATCATCTTCGCCACCGGAGGATCGGGCCGAATCTACAAGACCACCTCCAACGCCCACACTCTCACCGGTGACGGCATGAGCATCGTGTTCCGCAAGGGTCTCCCCTTGGAGGACATGGAATTCCACCAGTTCCACCCGACAGGTCTCGCCGGCCTGGGCATCCTCATCTCCGAGGCCGTGCGAGGCGAGGGCGGCATCCTGCGAAACGAGTCGGGCGAACGCTTCATGGAGCGCTACGCACCGACCATCAAGGACCTCGCGCCCCGCGACATCGTCGCGCGCTCGATGGTGCTCGAGGTACTCGAAGGACGCGGCGGCGGCCCGAACAAGGACTACGTCTACATCGACGTCACGCACATTCCCGAGGAAGTTCTGGACGAGAAGCTCCCGGACATCATGGAGTTCTCGCGCACCTACCTCGGCGTCGACCCCGTCAAGGAGCCGGTACCCGTCTACCCGACGTGTCACTACGTCATGGGCGGTATCCCCACCAAGATCCGCGGCGAGGTACTGCGCAACAACGACGACATCGTTCCCGGCCTCTATGCAGCCGGTGAATGTGCCTGCGTGTCCGTCCACGGTGCCAACCGTCTCGGCACCAACTCGCTGCTCGACATCAACGTCTTCGGACGTCGTGCCGGCATCGCGGCGGCCGAGTACGCGAACTCGGTCGACTTCACCCCGCTCCCCGAGGAGCCGGCGAAGATGGTGCAGGACTGGCTGGAGTTGATCCTGTCCGACCACGGTCACGAGCGCGCAGCCGACATCCGTACCGAGATGCAGCAGTCGATGGACAACAACGCATCGGTGTTCCGTACGGAGGAGCGTCTCGAGACGGCGCTCAAGGATGTCCGCGCCCTCAAGGAGCGGTACAACAAGATCACTGTCGAGGACAAGGGCAAGCGCTACAACAGCGACCTGCTCGAGGCCATCGAACTCGGCTTCCTGCTCGAAATGGCGGAGGTCACGGTCGTCGGCGCACTCAACCGGAAGGAATCGCGCGGCGGACACGCTCGCGAGGACTACCCCGAGCGCAACGACGCCGAGTACATGAAGCACACCATGGCCTACAAAGAGGGCGAAGGTCTGCTCACCGATATCCGCTTGGATTACAAGCCGGTAATCCAAACCCGCTACGAGCCGATGGAGCGGAAGTACTGACATGAGCGCACCCACACTGGACAAGAAGTCCAACGAGTCCGATCTCCCGCCCGTCCCCGAGGGCGCGGTGATGGTCAATCTCAAGATCGCGCGCTTCAATCCCGAGAGCGGAGACGGTCAGCGCTGGGACACCTTCCAGGTCCCCACTCTGGCCACGGACCGTCTGCTCAACCTCCTGCTGTACGTGAAGGGCTACCTGGACGGAACGCTCACGTTCCGTCGCTCGTGCGCACACGGTGTCTGCGGGAGTGACGCGATGCGTATCAACGGTGTCAACCGTCTCGCCTGCAAGGTGCTGATGCGCGACATGCTCCCCAAGGACTCGTCGAAGACGCTGAACATCACCATCGAGCCCATCAAGGGTCTGCCGGTGGAGAAGGACCTCATCGTCGACATGGAGCCCTTCTTCGACGCGTTCCGCGCCGTGAAGCCGTTCCTGATGACGACGGGTAACGAGCCGACCCGCGAGCGGATCCAGTCCGCAGCGGACCGCGCCCGGTTCGACGACACCACCAAGTGCATCCTGTGCGCGTGCTGCACCACCTCGTGCCCCGTGTTCTGGAGCGACGGCAGTTACTTCGGTCCGGCCGCCATCGTCAACGCACACCGGTTCATCTTCGACAGCCGTGACGAGGGTGCAACCGAGCGTCTGGACATCCTCAACGATGTCGAGGGCGTGTGGCGTTGCCGCACCACCTTCAACTGCACCGACGCATGCCCTCGTGGCATCCAGGTCACCAAGGCGATTCAGGAAGTCAAGCGCGCGTTGCTCTTCGCCCGCTAGTCACCGAATCCGACGGCGAGAGCGCCCCTTCGCACACGCGAAGGGGCGCTTTCGTCTGTCCGTCACACGAACGCGCCGAAGCCCGTCACTCCGCGACCGACGATCAGGTTGTTGATCTGCGCGGTGCCCTCGTAGGAGTACAGGGCCTCGGCATCGGCGAAGAATCGGATGACGTCGTGTTCGATGAGAATTCCGTTGCCGCCCAGTATCTCTCGCGCCCAGCCGACGACCTCGCGCAGTCGCGTCGTGCAGAACGTCTTGGCCAGCGCCGCGTGTTCGTCGTAGTGGACGCCGTTGTCCTGCAACTGAGCGACACGAATCGCCATGCCGAGCGAGGCGGTGATGTTCGCCGTCATGCGTGCGATCAGATCGGAGATCAGCTGGAACGACGCGATCGGAGATCCGAATTGTTCGCGTTCGCACGCATACGCCACGGCTCGTTCGTACGCGCCCATCATCACGCCGACGGCCTGGAAGGCCACTCCTCCGCGGGTCAAGCGGAGCACCTTCGCGGTGTCGGCGAACGAATTGGCCTCGGCAAGCTTGTTGGCGACCGGGACTCGGCAGTTCTCCAGATGGATGTCCGCGTTCTCGACCGCGCGGAGCGAGTACTTGCCCTCGATCTTCTCGGCCCGGAATCCCTCGAAACCCTGCTCGACGACGAAGCCCTTGACCTCGCCGTCGGCCTCGTCCTTGGCGAAGACGATGGTCAGGTCAGCGAAGGTGGCGTTGCCGATCCAGCGCTTGCTGCCGTTGAGGATCCAGTGATCTCCGTCGAGTCGAGCGGTGGTCTCGAGTCCGCCTGCGACGTCGGAGCCACCGTGTGGTTCGGACAGTCCGAACGCGCCGATCGTCTCCATTCGGCGCATGGCGGGCAACCACCGCTCGCGCTGCTCCTCGGAACCGAGTATCGAAATACTGCTCATCGCCAACGAACTGTGCACGCTGAACATCGTTCCCGTGGACGGATCGACCCGGGCGAACTCCATCTCGAGCCAGCCGGTGAGCAGCTTGCGGGAGGCCTTACGGTCCGAGAATGCGTAGCCGAGACCGGCGATTTCGAGCTCAGCGATCTTGGGCAGCAGGTGCACCGGGGACGCGGCCTTCTCCCAGAATTCGTTCGCCCGCGGCGCGACCTCGTCCTGCAGGAACCGACGGGTGCGCAGGACCGCCTCGGTCTCGGCATCGTCGAGCATGCTCTGATACCCGTAGAAATCGGATTCGAGAAAGTCCGGCGACAGTGGTCCGAGGGGCTCGTGCTCGCTCATGTTCGGCTCCTTCGTCTGGTGCCTCCGTCGGGCACCGCTACCGATCTTCTACCCGCCGCGCCCGATTCTCACGCATGGACCGGGGCCCTGGCAGGTCAGCGGCGCAGTTCGTCGGAGAGGGTCGCCAGTTCGTCGCCGCCTGCCATTTCCTTGGTGAGGTCGTCGAGCGAGATGTCGTGGTGCGCACAGTCCAACGTCTGACGTCCACGATCGAGCAGGACGAAGTGATCTCCGACCAGGTACGCGTGGTGAGGATTGTGGGTGATGAACACGACGCCGAAGCCCTTCTCCCTGGCCGCCGAGATGTACCGGAGAACCATGCCGGACTGCTTGACGCCGAGAGCGGCGGTCGGCTCGTCGAGAATGAGCACTCGGGCACCGAAGAAGATGGCCCGAGCGATGGCCACGCACTGACGTTGACCACCGGACAACGAGCCGATGGGGGCATCGACGTCCGGCAGATCGATACCCATCTTGCGGAGTTCGTCGATGGTTCTCGCGCGCATGGCATGGGTGTCGAGGGTCTTGAAAACTCTGCCCTTGCGCAGCTCCTGGCCGAGAAAGAAGTTGCGCCACACCGGCATCAGGGAGACGACCGCGAGATCCTGGTAGACCGTGGAGATGCCCTGTTCCACCGCCTGCTTGGGCGAACCGAACGTTGTCGGGTTGCCATCGACGAGCAGTTCACCCTCCGACGGCCGATGCAGACCGGACATGATCTTGATCAGAGTGGACTTGCCTGCGCCGTTGTCACCGAGAACGCAGGTGACCTCACCGGCACCGACGCGGAGGTCGATCCCGTGCAGCGCAATGATGTTGCCGTAGCTCTTACCCACGCCTTTCAGCTCGATGAGGGGCGTGTTCGCGGAGGACGTCATGGTCACCTTTTCGCCGCGTAGTTACGGAAGGAGCTGTTCGCGATCACTGCGAACAGCAGCATCGCGCCGAGGAAGAACTTGAACCAGTCCGGGTTCCAGCCCGCATAAACGATGCCCTGGTTGGTCATGCCGAAGATGAACGCTCCGATGAAAGCACCGACAGCCGTGCCGTATCCACCGGTGAGCAGGCATCCACCGATGACGGCAGCGATGATGTAGAGGAATTCGTTGCCCACGCCTTGGCCGGACTGGACGGTGTCGAACGCGAACAGCAGGTGCATGCCGACGAACCAGGCGCAGAAGCCGACGAACATGAACAAGCCGATCTTGACCCGGGTGACCGGGACACCGACGGCTCGCGCCGATTCCTGGTTGCCGCCGACTGCGAAGATCCAGTTGCCGATTCGGGTCTTCATCAGCACCCAGGTCGCGGCGAGGGTGAACACGATCCACCACACGACGGTGATGCGGACCGAGACCCCCAGCAGCGAGAACGAGGACGAGAACACGGCCTTCGCCGAGTCGAATCCCTCCATGTCCGAGATGGACGGGGTGGCGACCTGGCCGGTGACGAGCTTGGTGACGGCGAGGTTGATGCCGGTGAGCATCAGGAACGACGCCAACGTGATCAGGAACGACGGAATCTTCGTCGTCATCACCAGGTATCCGTTGACGAACCCGACCGCCAGTGCCAGCAGCAGCGCCAACGCAGAGCCCGCCCAGACGTTCAGGTGCAGGTTGTAGGCCAGCATGGAGGCCATGATCGAGGAGAACGTCACCGCAACCCCGGTGGAGAGGTCGAATTCTCCGCCGATCATCAACAGGGAGACACCGATCGCCATGATGCCGATGGTCGAGGATGCGTACAGCACGGTGGCCAGAGCCTCGGGCGATCGAAACGGCGGTGCCACGATGCAGAAGAAGACGAAGATGGCGACCGCGCCGAACAGGGCACCGACCTCCGGTCGAATCAGCAACCGCTGCAACGGTTTCTGCTTCTTGACCCGCTCGTCTGCAATCACGGTGTGTTCGGACAGAGCCGGATCGGCCTGTGTGGACATGATGTTCCTTCCGCGCCGAAGCGACGTACTCAGCGCGTGCCGTTGCGGGCGTACTCGGCGACCGCGTCGATGTTGGTCGAATCGATGAACGCGGGCCCGGTCAGCACCGGGGTGCCGCCGCCGATCGTGTTGCCGTTGTTGAGATAGAGCCACAACGAGTCGATGGCCAGGTAACCCTGCAGGTAGGGCTGCTGATCGATGGCCCACGCCACATCACCGGACTCGATCGCATCGACGAGTGCAGCGTTGGTGTCGAAGGTGACGATCGTGGCGTCGCTGCCCGCATTGTTCTTGGACTGCACCGCGGTCAGCGCGATCGGAGCGGCCAGCGCGATGACGTGGTCGATGGTCGGGTCCTGCTGCAGCTTGGCGGTGATGGTCGACTCGACGGACGGCATGTCCTTGCTGTTGACGTTGAGGATCTCGGTGGTACCTCCGAAGCCCTGGTTCACGCCTGCACAGCGCGCCTCGAGTGCCACGGCACCCTGCTCCTGGATGATGCACAGAGTCTTGCGTGCACCGTCCTCGGTGAGGCGAGCCCCGGCGGCCTGTCCGGCGATGGTCTCGTCCTGACCGAAGTACTGCTGGACTCCCATGTCCTTCCAGGAGTCGTAGCCGGAATTGAACGCGACGACCGGGATGCCCGCGGCGGTCGCTGCCTCGACGGCGGGTGCCATCGCGTCGGGTTTGGCCAGAGTGACCGCGATTCCGTCGACTTTCGAGTCGATCGCACTCTGGACGAGGTTGGCCTGGTTGGGTGCTTCGGGATCTGCGGAGTAGCGCAGCTCGATGTTGTCCTTGGCCGCCGCGGCCTCGGCACCCTTGCGAACCAGATCCCAGAAGGTGTCGCCGGGAACCTCGTGCGTGATCATCGCGATCGTCGCCGACGGCGTGTCGGCGACGCCCGCGTTGCTCCCGTCGTCGGACGACCGAGGAGCACCACCGGTGCTCGAACAGGCAGCGAGAGTCAGTGCCGCGACCGCGCATACCGCGATCGGCCCGCGCCTTTGCCGAACCTTCATTGCACTTCCCTTTCCAACAACCGGCTGTCGAACACCGACGAATCCGACCCGCCGACTTGATCACTGTAAGAAACGATGGGTACCTGTCACGCATCTTCGACGATTATTCGTCGGTCGAGGAAACCGTGTGCGCACCATCGGACCTCGGACGACATGAGAGAACTCTCATCTCGGATTCACGTAGCCACAATCCATCGTCGTCAGACTCGGCTGTGTGCGAACCATCATCGTCTCGGCCCTGGGACTGCTCACGCTCGCCGTACTCGTCACGGCCTTGCTGACGACGCGATCGACGGGCGAGCAGACCCCGTTGCCCGCACCCATCGTCGCACCCGCCGCACCCACGCAATCCGCCCCGGGTACCCCGCAACCCGTTCCCCCGGCACCGGTACCGGGCGAACCCGCGCCGACCACCGCGCCACAGCCGGTGGCACCGGACGGATTCGTGCCCCCACCGCCGCTGCCTCCTGCCGACTGGGACGATGATTTCGACGACGACTGGGATGACGATGACGACGACGACTGACTCCGCTGCGAGACCGACCACGTGATGCGGACGCGACTGCTCGCCCTACGCCCGACGAGCGCCCGAAGCCGCATCCTCTCGTGGGTCCTTCTGCTGGTGCTGGCATCTCTGGCAGCCGTCACCGTCACCACCTGGCTGCTCATGATCCGTGCGACCGACAATCGCATGCGCGAATCGCTGCGCACCGAGATCGCCGAGTTCACCACCCTCACCGACGCAGGCGTCGATCCGGGAACCGGTGCACCGTTCGACGACATCGACGACGTGCTCCGCGTGGTGATCACCTACAACCTCGCCCGGCCCAACGAGAAATTCCTGGGCTACGTGGACGGTACGTTCGCCGTGCAGAGCAGGCAGCAGGCACCGGTGCGTCTCTCCGACGACACCGGCTTCACCGCCGAGGTCGGCACCGTCACCGCGCCGGTGGAGGGTTCGTATTCGAGCGCGGCAGGTGAGGTGGTGTACCTCGCGGTACCGGTCTCCCTGGCGGGCGACCCGGTGACCGGGGTCGTGGTCGCCGCCTACTTCGCCGACCAGGAACGCGCCTCGGCGAACGAGACCGCGACTCTGATGCTCGTCGTCGGCGGCGTCACCTCGGTGCTGGCGGCAGTGGGGGCGTGGTTCGTCGCGGGCCGCATCATGTCGCCGATCAGACACATCACCGCCACCGCCAGAACGATCACCGAGACCGACCTGTCCGGCCGAATCACCGACGCCAGAACGACGGGTCGAGGCGACGACATAGGAGCCCTGATCGACACGCTGAACTCGATGCTCGACCGGCTCGAGTCCGGCGCGGCGAGCCAACGTCGATTCCTCGACGACGCAGGCCACGAACTCCGCACTCCCATCACCATCGTCCGCGGTCATCTCGACGTGCTCGACCACGACGACCCCGTCGACGTTCGCGATACCGTCGCGCTCGTCGACGACGAACTCGATCGGATGAACCGACTCGTCGCCGACTTGTTGCTGCTCACCCGGGCCGACCAGACGAGCTTCGTCACGCCCGTGGACACCGATGTCGACGCGCTCACTCGAAGCGTGTTCGACAAGGTGACCACCCTCGCCGACCGGGAATGGGTGCTGGAGGCGAGCGCAACCGTCCACGCGCCGATCGACGCACAACGACTGACCCAGGCACTGCTGGCGTTGGCGGACAACGCCACTCACCACACGATGCCCGGCAGCCGCATCGGTATCGGTTCACAACTGTCCGACGGCGATATCCGGTTCTGGGTCACCGACTCGGGCCCGGGAATCGAGCGCGACGAGCAGGAAAGAATCTTCGAGCGCTTCGCCCGCGGTCGAAACGGAACCAGACGCACCGAGGGCGCGGGGCTCGGATTGTCCATCGTCACCGCCATCGCAGAGGCCCACCGAGGACGGGTGAGTGTCGGCAGCGCACCCGGGCACGGGGCCACGTTCACCATCACGATTCCACTGACCGATTCCCTACCTCCGCAGAAGGATCGACCATGGCCCGCATCCTGATCGCCGAAGACGAACCTCGTATCGCCTCGTTCGTGCACAAGGGGTTGCGAGCGAGCGGTTTCAGCACGACGACGGTCTCCGACGGCAGATCCGCGTACGAACACGCCCGCAGTGGTGACTTCGATCTGGTGGTACTCGACATCGGTCTGCCGATCATGGACGGCTTCGAGGTACTGCAGCGGTTGCGTGGAGAGCACTGCGAGATACCGGTGATCGTGTTGACCGCCCGCGACAGCGTCCAGGACGTGGTGTCCGGTCTCGAGACCGGTGCCGACGACTACATGGCCAAGCCGTTCCGATTCGAGGAACTGCTCGCGCGTATCCGAGTTCGCCTGGGCACCAAGCGAACCGTCGACACCACCCAGCTCACCGTCGGTGACCTCACCCTCGACCTGCGTACCCGGCGAGCAGTGGTCGCAGACCGGACCGTCGACCTCTCGGCCCGCGAGTTCGCCCTGGCCGAGACCTTCATGCGACACCCCGGCCAGGTCCTCTCGCGGGAACAACTCCTGTCGCAGGTGTGGGGCTACGACTTCGACCCGGGCTCCAATGTCGTCGACGTCTACGTCCGCTATCTACGAGCGAAATTCGGTGCCGAAAAAATCGATACCGTTCGCGGAATGGGATACCGGCTGTCGGAAAAATGAGCGGCGTCGGCCGGGCCGACGCCGCTCACCGGTCTCAGTCGTCCCGGCCGTTGTCGTCGTCCAGATCGTTGTCGTCGTCGTTGTCGTTGTCGTCGTCGTTGTCGTTGTCGTTGTCGTCGTCATCATCGTTCCGGTCGTCCCAATCGTCGTCACGATCGTTCCGGTCGTCCCAATCGTCGTCGTCACGACCGTTCAGGTCGTCGCTGCGGTCATCCCAATCGTCGTTGCGGTCGTCCCAGTCGTCGTAGCGGTCGTCAGGGATCTGCGTCGGAGCCGGCGGCTGCGCTGGGACTGCCGGCTGGACAGGAACCGGATCGGCGACAGGCTGCCGCTGTTCCACCGAGATCGAGGACGGCCGCTGCTGCGTGGGGTCGTCGTCGGCGATCGCGAGTGCGCCGACGCTTCCGAGAGTGACGACAACGGCTGCTGCGCCGACGATCAAGAACTTTCCTGGCATTCTCATGACTGCTCCTTCGATCCGGGTTCTGTGGGCCACCGTTTCGGTGATGACTCAACGATGGCGGTCGAACGTGAGAAGCGAAGGAGCACAACATGAGCGAGTTCTCATACTGGATTCGGGCGGGTGCCGCGACGCGAGGGTCGACAGTCGGCCGTTGCCGGCGACGATGTCGAGACCAGAACCGGAGCGGTCGTTGGAGTGATGCTCGCCGGTGGGTCGCCACGTCGACCGACCCCCGAGAGCCTATGGTGATTCGCGATGAAAAGGATCAGAGTGTGCGTGGCCGTATCGGCGGTGTCGATGGTCCTCGTCGGCATCGGTAGTGGACCGGCTCTCGCACAGCCTGCCGCCGAGCCACCCGTCGCGACGACGACACCGCCGTTCACGACGCCCGACACCGACAGCTGCCCGTTCGCGGCGTCGCCTCCCCCTGCGATCGACCTGTCCGAGGTCCCTGCACCGGGAAGCACTGCTCCGCAGCCGCTTCCGATCCCCGCAGAGGCCGTCGGCGGCGATCGACTCGCCGAGTGCGGCGCAGTGCTACCGGACGGTGCTCCCCCACTGCCTGCGGATATCTCGGCCACCGGCTTCGTGGTGGCCGACATGGACTCCGGTTCCGTTCTGGCCGCCAAGGATCCGCACGGGAGGCACCGTCCGGCGAGCACCATCAAGGTGCTCCTCGCGATCGTCGCTCTGAACGAGCTGGACCTGAGTACCCAGATCACCGCGACCGCCGAGGATGCCGATGCGGAGGGCAGTGCCGTCGGCATCGGAAAGAACGGCGTCTACACCAATCTTCAATTGATGCAGGGTCTGGTGATGGCCTCGGGAAACGATGCAGCGCATGCGTTGTCGAGGCAGCTGGGCGGAGACGCGGCCACGGTGGAGAAGATGAATGCCACGGCTGCCGAACTGGGTGCACTCGACACTCGCACCGCCACGCCGTCGGGTCTCGACGGTCCCGGCATGGCGAGCTCGGCCTACGATCTGGCCCTCATCTACCGAGCGGCCATGCGTAATCCGACCTTCGCGCAACTGATTTCGACCGAGACCGTTCAGTTTCCCGGCTACCCGAGGGATCCTACGATCCCGGACGACCAAGACCGGCCCGGGTTCACCCTCTCGAACGACAATCAGCTGCTCTACAACTACGAGGGAGCACTCGGCGGCAAAACCGGGTACACCGACGATGCTCGCCAGACATTCGTCGCAGGAGCTGAGCGGGGCGGTCGACGTCTCGTCGTGACGATCGTGAAAGGCGATGTGCTGCCGATCCGGCCGTGGGAGCAAGCGGCCCGCCTGTTGGACTACGGGTTCGCGCTCGATTCGAGCCGCGGCGTAGGCGAACTCGTGGAGCCGCAGTCGACGTCCGCGGTGACGAGCACACGCGCGCCCGAGGCCACGCCGACTCTGGCCCAGCCGCCCGCATCGGCCTCGGGGTCGAGCTCCCGCCAGTCCGAGATGCAGGCTCAAGGCGACACCGTCGTGCGCATCGCGATAGGTGTCATCGGTTCGATCGTGGTGATCGGGCTGCTGTGGGGAGCTCGACGGCTTTCGCGCAACCGTTGATCAGCGGCGTCTGTTGCGCAATCCCGCGACACCGAGTGCAGCGAGGGCACCGGCACCCACCAGCGCCAGCCCGCCCGTCACGCCCGGTCCTTCGCTGACCTCGACCCTGGTGTTGATCACGGCCGGTTCCGGTGCCGGAACATGCGCTTCTGCGAGGCTTTCGCGAGTCGTCGCAGCGAACGCCGTGGAGAACAGCACCAGCCGTGACGTCGTGAAGACGAACACCAGCAGACCGATGATCGGTCCGAACACCACGCCAGCGGGGCCACTCGTCACCGACGCCAGGTAGATGGCACCGAGCTGCTTGAAGATCTCGAACCCGACGGCGGCCAGCAGAGCACCTTTGGCTGCACTGCGCCACGACACGGGCTCGCGCGGCAGCCGCGAGATCACCCAGGTGAACAACGCCCACGTGCCCGCCAATGCCAGGAGAATCGAGAACACACGCAGTGCGATACCGACTCCCGGAACGGAGTCGAGATTGGCCCACTCGAGAATGCTGCGCATCACATCACCACCGGCAAGCGCCGAGAGCGCGAGCGACAACACCAGTGCAGTGCCCAGCCCGAGCAACGCGGCGAAGTCCTTTGCCTTGGTCGCGAGAAAACCGCCCTGCTCGTGCTGGCTCTCCCACATGGCGGTCAGTGCCTCCCGCAGGTTGGCGATCCATCCGAGACCTGCGTACAGAGCGCCGAGCAGACCGATGATGCCGACGCTCGTCCGCGATTCGATGGCCGTCTCGATCAACGAACTAATGGTCTCACCGAAGCTGCCGGGCACGTTCTCGGCAACCTGGGACTGGATCTCGGCAAGCCACTCGGGCTGACTCGCCAGCACGAAACCGGCGACCGCAAAGGCGACCATCAGCAGCGGGAACAACGCCAGCACACTGAAATACGTCATGCCTGCCGCGTAGTAGTCGCCCTTCTGACCCTGATATCGCTGCGCCGCAACGACGGTGTGATCGAGCCACGGCCACCGGTTGCGCCGGTCGTCGAGCATGGCCTTGAAATCTGGCATGGCACTCACCTTCTCGCTGTCGTCGCCTGCTGTCGGATCGTGTCACCGCGGTGCTGCGCCTCGAAGTACTTCTTGCCGAAACGCAGCACGACGAAACTCAGTGTGCCGTAGATGCTATGCACCGGGCGGCAGGAAACCCACCCGGTCGTAGACCTGAGCAAGCGTTCGACCCGCAACTTCCCTGGCTCGATCCGCACCGGCCGCGAGGATGCGATCGAGTTCGGCGACGTCGGACATGAAGCCGTCCATCCGCTCGCGCAATGGAACTACGAATTCGGTCAGGACGTCCGCGGTGTCGGACTTGAGGTCGCCGTATCCCTTACCCGCGTAGCCGGCCACGAGATCCTCGATACTCGTACCTGACAAGGCAGACTGGATGACCAGCAGATTACTGACCCCCGCCTTGTTCTCGGTATCGAACACGATGTCGCGTTCGTTGTCGGTCACCGCCGAGCGAATCTTCTTCGCCGACACCTTCGGGTCGTCGAGAATGTTGACGATGCCCGCCGGATTCGACGTGGACTTACTCATCTTCGCGGAGGGATCCTGCAGATCGAAGATCTTCGCAGTGCCCTTGATGATGTGCGCATCGGGCACGACGAACGTCTTCTTGAACCGAGTGTTGAAACGCTGCGCCAGATCACGAGTCAACTCGAGGTGTTGCCGCTGATCCTCGCCCACGGGTACCAGATTCGGCCGGTAGAGAAGGATATCGGCGGCCTGCAGAATCGGGTAGGTGAACAGACCGACGCTCGTGTGATCGCGACCTTGCTTGGCGGACTTGTCCTTGAACTGCGTCATCCGCGCCGCTTCGCCGAACCCGGTGATGCAGTTCAGAACCCACGCCAACTGCGCATGCTCGGGCACCTGACTCTGCACGAACAGCGTCGACTTCTCCGGATCGATTCCCACCGCGAGCAACTGCGCCGCGGCCACTCGGGTGCGGCGACGAAGCTCCTTGGGATCCTGCGGAACGGTGATCGCATGCAGGTCCGGGATGAAGTAGAACGCGTCGAACTCGTCCTGCAACTCCACCCAGTTCCGCACCGCACCCAGGTAGTTACCGAGATGGAACGAATCGGCAGTCGGTTGGATGCCGGAGAGCACCCGCCGACGCGGACCCTGCGGAGTGTCGATGGAGTCGGAAGAAGACATACCGCAATCTTTTCACGACCCCATCGATGCCCACTTCCTGGCTCTAGCGGTAGCGCACTGTCACCGGAGCGTGATCGGACCACCGCTGGTCGTACGCCTCGGCCCGCTCCGTGTTCGCTTCCTTGGCGCGCTCGGCCAGATCACTGGTGGCCAACTGATAGTCGATCCGCCAGCCGGCGTCGTTGTCGAAGGCCTTGCCGCGGTAGGACCACCAGCTGTACGGACCGTCGACGTCCGGGTGCAGCGCCCGTACGACGTCGGTCCAGGGAGCCTTCTCGGCGAGCAATCGCGTCACCCACTCGCGTTCCTCGGGCAGGAAGCCGGAGTTCTTGCGGTTGGTCTTCCAAGCCTTGAGATCGGCCTCGGTGTGGGCGATGTTCCAATCGCCGCACACCACCACGTCCCGGTCGTCGGACTTCGCTGCCTTGGCCGTCTTGGCCAGGTACTTCGCGAACGCCGCCATGAAGCGTTCCTTCTCGTCCTGACGCTCGGTGCCCACCTCGCCCGAGGGCAGGTACAGACTCGCGACGGTGATATCGCCGAAGTCGCCTTCGATGTAGCGACCGGCATCGGCGAATTCGGCGGCCCCGATGCCGGTGCGAATCGCATCGGGAGCCGCCTTCGACAGCAAGGCCACCCCGTTGCGTCCTTTCGCGGACGGCTCGGCCGAGGCCAGGTGCCAGCCCGCATCGAGGGCCGGGGCCAGCGCCTTGGTCAGTTCCCCGTCGTTGGCACGGGTTTCCTGCAGGCAGATGACGTCGGCATCGGTGGCCTCGAGCCACGGCAACATGCCCTTACGAACAGCTGCGCGAATTCCGTTGACGTTGACAGTGGAAACAGTGATCGGCACGCCGACGACGGTAGCGGAGCCCCCCCCGACAGACGGCGGGCCGCCTTCCGGTGGGCGGCACTGGCCCGTCACCGACGCCTGGGCTTGGCCCCGGGCTTGGGCGCGGTGACCACCGATGTCACCTCCGGCACTACCACCGGTTCTCGGTCGATGCGTCGGTAGACGAGGTGCTGCTGGGCGTAGGTCCAGATGTTGTTGCTCACCCAGTACAGCAACACCGCGACCGGAAGCACCGGCCCACCGACGAGCACGCCTGCCGGGAACACCCAGAGCACGAGCTTGTTCATGATCGCGGTCTGTGGGTTGGCGAGCGCCGCTGCGTCCTGCCGGGCGACGGACGCCCGCGAGTTCAGGTGCGTGGCCACCGCAGCGACGATCATCAGAGGGACCGCAACGAACGCGATGCTCCACACCGACGGCACTCCCCCGAACGGACCGAAGGCCTCGAGCACCTCCCGAGAACTGTTGACGGCAGCCGAGATCGGCGCACCGAAGAGCCGTGCGTCGAGGAAGGACTGCACATCGGCGGCGCTGAAGACGTAGTTCGCGGTGTTCGCATTCTCCTGCGCCGTCATACCGAGATGACCGAATCCGGTTCCGGTTCGGTTGAACGAGCGCAGCACGTGCAGCAGACCGATGAAAACCGGGCCCTGCGCCAGCAGGGGCAGGCACCCCATCAGGGGGTTGAAACCGTGTTCCTGCTGCAACTTCCGCATCTCGGCTGCCTGCCGAGCACGGTCCCCCGAGTACTTCTTCTGTACGGCCTTGATCTGTGGTTGGAGTCTTTTCATGGCGAGCTGAGAACGAATCTGACTGACGAACGGCTTGATCAGCAGCAAGCGCAACGTGAAGACCAGGAATATCACCGCCAGGGCCCAGGCGAACCCGTTGTCGGGGCCGAACACGGACCCGAAGACTCTGTGCCAGAACCACAACACCGCGGATACGGGATAGTAGACGAAATCGAGCATGGTGGAGCACCTCACTGTGAGAGAAGTCGGTCGGTTGGCGTCTCGACCGGATCTCGCAGTGGCTCAGGAGACCTGGAGCCACCGGTCCGGTCCACGGACCGGACCGGGGGCTCTGGGCATGGGGCGACCTGGCGCATCGGGTTGCTGTTGCCTGCGGAACGATCCCCGAAGTCGCCGCCCGTCCGCGCCTGCAGCGCACGACGACAGCGGTGCGATCACGGCGAGGTCGGACGGCGCACCGAGCACGACCAGGGATGCCGCGACCAGCGCACCGAACATCGCTATCTGTGCGGCGGGTTGGGCGTCGACGACGGCGAAGACGACGAGCAGGACGGCCAGGACGCCGACCATCGTCCCGGCGTAGCGTCGAATTGCCAGGTGAAGGGTTCGAGAGTCGAGCATCTTCGGTTCCTTGTCACAGCCTCGCGGACAACGGGTTGCGAAGGCGTGGGGGAACTTTCGAGTTACAGTGCCCCCACCAGTGCACCGGGTGCGCGGGGTTGCGGGCGGCCCGGAGCATCCGGGCGATGTTGACGCCGGAACGCACCTCGACGGTGGCGTTCCTCTGCGGTGGGGCCGACATTCGGCAGTAGGCGCAGCAGTGCCGGCACATCGACCCGGTGCGCGAGCACCATCAGCGTTGCCAGCGCCGCGACGAGGATCAGCGCCAAGTCTGCGGTTGCGGTCGGCATCGTCAGGTACAGCGACACGAGAAGCAGCGACGTGACGACCATGCTCTGATATCTCATCCCGCACCTCCCTGACGTGTCACCGAACCCGAGTCGTTGCTCAGGGTACAGATATCGACGGGTCTGTGCACCACTGCCATGTGTTGCCCACTCGCACCACGCCGCGGCCTTGTACACACGCTCGCGTGAAGTCTGGCAATCGATCCAGTTCCGCGTCGGCGTCGGACGACAACCCACTCAGATAGAAGACATCGATACGTCCGGTCTGCTCGAATCGCTCCACGTTGTGCCGTGCGATGTACGCATCCGGATTCAGAGCCGCCAGCGCGAGCACGGTGAGAACCGCACCGACTCCCACAGCTCTCGGTAGCCAGCGCCCCGACATCCGCACGCCCGACGCCAGAACCAGTACGAACACCGATGCCAGCCACCACTCGACGGCCGTGACGAACAACCTCAGCGTCGTGTAGCCGTACTGCTGCTCGTACAACGACATTCGATGCAGGGCCGACGCAACGATCACCAACGACAGCAGGCACAGCGCTCCGAGCAACGCCCGCAACGCAATTCGATCTCCCCGGTCTTCTCGCCGAGCCTTCGCGACCGTGACCGCGATGACGAGCAGTGTCAATACCGTGACCGCGAGCAATTGCCAGAAGCCCTGCCGGGCGTATTCGGCATTGGTCAGCCCCTCGGTGGTGCGGACGTGCCCCTGCCCGCCGAACAGCGTGGGCACCTGGAACCCGACGAACACAACGAACAGAGCCACCACCGCCCCGAGGGGAACCATCCACTCCCACAACTGCAGTGTTCGACGCGGCGACGGTGCGAGGCGATCGAACCGAGGCGGATGCAGCGCGACGTAGGCGACGGCGAGCGCACCTGCTGCGGTGAGCACGAAGACGAGAATACGACCGGCGATCGACGCGGCATCGAACTCGGGTGTCACCGCGCCCAATGCATCCGAGAAACGCTTGTCGGCCGCACCGAACAACGCTGCGAACACGACGAGGAGCGCGATCGTGACAATGGAGACCATGCCGATCCGCACCGGCCGTGGCCCCTCCAGATCGATCGAACCGGCTCCGCGTCGGGTCCACCGAGCCACGCGCACCGGCAGAAACACCGGTAGTAGACCGCCGAGTGCGATTCCCGTCCACGTCCAGGCACGGGAGAGCACCACCACTGCGACCACGATGGCGAGTGTCGTCGACATCGTCACGATCCACTCGGCCGCTCGCAGCGCAGACACGCTCGCCAGTGCCAGCACTCCTGTCACCCCTGCCCATTCCCACCCCGAGAGCCTGCCGCGGCGCGCTGCGAGCACAACGATCACGAAGGCCAGGGCGGTGATCAGCACACCGAACGTGTTGTCCACCAACGTCACTGCTCCGATGAGCCCGGCAACAGCGGACCCGAGGAGCACCACACGGGGGGCCCGCGCATACCGCAACACCGGCCAGGTGCGAGGACCCCACATAGAGTGACCGTGCTTCGCTGTCGGATGAATCGGAGTGTCGATCGTGGTCATGGCGCTTCCTTTTCTGTGTTTCGGGCATGGAAGGTCGGCGGCTGCGGTCCGGGGACGTACAGTCGCGGTTCGGGTGGATCGAGAGAGTCAGTGCTCGGGGATGGCCACTCTGATGTGGCAGCCGACTTCGCTGTCGAGAACTTCGATGGTTCCGCCGTGCAGTTCGGTGGCCCAGCGGGCGATGCCGAGGCCCAGACCTGTTCCGCCATCGGTGGATCCGCCGCGAGTGAATCGGTCGAACACCGCATGGCGATCGGCGAGCGTGATGCCTGGGCCCTGGTCGACGACGTCGAATGCATACGCTCCGCCGATTCGATGGGCCCGCAGCGTCACGGTGCTCGAATGGGGCGAATGCCGCACGGCGTTGTCGACGAGGTTGGTGATCACCTGTGTCATGCGAGATCGGTCGGCCACGACGGTCGAATCACCCGGCGAGACGACGATCGACACTCGTTCTCGGTGGACGGCCGTCGCATCCTCGAGGAATTGCCGCACCGCGAACTCCTCCGGGGCAATGGTGAGCACACCGCCCTCCACCCGCGACAGGTCGAGCAGTTCGCTGACCAGATCTCCGAGTCTTTCGGTTTGGCGCAGCGCCACCGACAGCGTCGCGGGATTCGCGTCGGTCACCCCGTCGACCATGTTCTCGAGCACGGCACGCAGGGCAGCGATGGGCGTCTTCAACTCGTGCGAGACGTTGCCGATGAGTTCGCGGCGGTACTTCTCGGCGGCTTCCAGATCACTCGCCATGGTGTTGAACGCCGTCGCGAGCTCGCCCACCTCGTCCTTGGACGTTGCCCGCACTCGCGTCGAATAGTCGCCTCGCGCCATCGCTGTGGCGGCCGAAGTCATCTCGCGCAGCGGTGACGTCATCCCGTGGGCGACGAATTGTGTTGCGGCCAAGGACACGACGAGCGCGGCAAGGAGGGTGTAGCGAAATTGCCAGCCCGCCCCGATCCAGAAGACGACGCTCGCGAGCACCAGCACGATGCCCACGACGAGCGAGACCTTGAGCTTGAACGACCGCAACGGATCCAACGGGCGCGGCAGCATGCGCGTCATCGCGGCGACTCCACGGCGTAGCCCACGCCGTGCACGGTGCGGATGAGCTCGCCACCGAGTTTGCGACGCAACGCTTTCACGTGAGAATCGACCGTCCTACTGCTGGCCGAATCGTCCCAGCCCCACAGTTCCGACAGCAGCGTTTCCCGCGAGACCGCAGTGCGCGGCCGAGCGGCAAGATAGGCGAGAATGTCGAATTCTGTTCTGGTCAAGTGAATGTCACCGGAGGAATTGGTCACCCGCCGTTCCCGGTGATCGATCTGCACGTCACCGACTCGAACCGCGTGGGGTTCTGCAGCCACCGAACGCTCGGCACGCCGAACCAGGGCATGCACGCGAGCGACCAACTCGCGCATACTGAACGGCTTACCCAGGTAGTCGTCCGCGCCGACGCCCAGGCCGACGAGCATGTCCGTCTCGTCGGACTTGGCGGTCAACATCAGCACCGGGACCGGGCGGGAGGCCTGGATACGGCGGCACACTTCGAGCCCGTCGAACCCGGGCAGCATCAGATCGAGCACCACCACGTCGGGGTCGATCCGGGCGCACGCGTCGACGGCAGACGGGCCGTCGGCGGCGGTGACGACCTCGTACCCCTCGCCGCGCAGCCGAGCGGCGACGGCCTCGGAGATCGTGGGCTCGTCGTCGACGACAAGAACTGTGCGGCTCATGAGAACTGACCCTAGAGGGCGCACGTGGAGGAGCCCGTCGGGAAATGTGGAGGTTCGGTGAAGGTTGGGGCCGAAGTTCTACATCGCGTCGGGATACGGTGACCGGCCCTACGCCACTGGGCTCTGGGCGCTTCTATGCTGCGGAACGCTTGTCCATCCACATGGCGGTTGCCAGCACACCGAGACCGGCCACCGCCAGGCCCGAGCCGACGGCGGCAGGTGCCGTGTAGCCGAAGCCTGCGGCGATCACGGCTCCACCGACTGCCGCTCCGATGGCGTTGGCCAGGTTGAACGCTGCGTGGTTGAGCGACGCGGCGAGCGTCTGAGCGTCCTCCGCAACATCCATCAGACGAGTCTGTAGCCCGGGGACCACCGACGAGCCGGATGCCCCGATCAGGAAGACGAGAAGCAGCGCGGTCACCGGGTTGTGTGCCGCCACCACGAACGCGGCCAGGGACACGGCCGTTGCGGCCAGGCCGACGAAGGTGCCCTTGAGCTGGTACCGGTCGGCGAGCCATCCGCCTGCATAGTTTCCGGCGACCATTCCGAGTCCGTAGATCATCAGGGCGACCGGAACGAGCGCGCGGGCGAGACCGGCGACGTCGGTCAGAGTCGACGCGATGTACGTGTACACCGCGAACATGCCACCGAATCCGACGATGCCCACGAACAGGGTCATCCACACCTGGCTGCGGCGCAGTGCGCCCAGCTCGGTGATGGGACTGGTGGTCGGCATGGCGTCGAGTCGTGGCATCCAGAGGACGAGTGCGGCGACGGTGAGGGCACCGATGACCGCCACGAGAGTGAATGCACTGCGCCATCCCAGCGCCTGCCCGATCCAGGTCGCCACCGGCACGCCGACGACGTTGGCCACCGAGAGTCCCATCATCACCATCGCGACGGCCTTGGCTCGCTTGCCCGGTTCGGCGAGGTGGGCAGCCACGAGGACCGCCACACCGAAGTACGCACCGTGAGGCAGACCTGCGACGAACCGCGAGGCCACCAACTCGTTGAAGCTGGGTGCGAAGACGGTGCCGAGGTTGCCGAGGGTGAATGCCACCATCAGTGCCAGCAGCAACATCCGGCGCGGAACGCGAGCAGCCAGGGCCGCGATGGTCGGTGCTCCGACGACCACACCGAGCGCGTACGCGGAGATCATGTGGCCCGCGGAGGGCTCGGAGATCCCCATCGTCGTCGCGATGTCCGGCAGCAGTCCCATCGACGCGAACTCCGTGGTACCGATCCCGAATCCGCCGATGGACAGCGCCAACATCGCGAGCTTGCGGCGGGTCGAGTGCGGTCGATGACTGACACTCAGGCCACTCGACACCTTGCCGCGCACAGCGCTGACTCGGGACAGAGCGGAATCGGTGACAGTCACAGCGGTACTACCTTCGTATGCATCAAGGGGAAACGAGCAAGAACATCGGGTCGGCGAGCGACCGCGACGGTGGCACGACCCCGTAGGGAACGCGCCTGCAGTCCATTGTCTTCCTCGAATCGACGAGCTTTCGAGTTTCCGTGTGGTGATTGTGCTCACCAGAGCATCTGCTCAAGCTCTATCCGAGCCCTTCTTTCTGCGGCACTGCCGTACCCGCTAAGATCTTCGCCAGGTCATGAGTGCCAGCATCGAGCCCCGGCTTGCTGGCCGGCAACCCTCCAACCGCGGTGGGGTGCCCCGGGTGAACGACCAGGCCGATCCGGCACGTCAGTGCCGGATCGACAAGCGCGGGTCCGCAGGAAGCGGACCCACTGAACCTTCGGTCCTCAGGGTCCGAAGCCTGTCAGGAGGTTCTCTCATGTGTTGCTGTACCGATACGCCCCGTAGCGCTCGACTTCTCGAGCTTCATTCGACATTCGATTCGTCTTAGACAGACTCGTCTCAGAAAACGGAGTATCACCAGCCATGACCGATTCGACCCCAGACGTCGTCGACGCCACCGGAGCTCCCACCGAGGATCCGTTCACGGACCCCTCGGCCGAGTGGAGCTTCGAGACCAAGCAGATCCACTCCGGTCAGACCCCGGACGGCACCACGAACGCTCGCGCGTTGCCGATCTACCAGACCACCTCGTACACGTTCGACAACACCGATCACGCGGCCGCACTGTTCGGTCTCGCCGAGCCGGGCAACATCTACACCCGCATCATCAACCCCACGCAGGATGTCGTCGAGCAGCGCATCGCCGCACTGGAGGGCGGCGTTGCGGCACTACTGGTGGCGTCGGGTCAAGCCGCCGAAACTTTCGCGATTCTCAACCTCGCGGAAGCAGGCGACCACATCGTCTCGAGCCCGCGCCTCTACGGCGGCACGTACAACCTGTTCCACTACACACTCCCCAAGCTGGGCATCACCGTCTCGTTCGTCGACGATCCCGACGACCTCGAGCAGTGGCGCGCCGCGATCACTCCGTCGACCAAGGCCTTCTACGGCGAGTCGATCTCCAACCCGAAAAACGACATTCTCGATATCCCGGGGATCTCGGCAGTGGCCCACGAGAACGGCATCCCGCTGATCGTGGACAACACCGTGGCGACGCCGTACCTGTTGCAGCCGCTGAAGCACGGTGCCGACATCGTGGTGCACTCGGCGACGAAGTACCTCGGCGGGCACGGAACGGCCATCGCGGGCGTCATCGTCGACGGTGGCACCTTCGATTGGACGCAGGGCCGTCATCCCAACTTCACCACCGCGGATCCCAGCTACCACGGCGTCGTGTTCGCCGATCTGGGTGCGCCCGCGTTCGCATTGAAGGCACGCGTTCAACTGTTGCGTGACATCGGTGCCGCGGTCTCGCCGTTCAACGCCTTCCTCATCAGTCAGGGTCTGGAGACATTGAGCCTGCGGATCGAGCGGCATGTGGCGAACGCTCAGAAGGTGGCAGCCTTCCTCGCCGGACGCGAGGATGTCGTCTCGATCAACTACGCCGGACTCGAATCGTCCCCCTGGTACCAGCGCGGGCAGGAATTGTTGCCGAAGGGCCAGGGCGCGATCATCGCGTTCGAGCTGCAGGGTGGTGTGGACGCGGGTAAGAAGTTCGTCGACGCTCTGACCCTGCACAGCCATGTCGCTAACATCGGAGACGTGCGTTCACTCGTCATCCACCCCGCATCCACCACGCATTCCCAGCTGACCCCCGAAGAGCAACTGGCATCGGGCGTCACTCCCGGCCTGGTGCGTCTCGCCGTGGGCATCGAAGGAATCGACGACATCATCGCCGATCTCGAGGTCGGATTCAGCGCGGCGGCATCTTGAGTCACAGCTGCGACACAGGCGTTCGTCCGGAGGCGGTTCTTCCGTCTCCGGACGGGCGGTTGGGAACCATCGACATCGGCGGTCTCGATCTCGAGAACGGCGCTCGAATCCCCGAGGTCACCGTCGCGGTGCAGCGGTGGGGCGAACTCGCCACCGACCGCAGCAACGTCGTGCTGGTCGAACACGCCCTCACCGGGGACTCGCATGTGTCCGGTCCGCCGGACGCCGATCACGCTCTGCCAGGTTGGTGGAACGGAATGGTCGGGCCCGGCTGCCCCATCGACACCGACGAGTGGTGCGTCGTGGCAACCAACGTGCTCGGCGGCTGCGGCGGGACCACGGGCCCGAGCAGCGTCTCTCCCGACGGAATGCCCTACGGGTCTCGCTTTCCGGACATCTCCATCCGCGATCAGGTCGCTGCCGAGGCGGCTGTGGCCGACGTCCTCGGAATCGAGCGGTTCGCAGCCGTCGTCGGCGGCTCGATGGGCGGGATGCGCACACTCGAATGGATCGTGGGCCATCCCGACCGAGTGGCTGCCGCGTTGGTCCTCGCGGTCGGTGCCAGGGCAACTGCCGACCAGATCGGTACACAGACAACTCAAATCGCCGCGATCAAGGCAGATCCAGGATGGCTCGGTGGCAACTATCACGACACCGGCACCTCGCCGACGGCCGGACTCGGCATCGCTCGGCGCATCGCGCACCTGACGTACCGGACCGAGAGCGAACTCGACATCAGGTTCGCAAACTCACCGCAGAACGACGAAGACCCGTGGGCCGGTGGCAGATACTCCGCACAGAGCTACCTCGAGCATCAGGCTGCCAAGCTCGTCAACCGGTTCGACGCTGCGACGTACGTCCTGCTCAGCGAGGCGATGAACCGCCACGATGTGGGCCGCGGCCGCGGCGGAGTGGCCGAAGCCCTTGCGTCCACAGCTGTTCCGACCATCGTCGGCGGAGTCGATTCCGATCGGCTGTATCCGCTTCGACTGCAGAAGGAGATCGCTCGCGAACTCCCCCAGTGCCGCGGACTCGAAGTGATCCAGTCTCGTGACGGACACGACGGCTTCCTCACCGAGGCCGATTCGGTGGCGAAGCTGCTCGCCGAGACGATGGAGCTGGCCCGCCTCGGACGACGCTGACGCCACTCTTGTCCGGCCGGCGCGTCGGCCCTGAGTCAGTCGGTTCCCAACGGATCGATCGACAGCGACAGGAACACGATCGCTCCGCCGACGCAGCCCAGCGCCAGCACATCGAACCCGCGGCTGCGTACTTGCAGTGTGCCGACACGGGTTTCGGGTAGGCACAGCCGCAACACGGCTGCGAGCAGCGCGGCGCACCCGAAGATGAACGAACCGCGCCGCCAGCGATCGGCCAGCACCAGGATCAGCGCGGCGAGGACAACGACCGAGACTGCGACGATCGGTAGGTTGCGCGCAACTGCCGCGCGAAATCCCGCGTCGGGCTCGCTCCGCGCATCCTCTGTGTCGCTCACGTCCGGTTCGCTCAGCTCTCGGCGGCGACGCGTTCGGCGCGCTCGACGACATTGGTGAGCAGGAAGGCCCGTGTCAGCGGTCCGACGCCGCCGGGGTTGGGCGACAGGAATCCGGCCACCTCCGCGACACCGTCGGCGACATCGCCGCGCAGTCCGTCCTCGGTGCGGGTCACCCCGACGTCGAGCACGGCAGCGCCGGGCTTGACCATGTCCGCAGTGATCAATCCGGGCACGCCGGCAGCGGCGATGACGATGTCTGCGCGGGAGACCTCGGCCGCCAGATCGCGAGTTCCGGTGTGGCACAACGTGACCGTCGAGTTCTCCGAACGTCTCGTGAGCAGCAGGCCGATGGGTCGCCCGACCGTCACACCGCGGCCGATGACCACCGCGTGCGCACCGTCGAGCTCGACGTCGTACCGGCGGAGCAGGTGCACGATCCCGCGAGGCGTACACGGCAGTGCGGCCTCCTTGCCGAGCACGAGACGGCCGAGGTTGATCGGGTGCAGACCGTCCGCGTCCTTGTCCGGATCGATTCGCTCGAGGGCAGCGTTCTCGTCGAGTTGTTTCGGCAACGGCAGCTGGACGATGTAGCCCGTGCAATCAGGGTTGGCATTGAGTTCGTCGATGACGGCTTCGAGATCCGCTTGGGTGATGTCCGCAGGCAGGTCTCGACGAATCGAGGTGATGCCGACCTTGGCGCAGTCGTTGTGCTTGCCCCGTACGTACGCGGCCGAACCGGGATCGTCGCCCACCAACACGGTCGCCAGACCCGGGGTGATGCCCTTCTCACGCAGCGTCGCCACGCGGGCGGTGAGATCGACGAATATCTCGTCACGGGTCGCTTTGCCATCGAGAATCGTTGCAGTCACCCGGTCATTGTTCCAGGTTCGGCGTCAGCAGCGGCGCGCCGGTCCCGTCACCGCCGTCAGCCCTCGACGACGAGCCCGTGTGCTCCCGCGTGCGCCACGGCCTGCATCAGCTCGATCTTCGCGTTGCGCAGGCTCGCGCTCACCCACAGCGATGCGTCGGCGACGGCTCCGCGCAGATCGGCATCGTCGAACTTCGCGTCGACGGTACGGGCACCTGTGAAATCGACCGAGCGTGCAGTGGCCTTCCGAAAGTCTGCGGAGACAAGGTTCGCTTCCCGCATCCGGCACCCCGTCAGATCGAGGCCCCGAAGGTCCGCGTTGCCCAGTGACGCGAGGGTGAAGTCGACCTCGTCGTACGTCGCTGGACGCATGCGACTGTCGACGAACATCGATCCCATCATGGTCGAGTGACGAAAAGTGCTGTGCTGCAGATTGGTACGAGTGAAGGTGCACGATCGAAATGCGGAGTTCGTGTGAATCGATTCGGTCAGGTCGGTGCCGGTGAAGTCGCATTCGGTGAACACCACCGACTCGGTTCGGACACCGCTCATGTCCGCATCGCGGAAGGTGCACCGCACGAATTGCCTGCCGGTCCACTCCTGCCCGTCCAGTCGCGTGTCGGAAAAGTCCTCACCGATCGTCTGTTCGTCGTCCACCTGCCCCATACTTCCCGGGTTCGTGATGGCAGAGTGAACCGGGTGTTTCGACTCATGTTCTTCGAGCCCCGCATCCCACAGAACACCGGAAACGCGATTCGCCTGGTCGCCGGGACCGGCTGCGAACTGCACCTGGTGGGCCCGCTCGGCTTCGACATGTCCGAACCGAAGCTCAAGCGGGCCGGGCTCGACTACCACGATCTGGCGTCGGTGACGGTGCATGCCGACCTGCCGTCGGCCTGGTCAGCGATGGCTCCGACGCGTGTGTTCGCCTTCACCGCCCACGCGACCCGGCCCTACGCCGACGTCGCGTACGAACCCGGCGATGTGCTCCTCTTCGGGCCGGAACCCACCGGATTGCCCGACGACGTCTTGGACGACCCACACGTGACCGATCGACTTCGAATCCCCATGATCCCCGGCCGTCGATCCCTGAACCTGGCCAACGCGGCGGCGGTCACGATGTACGAGGCCTGGCGGCAACACGGCTATCAGGGCAGCGTCTGACGGGTTTGCGTTCGAGCGCGCTCGAAGTCATAGCGTGCGTTTCATGACTCGAACACCTACTCCACCACGAACATGGCTCTTCACCGGGGCATCCTCCGGTCTGGGCGCGCTCTGACCGAGACCGCGTTGGCAGCAGGCGAGACCGTGGTCGCGGCGATGCGTCGCCCCGAACGCATCGACGACCTGTTCGCCGAGTATCCGGAGTCGCTACTGCCGATCGAGTTCGATGTCCGAGACACCGGGTCCGCGCCCGCCGTGATCGACGCGGCAATCAGCCGGTTCGGACGGATCGACGTACTCGTCAACAACGGTGGCGTCGGACAGATCGGTTCCGCCGAGGAAATCGACGACGCCCGGTTGCGGGACATGCTCGAACAGCATGTGATCGGTCCTGCCGCTCTCACTCGCGCCGTGCTGCCGGGGATGCGCGCGCGAGGCACCGGCACGATCGTGCAGATGAGCAGTCAGGGCGGCCGCATCTCGTTCCCTGGTGCGGGCTCGTACTCCGCTGGAAAGTTTGCGCTGGAGGGCTGGTCGGAGGCACTGGCAGGCGAGGTCGCACCGTTCGGGATTCGAGTTCTGATCGTCGAGCCGAGCCGCTTTCGGACCGCTTTCAACAGTGCCGACGTGCTCGAACGCGCCACACCCGTGGAGGTGTACGCCGACCTTCTCGGCGATTTCAGGGCGGACATGCTCGCGGCCGACGGTCGGCAGGAAGGCGACCCGCACCGAGCGGCTCTCGTCATCCGTCAGTTGGTCGGGGCAGAGTCCGCTCCACTGCGTATTCCTCTCGGACGCGAGGCCGTCCGACGGCTGCGCGAGTCGTACCGTCGTGAACTGGTGTCTGTGGAGACCCACGCCGAACTGTCATGCAGCGCGGACTTCCCGGGTGTACCCGAACCCGTCCGCCCGGTCTGACGGCTGCGCCCGGACTATCTTCTGTACTCATGGCGACGACGGACTTGATGAACAGGGCGCTGGCGGCCGTTGCGGATTCGGAGGCACCGTTGACCGCCGAACTGGTTCACGAGTTGATCGAACCAGGCGAACTCTCCGAACCGCTCGGCATCGCCGAGGTCGCCGAGTTGCTCGATATCTCCCCGCACACGCTGCGGTACTACGAGCGGTGCGGCCTGATCGAGGTTGCTCGCGACGGACTCGACCATCGACGCTACGACGATGCGGCCGTCCGACGGATCGTGTTCCTCACCCGCATCCGGTTGTCGGGGATGCCCATGCGCGACCTGCAGCACTACGTCGAATTGGTGGACGGCGGGGAACACACCGTTCCGGAACGACTCGACATGCTCGTCGGGCATCGAGACAACGTCCGACGTCGGATCCGCGAACTGCAACTCTCGCTGGTGGCAACCGAATACAAGATTGCAACGTACGGCGGTGCCACCGGTCCGTGACAATCGTGACGTCAGGTTTTCGATCGTTGCCGGAACCGGACGGCTCAGTAGCCGGCCGCTGCGATGCCGGCAACCACGGGAGCGCGGCCCGCGTTGCGTTCCGGAAGCTGCCGGGTGTCGCCCGTGCGCCTTCTTGTCAAAGGTGAAACTCTTTGTGAGGGTCGACAAATCGACCCGGCCCGAGAGGTAGTTCTTCTGTGACACCGACCTGTCGAGTTCGCCCAGGTACCGGATCGGGCTGGCGGTAGCCTCGAACTATCGGCCGGAATGCGGGCTGTCCGGCGGGGATCGAGAGCCGCCCGGTAACGATTTGCTTTCGTTCGGACGGTGTCGAGGACCACCGACGTTCGGAGTCGAAGGGCGCCTCCAACGCGAGCATCGGACGCGCCTATTCCACCGAAAGCTTCAGCGGTGGAAAAGAACTCGCTGCATCGGACGCAGCGCACGACATAGACCCGAACGTGCATCGGGCGGCCACGACAGCTGCAGCCGGGGTGCGAGAAACCGGACTTCTACGACGATCCGTCACCGGATGCCGGCGGCACCGTTACACAATCCGCACCTGCTTGCTGCCATGGAGTCCCAGAGCGGGGTACCGTGTGCCGCACCGGCCCGTTTTCGCTCGTGAAGGAGCTTCCTGTTGTTCTCTGTTTCCCTACCCCGCCTCTCGTCCTCCACCTCCTCCTCCGCGCGCACGTCGAGTCGGTTCGGTAGTCGAATTGCCCGCACCGCAGCAATATTCGCGATGGGCTCCGGACTGACCGTCGCAGCCCTGTCGGGCACGGCCACCGCGTCGGCAGCCCCCGTCAACTGCGTGTCTCCGCCGTCGGCCAACGACATCCAGGTCGATGACACCGCCAGCTGCGGAGCTACCTCGAACGGCACCGGACGGGCCACCGCAGGTGCTGCCGACAGCGGCACCGCAGTGAGCGTCAACGACGGCCCCGGCTCGACTACCACCTACGCCAACGGCTACGGCGTCGCACTCGGAGCAAGCAAGAATGCGGGGACGGCCTACGCACTCGCACTCGGCGGAGGAATCGCTCACTCGTGGGCCGACGCAGGACAGACGACTCTCGCACTCGCCGGGTGGGGATCCGGAGCCACCTCGGAGGCACGGGGTGTCGATTGTGTCGGACCGCTGTCGTTGGCACTGAACCTCACGAGCGGTCAGTTCTGCGTCCTCGGTAGCTGATTGCCCGATCGCACAACACGACTTCGGTCGAACGGAGCCGATTACCCCGACACGAACCCGTCGAGGTAATCGGCTCCTCCTACATATACGGTGCGACCGGACTTCTCGATCGGCCCGACGGCAGCGTCCACCACAGCCGCCGCGAATTCGGCAACCGTGGGAAGCGCGCCCTGAGCGGTGCGCGCGGCCACCGCATCCGGATTCCGGCGTTCAAGCAGAGTGACGACGATGGTGCCCTCGATCATGTCGCCGGAGACCACAACCAATTCGATACCGCGAGAATTCATTTCCAGAATCATGTCGCGAAGGGCGTCCTCGCCTGCTCGCTTGCTCGCAGCAATGGGCTCGTACTCGACGGGCACGGGCTTCCTGCCGTAGAAATGCGCCTGATGACTGGTGAGAAAGACGATCCGTGAGCCTGGTTTCATGCGGTCGGCGACCGCTCGAGCCATTGCCACCTGCGCGTCGCGATTGATGCTCATGGCGTATCCGGGATCTGCACCGAGCTCGAGCCCACCAGACGCATTGAGAACCAGAACGTCGATTGCGCCGAACTCAGCAACGACAGCGTTCAGCATCGCGTCGACTGCTTCGGGGTCGGTGACATCGGCACCGACGGCGAGTGCGCGCCCTCCGGCCTCCTCGATCGTGCGCACAACGGCATCGGCTCGACGCTTCTTCTCGCGGAAGTTCACAGCAATCGCAGCGCCTTCGGCACCCAGTTGCACCGCGGTCTCCGCTCCGATACCCCGGGACGCACCAGTAATCAATACCGATCTTCCGACTGCTCGCTGCTTCATCGACGCCTCCACTTCGATTTTCGAACTGCTTCGATTTTCGAATCACTATGATCGAGCGCGATGGAAATGGCAAGCACACCCAGCCGTTCGATGTCGGCCGTCCTCGACCTTCTGGGTCAGCGATGGAACATGCGCATTCTGTGGGAACTACGCAGCAGCCCCCTTGGCTTCCTCGAGCTACGGCGACGCACCGATGACATCTCATCCAGCGTTCTTGCCACGCGTTTGCGCACCCTGATCGAAGCGCGCGTACTGATGAAGGACTCCGACGGCTCATATCGCCTCACCGAACTGGGTGAAGAATTGGGGCCGGCACTCGAACCACTCTGGCAATGGGCACAGCGGTGGAACGAGGACACCGAAGTGACCGATCACCAGCCCTGACCAGACGATTCGGTCCCCTCGAAGCGATTTTTCCGTTTGTGTCGGTGGGTCGAGTTACGCTTCTTTCAGTTCGAACAGGCGTTCTTGTTTCGGCTCACCGGGGGGGTGAAAAGGATGGGTGCAGTACCGACTGTGTCGTTGGAGGCGTTGACCGCTGCCGCACGCGCAGAGAATCGTCAAGCTTTTCGCAAGATCACCGCCTGCTATCGCGTGCACTGCGACTGGATTACCCGCGACACCAAACACAAGCACTACAGCCGATACGGACGCACCGAAATGGCAGTGGCGTTGGGTTGCTCGGCCACCGTCGCCGAGGGGTACGTGTCCGTCGGAGTTGCCCTGCATACCCGGCTTCCACTGGTGAAGAGCGCGTTCGAGTCCGGGGAGATCGACCTCCCGCGAGTACGGACGGTGTGCCGGATCCTCGACAACCTCCCCGACGAGATCCTCACGTTGGTCGAGGACGAGATCGTCGAAGCAGCCCGCCGGTCGTCACCGGGTCCCCTCGAGCAGGAGATCTGGGACATCCTGCTCCGTGTCGCACCCGAGGAAGCCGCAGCACTAAGGGAATTCGCGAAGAAATTCCGGACCATCACCTACAGCCCCGCCGGCGAACTCGCCCGCATCCGAGCGGAATTGACCGCACCCGAAGCCGCCGCCGCCTGGCAACTCCTCGAAGAAATGGCCGACACCCTCTGCCCGAAAGACCCCCGCGGCAGAAAAGAACGCCTGTGCGATGCGTTCATGGCCCGCATGCACGGCGAACCCCACCTGGCATGCCTGTGCCAACGCGATGACTGCCCGAAAAAGGATGCGGCATTGCCGGATTGTCGGGCTCCGTTGACGATGATCACCGTCGACATCGCCACCCTGCTCGGACTGCTCGCCAACCCCGCTTACCTGGCCGGACACGGATCCATCGATGCGGATTTGGCGAGGGAGTTGGCGCGCAACAGTAACTGGCAGATCCTGCTCACCGAAGCAGTCACCCTCGCCGAGAAACTCGGACTCGCACACCAGAACACCGAGACGGGTGACTGGGAACGAACACCGAAAGATCAGAAGCAGGAGTCGGACTCGGAGTCGAACACAGATACCGATACGGCCACGAACACTGAAGCGACAGCAACAACGGCAACCAGCACCGAAACGGCAACCGCAACGACAGCGAGCACCGATACCGCACCGGCACCGGAATCCGCTGCCGGTCAGGGAACAGAACCCGACCATGGCTCCGATCCTGCACCGTCGCATGCAGCATCGGCGCGAGGCCCGGTCGGCGCATCGAGTTCGACACCCGACCCGACCGGAGAACCACCTCGAACACCCGATCCAGCACAAGCACCTGCGCCGGTGCCCACGTCGACACCGGAGCCAGCACCCGGCGATGCTTCCGATCGACCCGAAACCCTCACTGCTCCAGATCGACCCGAGCAACCCAGGCCAGCACCGGCGACACCGACAACGGGGCCACCACCAACAACAACCCCCACGCAACGAAGACTCCTCGGGCCGGAACCGGGCACTACGACATCACCGGCTCCGATGGATGAGCAAACGGAGGACGCCCCTGCCCATCCATCGGCAGACCCCAGTCCACCCGACTGCGGCGGCAACGAACCTCAACGACGGACCCAATCCCTGACCTCCGCTGCAGCCCTGTTCTACACCCACACCCCCGTCGGCCGAGGCACACGGCACAGCTCTGCCCTCGACCTGAACGACATCCGACACCCCGCCCGCAACATGAAGGCCCTCGACCTCCGCTCGATGGTCTGGCCGAACCACCACACCCTCCACACGCCCGCCGGCATCCACCTCGGCAACGCCTCCCTCGCCGCAGCCCTCGAAGCCGCCATCGCCGCCGACCCCACCCTCGGCAAGCCCGTCGGACGCGACCCCCTCACCGATCGAGCCCTGATCTACCGACCCGACGCCCTCACCATCGCCGCCGTCCGACTCCGCGACCGACACTGCCGATTCCCCGACTGCCACCGCCCCGCCGCACGCTGCCAACTCGACCACATCGACCCCTTCGACCACACCAACCCACTCGGCGGCGGCTGGACCACCGTGAACAACCTGCAATGCCTCTGCGAATACCACCACTCCGTCAAAACAGCCGGCTACTGGACCGCCGTCATGCTCCCCGGCGGAGCCATCCTCTGGCGATCCACCTCGAAGACCACCCGCATCACCCTGCCCGCCAACGCAACCACCGTCCCCAACCTCGACAACGATCTCAGACCACACATCCCCACCCAACCGAAACGATCCGGCATCATCGCCTACCCCAACCCACCCGACAACAACGAGCCCCAAACGGAACCAACGGCCGAGGACACCGAAGACCCACCATTCTGACCACAGGCCGCTCCGGGGAGTAGCCCACGGCACGGCAGACCCGGGACGGCCGGCGCACCACCTGCAGTGCCGGCGAACCGGATCTACGCAGCCTGCAAAACTCTTGTCTCCCCTAGACCTGCATACTCGAGAAATGAGCAATCCACGTGCAACCGCTCGCCCCCGAGCGCTGACGTTGCACGGCCGCATCCGGGTGTTGACGATGAGCGTGGCAGCTCTAGCCGTAGCGGTGAGCGCTCTGGCGATCTATCTCGTCGCGGAACAGGCCCTGCGCTCGCAGATCGTCGACCGCGTCGAACGCAACAGCGACGCCATTATTGCCAGCGCTGCAACGGGGGTACCGGCCAACCTGCTCGGTTTTCGCATCGAAGACACCGAGGGGACCGCGGTGAAGGTCGCGTTCGCGACGACCGACGGCACTCTGGTGACGTCGTCGAACGGCTCGGAGCCGTTCACCAATTCCAACGGAGTTCTGGACGACCCGGAAATGTCTGTCATCGACGGCACGACGAATCAATCCCTGCGCGAAGTACGTGGTTACTACATCTCCGCCAAACGCACCGACGCCGGCGAAACGATCATGGTGGCCGAATCGCTCAGCGCCGCGTCACCTCTACTGGCCAAACTGACGCTGGCACTCGTTCTCGTCGGAGCCTTTCTCGTTGCGCTCGCAGGCGTCGCCGGTGCCGCAGTCGCACGTACCGGACTCCGCCCCGTGACACGACTGCGTGCCGGTACAGAACGCGTGGCCCGCACACAAGATTTCGAGCCCATCGACGTCAACGGAGACGACGAACTGGCTTCACTGGCCAATAGCTTCAACGAGATGCTGGCGTCCCTGTCTCGTTCACGAGCACGCCAGGGCCAGTTGATCGTCGACGCCGGGGCGGAACTGATGGAACCGTTGACAGCACTGCGCACCAACATCGATCTACTGATGTCTCTCGACCGGCCGGACACCCCAGAGATGCCGGAGGACCAGCAGGACCGATTGCGCGTCGAAGTGATCGCTCAGATGGACGTCATCATCGGTCTGGTGCACGACCTGGTCGACCACGCCCGGGAACCCGCGCCGACCCCGCAGTGACGCCTACCGCCGATCGAGCCGACAGAACGGCCGTCGACTGTTAAGGACGACACGCGCACCCCGGTCAGCTGTTCGGACGCTTCCCACAACCGGCGCGCGTCGTCCATGTTGCGCAGTGGCTTCCACAGCTCGACCTCGCCCGGCGGCCCACCGATCAACCGGGTAGGACCGACGAACTGATCACCGCGCGAGGCTGTACTCATCGCTGCGATCACACCCGGTTGCGCGGCGCTGTCCACTGTTCCCGCGATGCCGATACGAGCAAGAACACCGATGAGCCGTCTTCCCGCAGAATCTTTCGGACGCCCCAGACCCGGTTAGGCCGCAAGCAGATTGGTCGGTGAAATTCCGGGATGGGCCATGTTGCTGGTTATTCCCCATCCACCGGCCCTGCTGCGTGCGTCGAGTTCGCGGGCGAACAAGGCCACCGCGAGCTTCGACTGACTGTATGCCTTCATGACGTCGTAGGAACGCTCCCAGTTCAGGTCGTCCCAGTTGATGGTCCCCGATCGCGCCGCGATGCTCGTCCGATGGGTAACTCGAGCAGGACCGGACCCACGTTCGAGGCGGGCGTAATAGTCGGTCGACATATGACACAGTTCGGCGACCTCCTCGCGCCGAAGGCCCCGCGTTCGCCTGCGCTGTCCACGTGGAAGGCCGATGTCCTCGGGCTGCAAAAGACTCGCGTCGCCGCCGCAGAAAAACGGCCAACTCCGGTCGATCGATCACCGAAGACCTCCTTCCGTCGAACGCGGGTGCTGCTTCCGCAATTGTGCCCTCTCCGCGGTGGCTAGTGTCGAACGATGAGCGCTCCCTTGACGATCGTCACCGGTGGCAGTCGCGGAATCGGCGCTGCGGTGTCCCGACGGCTGGTGGCCGACGGGCACGACGTGGTCATCGGCTACCGCTCCGATTCCGCTACCGCGCGAGCAGTGGCAAACGAATTGTCGGCCGACGGCAGAACGGTGATCGCCATTCGAGCCGACACCACCGACGAGCAGGCGGTGATCGATCTGTTCGGCGCTGCCGCCGAGATCGGCACTGTCACCGGTCTGGTGAACAACGCCGGCTCGGCGCGTGCCATAGGGATGCTGGCGAACAACGACATCGAGACCATCAGAGCGGACCTCGACGTGAATCTCGTCGGGGTACTCACTTGCTGCAAGTACGCGATCGCGGCAATGGCCGAATGGGGTGGCTCGATCGTGAACATCTCCTCCGCTGCCGCGCCCCTGGGCAGTCCGGGAACATACGTCCACTACGCGGCAGCCAAGGCTGCAGTGGATACACTGACCGTCGGCTTGTCCAAAGAGGTTGCTTCGCTGAATATTCGCGTCAACGCGGTGGCACCCGGAATCATCGAGACCGACTTCCACCGAGATCGACGACGGCCGCAGAAGATGGCGTCGAGCATCCCCCTCGGCCGCCCCGGTGTGCCGGACGAGATTGCCGGTGCGGTGTCGTGGTTGCTCTCCGCCGATGCTCGATATGCCACCGGAACCGTCGTTCGGGTGGCCGGCGGTATGTGAACGCCTCGGCTGCCACTAACGAGGTGCGATGCGGTGCAGTTCGACTTCGCCGAGCTCTCCGTTCTCGGCGACGGCAGTCACGTACGTGCAGAACGGTTGTCGACGCCGATCCGTCGGCGATCCAGGGTTGAGCAGCCGTAGCCCGCTGTCCGCGAACGTGTCCCACGGGATGTGACTGTGGCCGAACACGAGCACGTCGGTCTCCGGGTATGCCGCCGCCATGCGTCGTTCACGTCCCGTCGCGGCACCGGTCTCGTGCACCACGGTGAACCGAACCCCGCCGAGCACCACGTCGGCGCGTTCGGGCATCAGCTCCCGCAACTCGTCACCGTCGTTGTTCCCCCAGCACGCAACCAGTCGACGCGACCGCTGCGAGAGCTCCTCGAACGCAGCCAGATTCACCCAATCACCGGCATGGATCACCACATCGGCGTCGTCGACGGCGGTCCACACCTCGTCGGGCAGTACGCGAGCCCGCTTCGGGAGATGAGTGTCAGCAATCAGCAGCAACTTCACCACTCGATTGTGCACGTCGTCGATCGACTACCGCACATAGACCGCAGTGCGGTGTCCCTCGACGACGTGGACGCGAACCGGGGTGTCGAACACCTCGCTCAGCACGTCGTCCTGCATCATCTCCTCAGCAGTGCCCGTGTTGACGATGATGCCGTCACGCATGGCGACGATACTGTCGGAGTAGGCGGCGGCGAAGTTGATGTCGTGCACGATGAGCACGATGGTCTTGCCCAATTCGTCTGCAGCACGACGCAACTGCTTCATCATCAGCACCGAATGCTTGAGGTCGAGATTGTTCAGGGGCTCGTCGAGCAGAAGATACTCGGTGTCCTGGGCCAGCACCATCGCCACGAACGCTCGTTGCCGTTGCCCGCCGGAGAGTTGATCCAGAAATCGCCCTTCGAGGGCAGCCAGATTCAAGAATTCGAGGGCGTCGTCGATGCGCGCCTCGTCCTCGGGACCGAGTTTCCCCTTCGAGTGCGGGAACCGGCCGAACCCGACCAGCTCACGGACCGTCAATCGCGCGGTGATGTGGTTCTCTTGGCGCAGGATCGACAGGTGCTTGGCGAGTTCCCGAGACTTCGCGACGCGAACGTCCATCCCGCCCACGATGATCGTCCCCGTGGTCGGGTCGAGCAATCGCCCGATGACCGTCAGCAAGGTGGATTTTCCTGCTCCGTTCGGCCCGACGAGAGAGGTGATCCCGCCCTTGGCAATGGCACCGGTGACGGGACCGAGAACGATGGCGCCCTGATAGGACTTGGTCACATCACGAAAGTCGATCACAGCGTCCCCCTACGAAGAATCATGACCAAGAACAGGATGCCACCGGCGAATTCGATGATGACGGTGAGGAACCCGCCGGCGTAGAAGATGTGCTGCATGACGAACTGCCCCAGTAGCAAGGTCAGGAAGCCCAGCAGGAACGCCATCGGGAGGACGTAGATGTGCTTGTAGCTGCCGGTCACCTGGTAGGCCAACGTCGCCACGATGAAACCGAAGAATGTCATGGGTCCCACGAGAGCCGTCGAGAACGCCACCAGCAGCGCAATGAGCATCAGCATCGACATCAGTTCGCGCTTGTAGGACACCCCGATTCCCATGGCTGCCTCCCGGCCGAGCAGCAGTGCGTCCAAGTGGCGTCGGCGCTTCCACAGCACTACTGCGGCGAACAGGCACACCCCGAACGCCAACGGCAGGTAGTCGCCCTTCACGGCGCTGAGTCGGCCGAACAGTTCGACCGACAGCATGTCGTATTCGGTGGGTGAGAGCAGGCGTTGCAGAAACGTCGAGATGCTGTCGAATGCCAGTCCGAGCACAACGCCGACGAGCAGCATCAGGAACAGGCTGCCGAGCTTGCCGGAGAACAACCAGCCGTACAGAACGGTGGCGAGTGCGACCATCAATGCCGTCTGGGCCAACAACTTCGAGATGCCCTCGGTGTTGGCGATGACGGTGCCACCGAAGACGAACACCATGAGCGTCTGCATCAGCGTGTACAGCGAATCGAACCCGATGATCGACGGTGTCAGAATGCGGTTGTTGGTGACGGTGTGAAAGACCACCGTGCCGAGGCCGTGTGTGAACGCCGCAACGGCCATGGCTCCCACCATGTTCAGCCGCCGGGGAAATGCGAAGGCGAACGAACCGCGCACGAACAGGAACAGGAAACACACGACGGCGATCGCCACGATCACCGACAGCACCGCCAACCGCATCTTCGGTGTGAAGCGCGACGCCTCCGGTCCGCGCGGTATCGGTCCGGTGATGCGCGGGCCCACACGGGAACTAAGCACTGACATACCGGCGCTGCCTCACGATCAGAACGATGAACACCACTGCTCCCAGAACTCCGAGAACAACCGATGCGGGAATTTCCATGGGTGCCACGACTGTTCGGCCGACGAGATCGCAGGCCAACAGCAGACCTGCGCCGACGAGTGCGACCCAGGGCAGGTTCTTGCGAACGTCGTCGCCGAGCATCATCGACACCAGATTGGGCACGATGAGTCCGAGAAACGGAATGAACCCGACGACCACCGTGGTGACGCCCGTGGCCACGGCGACCATCGCGACGCCGACCAGAACGATCTGCTCGTACCTCATCCCGACGTTCGTGGCGAGCTCCTTACCGAGTCCGGCCACGGTGAAGCGATGCGCGAGCAGGTATGCCAGCACCGCGATGACGATCACCGCCCACATCGGTTCGTAGAACCCTCGCACTATCCCGCTGAATCCGCCGGACCGCCAGGCCGACATCGCCTGCAGGAGATCGAAAGTCCCGGCCAGGAACGTGGTGACGGCCCCGACGACGGCACCCAGCATGATGCCGACGAGCGGAACCACCAATGTGGTCCGGACCGACAGCCGCCGGAGCACTCCGACGAACAACAGCGTGCCGACCAGCGCGAACACCGTGGCGACGAGCATCTTGGTCATCGGCGGTGCGTCGGGCAGCACGATCAAAGTGGCCAGGACACCGAGTCCGGCCCACTGCGCCGTGCCGGCGGTGGTGGGTTCGACGAACTTGTTCTGGGTGATCATCTGCATGATCACCCCGGAGATGCTCATGGCCATGGCTGCGAAGATCAACGCCAGAGTGCGCGGAACCCGCGAGATCAGGAACATGTTTCTGGCCGCGGGATCGTCGATCATCGTGGCGAGACTGATGTCGTATCCACCGACGAGTAGTGACGCGACGGTCAGCAGCGTCACTACCCCCGCGATCGCGGCAAGCAGCAGTCTCTTGTTCGTCATGTCGGTGATCCGTCGTACGGAGTTCGCCCGGCCTACGCGGCGTTCTCGAACGCGTCCGAGATCGACTGGAACGCTTCGGTGTACGCCTGGATGCCCTCGCGGGTGTAGAAGAACGGATCGAGGTAGATGATCTGGTCCTCGGTGGTGAAGGTGGTCTCGGCGAACGCTTCCTGTGCTTCGAAGACAGCCTTGGCCGGGGACGAACCCGGCTCACCGGCTGCGGCGTCGCGGTCCAGAACGATCACCCAGTCGGGGTTGGCCTGGGCGATGGTTTCCGGTGCCAAACCGGAATCACCGTGAACGTCGCCTGCCTCGCCGGCGAACACGTCGGTCAGCGTGAGGGGTTCGAGCAGACGGCCGATGCGCTGAGCACCGTTGTCGATCTTGCCGCCGTTGACGTTGGCGAGAAATACCGTCTGTCCGGTGGTCTGCGCCGCAGCAGAAGCCTCGGCCGCGTCGAGGGCCGCGATGATCTCGGCCGCTCTGTCCTGCAGACCGAAGATGACGCCGAGCGTCTCGGTCTGAGTCTTCAGCGTCTCGACGAAGTTCTCGTCGTTGGGCGAGATGTCGATGGTCGGCGCGATCTGGCCGAGCTCCTCGGTGTATTCCTGGAATCGATAGCCGCCGATGATGAGATCCGGTTCTGCTTCGCTCACCACTTCGAGGTTCGGTTCGCGATGGGTGCCGACGTCCAGGATGGCGTCGTTGTCGATCCACTCCTCGAAGCCCGTCGACGGCATGATGGGTTTGGGAAGAGCCACCGGCTCGACACCGAACGCCCGAAGCGTCTCGAACGAGGTGTTGTCCAGTGCTGCCACGCGCACCGGATTTGCCGGAACCTCCATGCTGCCGTTGTTGGTGTCGACAGTGACGGTTGCGGCGTCGGCAGACTCGCCCGTGGTCGAATCGGTGCTGCACGCACCGAGGACGAGCATCGAGGTCGCGGCGGCTGCGACGAGTAGACGGGGGGCGCGGAACGTTCTCACTTCGGTGTACTCCATTGCTCGATGTTTACCGGGGCTTTGGTTGAGCAGTAAAGTAGCACTTAGGCAAGGCTATGCAAATTCGGGCTCTTCGGTCAGCGGAAATCTCTCGATCTGGACGCAACGCGCAGATCCATCAGCTGCAGATGATCGGCCACCACGGTCACCGCGCCCTCGGCGTTCTGCACTTTGCCTCGAATCAGCAACGCCGGAGCGGTGATCGCCAGCTTGCGGTACTTGGCCCACAACCCGACCGAGCACACCACGTTGACCATGCCGGTCTCGTCCTCGAGGTTGATGAACGTGACGCCTCCGGCAGTTGCCGGCCGCTGGCGATGCGTCACCGCTCCGCCGACGAGCACCCGGTCGCCATCAGGAATCTGCAGCAGCCGGTTCGCGGGAACCACGCCCAGCGAATCGAGCCGATCTCGAAAGAACTGCGTGGGATAGGAATCCGGCGACACCCCGGTTGCCCAGACGTCGGCCGAGGCCAGATCGAGATCCGACATTCCCGGTAGCGCAGGCGCTTTCGTCGACGCACCGATACCAGGAAGCAGGCCCGGACGCTCCCCCGCTGCCGCGCCCGCAGCCCACAGTGCCTCTCGGCGAGTGATGCCGAAACACCCGAGTGCGCCGGCCGTGGCCAGCGCTTCCGCCTGTGCCACCGACAGTTCGACGCGTCCCGTCAGATCCAGGAACGACGTGTACGGCCCGTGTGCGCCTCGCGCGTCGACGATCTTCTGAGCCACTGCGGTCCCGATGAACTTCACATCCGCCAACCCCATGCGAATCTCGAGGCCGCCCGCCTCGAGGTTCGCATGGCCGAGACTGGCGTTCACGTCGGCACCGTGAACGAGCACACCGTGCCTTCTGGCGTCGGCGACCAGAGATTGCGGTGAGTAGAAACCCATCGGTTGAGCACGCAGCAAACCGGCACAGAAGGCAGCCGGATGGTGCAACTTGAACCACGACGAGTAGAACACCAATGAGGCGAAGCTCTGCGAATGACTTTCGGGGAAGCCGAAATTGGCGAAAGCCGACAGCTTTTCGTAGATTCGGTCCGCTGCCGCACCGGTGATGCCGTGAAGATCGCGCATCCCGTCGTAGAACCGTCCGCGCAGCAGTTCCATCTTCTCCGGTGATCGCTTCGACCCCATGGCCCGGCGCAGCTGATCGGCGTCGGCGGCACTGAAACCGGCGACATCGATGGCCATCTGCATCAGCTGTTCCTGGAACAGCGGTACGCCCAGAGTTCGATCGAGCGCCTTCTTGAGCGACGGATGCTCGAAGATCACCGGCTCGAGTCCGTTGCGACGCTTGATGTACGGGTGCACCGAACCACCCTGGATCGGACCGGGACGAATCAGCGCGACCTCGACCACCAGATCGTAGAAGTTCCGCGGCTTGAGCCGCGGCAGAGTGGCCATCTGCGCACGCGACTCGACCTGGAACACCCCCACCGAATCGGCTCGCTGGAGCATCTCGTATACCTCGGGCTCGGACAGGTCGATCGAGGCGAGGTCGATGTCGATGCCCTTGTGCTCGGAGATCAGATCCATCATGTAGTGCAATGCCGAGAGCATGCCGAGCCCGAGCATGTCGAACTTCACCAAACCCACTGCGGCACAATCGTCTTTGTCCCACTGCAGCACACTGCGGTTCTCCATCGTCGCCCATTCCACCGGACAGACGTCGGCGATCGGCCGATCGCAGATCACCATGCCACCGGAGTGAATGCCCAGGTGCCTCGGGAAGCCCTCGATCTGCCGCGCGAGTTCGAGAACCGACTCGGGAATACCGTCACCTTCCTGATCACCGATTCCGGACCAGCGGGTGATCTGCTTGCTCCACGCGTCCTGTTGTCCCTGTGAGAAACCGAGCGCGCGGGCCATGTCTCGGACCGAGGACTTACCGCGATAGGTGATGACGTTGGCCACCTGAGCGGCATGGGTGCGGCCGTACTTGGCGTAGACGTGCTGGATCGCCTCTTCCCGACGATCGGATTCGATGTCGATGTCGATGTCCGGCGGCCCGTCGCGTTCGGGCGCGAGGAACCGCTCGAACAGCAGCTTGTTGGCTACCGGGTCGACGTTGGTGATGCCGATGGCATAGCAGACGGCGGAGTTCGCTGCCGAACCTCTTCCCTGACAGAGGATGTCGTGTGTCTTGCAGAAATGGACGATGTCGTGGACCACCAGGAAGTAGCCGGGGAATTCGAGCCTCTCGATGATGTCGAGTTCGTACTCGAGCTGCGAATAGGCCGCCGGGTTCGCCGACTGCGGTCCGTACCGGCGAGCGGCTCCCTCGAAGGTGAGGCGACGCAGATAGCTGATCTCGGTGTATCCGTCGGGCACCTCGAACGGCGGCAGGCGCGGCGCGATCAACTGCAGATCGAACGAACACTCACGACCGAGCTCGACGGCACCGCGCACCGCGCCCGGATAGTGCTGGAACAGCTCCGCCATTTCCCCCCCGGACCGTAGGTGTCCGCCGCCGGTCGGTGCCAACCAACCGGCAGCCTCGTCCAAGCTGCTCCGTGCGCGCACAGCGGCCATCGCCATGGCCAATCTCCGGCTACGCGGACTGGCGTAGTGCGCAGCCGTGGTGGCGATCGTCGGCAGGTCGTACCGCCGAGCCAGCGTCGCAAGAGCGTCGTTGCGCTCGTCGTCGTCTGCGACGCCGTGCCGGGTGAGTTCGACGGTGACACGATCGGATCCGAACCGGTCGACGAGAGTGCGCAGCGCGGCCTCTGCCGCCTCCGGACCACCACGCGTGAGCGCCTGCCGAACGTGACCCTTCCGACAGCCGGTGAGGATCTGCCAGTGCCCACCCGCCGATTCGGTGAGCTCGTCGAGGTCGTACTGCGGCTTACCTTTGACCCCGCCTGCCAGATGCGCAGCAGCGATCCGACGCGAGAGCCGGCGATATCCCTCCTGGCCGCGAGCGAGCACCAGCAGGTGAGTGCCGTCGGGATCCGTCTCCCCGGCTCTGGATCGATGGGTGTCCAGCGAAAGCTCGGCACCGAACACGGTTCCGATGCCGAGAGCTCTGGCCGCCTCGGCGAACCGCACGACTCCGTAGAACCCGTCGTGGTCGGTGATGGCGATGGACTCGAGACCCAGGCGCACCGCCTCCTCGACCATCTCCTCGGGCTGCGAGGCACCGTCGAGAAAGCTGAATGCCGAGTGCGCATGCAATTCCGCGTACGGCGTTGTCGGGCGCACCGGCTCGTGATGGCGAGGTCCCTCGTAGGCTTCTCGCTTCCGGGACCAGGCCGGGCTGTCGCCGCCGTCGCCCTCGGCCATCGGCTTGGGCCGTCCGGACAGGACGCGCTCCATCTCCGACCACGTGGGTGGTCCGTCGTTCCATCCCATCGAGCCCACCCACCTTCACGCACCGTCTCATCGAACACTTGTTCTAATGAGAACACGAGGGTCCGACACGGATCAACTACAGTCGAATCGCCACTGACCCTTTCCACCGAATCCCTTTCACAGAGCCGGAGCACAGACGTGACGCGTTGGGCCTCGTTCGTCGTATCGCACAAACGATGGGCACTCGCAGTTGTCGTCGCCGTCGTCGCAGTCGGCGGCGTCTTCGGACTCGGTGTCTTCTCGAAACTGAGCGAGGGCGGTTACGCCGACGCAGGCAGCGAGTCGTCCGAGGTCGCGCGGCTGGTGCAGGGCATCGGCCAACCGACCCCCGACATCGTTGCGATCTACACCGCCCCCGAGGGCAGCACGATCGACGACATCGGACCGCAGGTGCAGGCGACGCTCGACGAGTTCAGCAGTCGATACACCCTCGGCAATGTCAGCTCGTACTGGAGCGCAGACCCGATCAGCAGGGAATTCCTGGTCTCCAAGGACCGAACCAAGGCGCTGGCGACGGTATCCCTCGGAGCGAATTCGGGTGTCACGTTCAACACCTTCGGCGAGCTTCCACCGCAGCTCGCCGTTCCCGGCATCGAATCGCAGTTCGCCGGCGCGTCGGTGGTGGGGGTATCACTCAGCGAAACCCTCGAACGCGATCTGATCCGCTCCGAGATCATCGCTGTTCCCATCACACTGCTGCTGCTGATCTTCATCTTCGGCGGGGTGGTCGCCGCAGCGGTTCCGGTGTTCGTCGGCATTCTGAGCGTGCTGAGCTCGCTGGCGATCCTGCGGGTGCTCACCGAGTTCACCGAAGTCAGCTCGTTCTCGATCAACGTCGCGTCGTTGCTGGGACTCGGCCTGGCCATCGACTACGGACTGTTCATCGTCAGTAGGTTCCGCGAAGAACTGCGCGGTGGACTGACGCCGATCGACGCGACCATCCGCACCGTCGCCACCGCAGGCAAGACCGTCGTATTCTCGGGATTGTTGCTGATCTGCGCGTTCGCCGGGATGCTCGTTTTCCCGCAGGCGGTGATCCGATCCCTCGGGTTCGGGGCCATGGCCGCCGTCGCGAGTGCGGCCGTCCTGTCACTGACCGCGGTCCCGGCATTGCTCGCGATTCTCGGTACCCGCATCAACTCCTGGACGTGGTCGCGCACCGCGTCCGATCGCAGTGATGCACGCGCACACAAATTCTGGGGCGGCGTCGTCACCCGCGTGATGAAGCATCCGGGCATCGTCGCTGCCGTCATCGTCGCCGGGTTGCTGATCATCGCCACCCCGATCCTGAAGGTCTCACTCGGCGAGGTCGACTACACGGCGCTGCCGAAGGACAACCCTGCGCGCATGGCATTCGAGACTCTCGGTTCCGACTTCGAGTCCACCGGCGAGGGCGCAACCGTGGTTCTGCGCGGCCTGGACGGCGTCAAGCCTCAAGGCGCACCGATCGCGGCACTGACCTCCGCTGTGGAATCCACGCCCGGTATCGCCCGCGCCGAATTCCTGGGTTCCAAGGACGATTTCGTGACGTTGCAGGCGTCGTACAGTGAACCGACCGACGGGCTGAGCGAGGCCGAATCCCAATCCGACGCAGTCTCTGCTCTGCGCTCGATCACTCCCCCGGACGGCACCGAGATCCTCGTCGGCGGCGGACGAGCCAACGTCGACGACGGCAATGCGGCGATCGCGAAGTGGCTACCGGTGATGATCGCCATCATGGTCGTCTCGACGCTGGTGTTGCTGTTCCTCGCGTTCGGATCGATCGTGCTGCCGATCAAGGCGGTCCTGATGGCCGGACTGAGCCTGGCTGCCACCTTCGGCGCACTCACGTGGGTGTTCCAGGAGGGCCACGGCGCCGGCCTGCTCGGCGTCACCCCCGGACCGCTCGAGTCGACGTTCGTGGTTCTCATTCTCGCGGTCATCTTCGGCTTGTCGACCGACTACGAGGTGTTCCTGATGTCGCGCATGGTCGAGGCTCGCGCGGCTGGAGCGAGTACCGAGGACGCCGTGATCTTCGGCGCTCAACGCACCGGACGCATCGTCACTGCGGCGGCGTTGATTCTGATCGTCGTCACCGGGGCCTTCACGATCTCGGGTCTGTCGATCATGAAGTTCCTCGGCGTCGGAGTCATTCTGGCCCTGATCATCGACGCGACGATCATCCGTATGTTGCTGGTTCCGTCCTTGGTCAAACTCATGGGTGAGGCCAATTGGTGGGCACCCACCTGGATGAAGAAAGTGCACGAAAAAGCGGGTATCGGGCACTAGCACCAGAACTTACTTCGGAGTAAGGTCGGCTCGCATGGCGAACTACATCGTGACCGGCGGTACCGGGTTTCTCGGGAAGAACATCCTGCCCAGGCTGTTGGAACGTGATGCACTCGCCGCGGTCCACGTACTGGTGCGTCCGCAGTCGGTGGCCCGCCTCGAACGACTGGCACAGCACCTCGACGGCGGAGACCGAATCCACCCGCTGGTCGGCGACCTCACCGAGCCGGAGCTCGGACTCCGAGACGTGCCTACCGATATCGACCACATCCTCCACCTCGGGGCCGTCTACGACCTGACTGCAGGCGACGAGCAGACCCCGACCAACGTGGCCGGGACTGCCGCGGTAATCGACCTCGCCGAGAAGACCGGGGCCCGCCTGCACCACATCTCGTCGATCGCCGTTGCCGGAGACTACCGAGGAACGTTCTCCGAGAACGACTTCGATCTCGGGCAAGGCTTTCCGACGGCCTACCATCGCACCAAGTTCGAGTCGGAGAAATTGGTCCGCGACAGCACCGCGGACTGGCGGGTCTACCGGCCTGCTGCGATCATCGGGCACTCGGAGACCGGAGCCATCGACAAGATCGACGGCCCCTACTACTTCTTTCCGTTCTTCGCACAACTGGCCAAGCTGCCTTCCGTGCTACCGATCACGGTGCCGAAGATGGGCAGTACCAACCTGGTACCGGTCGACTACGTCGCCGACGCCATCGTCGAGCTCGTACATCGAGACACCACTCCCGGCAGCGTGTTCCATCTGGTCAATCCGGCACCTCAGTCGATGGCGGAGGTCTACGCCGCATTCTCGTCGGCAGCCGGATCTCGCGCGAGAATCATCGACGTACCCGGGGCACTGGTCGCTCCCGTCGTCTCCCCCAAATCCAGGGCCGTGCGCAAACAGCGCAACGCCGCCCTCCGCGATGTCGGTGTGCCACCGGTGATGCTCGAACACCTGACTCTGCCCACCGTGTTCGAGTCGGCATCGACACAGAAAGCGTTGCAGGGCAGCTCGATCACGCCACCACCACTACGAACGTACGCCGATCGCGTGTGGACGTACTGGCGGGAGAACTTCGACCCCAAGCGCAACCGCCGAAACGACCCACGCGGGCCGCTGTTCGGCCGTCACATCGTCATCACCGGTGGCTCGTCCGGAATCGGCCGAGCCAGCGCCGAGGCGGCTGCCCGCAAGGGCGCGGTGGTCATACTGCTCGCGCGCGGTCAGGACCAACTCGACGAGGTGGTCGAGCGCATCCGCGAATCGGGTGGCACCGCCTACGGCTACTCGTGCGACGTCACCGACACCGAATCGGTTGACCAGACCGTGAAAACCGTTCTGAGCGAACACGATCACGTCGACATGCTGGTCAACAGCGCCGGCCGATCCATCCGCCGCGCACTCTATCGATCCACCGATCGACTGCACGACTACGAGCGCACGATGGCCGTCAACTACTTCGGGGCCATTCGACTGGTGCTGGCACTGTTGCCACACATGCGCGAACGCAGCTTCGGACACGTCGTCAACATCTCCAGCGCTGCGGTCCTGGGACACCCTCCTCGATTCTCGGCCTACGTGGCCAGCAAGGCCGCGCTCGACGGTTTCACCGATGTCGCTGCCGCAGAGACACTCTCGGACGGAATCACGTACACCACGATCCACATGCCCCTGGTCGACACACCGATGATCACCCCGACGGGCGACAAGAACGTCGGCCCCGTGTTCTCACCGGAGAAGGCTGCCGCCATCGTGATCAGAGCACTGAGCGACAAGCCCAAACGCATCGACACACCGCTGGGAACACTCGGGCAATTCGGAGCCATCTTCGCCCCCAAGGGCAAAGACCGCACGATGCACCAGCACTACCGTACGTTCGCCGAATCCGCTGCCGCCAAAGGCGAAATGCCGGTACCCATCGAGGATGGGAAAGTGCCCTACCGAGTCCGCCCGTACGACCCGAAAGCTCCGAGCGCACGCATCGGCAAAGTGATCCGGCGTGTCGGCAGATTGGTACCCGGCACCAGTTGGTGACGAGTCAGTCCCAGGTACCGCCAGTGTCCACAATTTCCATTTGCGATCGCGGTCCCGTGTGTGGTCGCACAGAGTGGACACTCACGGTGGTGGCTACTACGCAGAATCCTCGCCGCTCACGTAGACGCGGATCCAGAACATGCTCGTCATGCCACGGCGTCCTGCGCGAAGCGGCGGTGGAACGACGCGTCAGACAGGGGCGATCGGTGCTGTACGTACGCACTCCCCTCGGGGCGAGTTGGTCGAACGACAGGGGTAGTGCTGTCACAAGGTTCAGCGCAACAGAGCCTTAGCCCACACTCGCAGAAATCCCTGACTCAGGTACGCCAGTGAGCCGATTGCCAGTATCCATTTGACGGAGCTGACCACGGTGGTGGCGCGCACAACGGTGTCGGTGATCTGTTCGCGGTTGTCGACCAGCATCAGTCCGACGATGTTCTCGATGTAGTCGCCGGCAGCGGAGGCCACGGGCGCAACCGCCAATGCCGTCGTCGCCGCGGGGCTCAGTGACGTCTTCGCCGCCAGGCTGCGTCCGCCGGCCCTGAGTGCGATGGCGTAGATCGCCGGATGCACGAAGTCGGGCAGATAGTGGCTGCGGAACCGAGCGATCTCAGTCTCGTCCATGCTCGCCAGGATCTGCCGGTAGCGCTCGGCGGACCACGCCGTCTGTACCTCGAGCACTTTGGGAGCTGCGGGGCCGAGGAGTCGGGCGATGTTGGCCTGGGATACGACGAACAACGCCGACCAGCCCAGCATTCTGCGATCGAGCGAACCGAGAGTCATGCCTGCAGACCCTAATGCGTCAGAAACGGGAGAACGGCGGCCTCGAACGCCGAGTAGCCGTCGCGATGGATGCTGTGTCCGGTGCGAAACGCTTCGACACGGCAGGTCGGAATCTCGGCGACCATCGCGTCGAGCCGAATCGGATCGACCATGCCGCCGGGACCTCCGCGAAGCACCAGCGTCGGAGCAGTGATGTCGGCCAACGACGCCCACCACTGCGAATTCGGCCGACGGAACTGCTCGAGCGCGGTGGTGGTCATCGAGCGATCGAAGGCGAGTACCGCGCGGGGATGCAGAACGACGCTGGTCGCTGCGTGCCAGAGTTCGGTGACCGACGGCATCTTGCCGGTCAGTGTCGGCGGTGCGTCCCCAGGCCGAATCGGTATCGGGAGCTCTTCGAGGACCAGACGGCGGACGAGCTGCGGGCGACGTTGTGCGACGAGCGAGACGGCGTATCCGCCGAGGGAATGGCCGACGAGATCGACTTCGGTGAGCCCGAGGTGGTCGAGTAGGGCCAGCAGGTCCGCGCCGAAAGAGTCGAACTCGTACGTCGACGTGTGCGCGCTCTTGCCGTGCCCGCGCAGATCGACAGTGATCACCCGGCGGCCGTGCGTGGTCAATGCACGGCCGAACCGATCCCAGGTTGTGCTGTCACCGCCCATGCCGTGCACCAGCATCACCGGTGCCGAATTCGAGTTCGCATGCCCCTGCGGGGTGAACGAGCGATACGCGATATCGACGCCATCGAGGTCGACCGTCTCCGACATCATCTGCATTCCCTCGAATGTAGCGGTGCCGCTATTCGTAGATTCCTTCCACCCGCCACCGACCCTCGTCGAACACCAGCAGCAAGGCCCTTTCGTCGTCGAGCACCACCTGGGCTCGCGCCGTCGGACCCGTCGACGCGTGGCCGCTGTCCCACCATCGCTCGTCCACCGGCCACGGTCCGGCCAGACCCGTCAGTTCCCATTCCTTGGTGCCCCAGCGCAATCGCGACGGCGGCGTATCGAACACACCACGATCGGTGACGCCGATTCCGGTTCCCGCCCGATTCATCAGCGTCACCGTCGGACGGGTCTCGATCACTGCCGCCGGAGCAGGCTCGGGCAGCCGTCCCGGCCAGGGATCCGACGGATCGGACATCGGCACCAGTTCGTCGCCGAGGGGACGCAGCGTGATCCGCTCGGCCGGCCCGCGGCCACCACTGAGCACACCGCCCAGCACCGATTCGCCGCCGAGCAGACCCTGCACCCGCACCAACGCCCGCCGCGCCCTCTCGTCCTCGTCCCCGACACTGCCCCACAAACCCAGCTGCAGCTCACCGGCCGCCACCACCTCGATCGGTTCGAGTCGCAGGACGGTGATCGCGGACGTCGGCTTGTTCTCGCTGCGCCCGGTGATCCAGCCGTCGAGTTGCCACCGCACTCGGTCGGCTGTTCCCTCCGGTGTCAACGGCTCCGCGCACCGCCAGGTCCGCGACAGATTCTCGCCGTTACCGGTACTGGCATGCACCAGCAGACGAGTGCACGCGACGGCAGCGGCAGCGAGCTTGGTGTGCAGCTGCTCGGCCAGGCCGCGCCCGGCGAACGCAGCTGCGTCGACCCGATCGATCGGTGGATCGCACAGGTACTCCACATCCAGGTCCGGCGGTACAGCCCTGGCCGACGGCGGGCGTTCGGGCTCACCTCGGGCACTGCGGTGCGCCAACACGGCATCGGTACCGAAGCGCGACGCCACATCCCCCGGGGACAGTGCAGCGAAGTCGCCGATGGTTCGTAAACCCAAGCGCCGCAACAGATCCACCAGCTCACCGCGATCGGCAGCGGACATGCTCGGTTCCGCCGAGAGTTCTGCCACCGGCAACGGCGCGAGAAAGCCTGCACCCCCGCCCCGCGGCACCACCTGCGCATACCGCGCGGCGACCACCGCGGTGGACAGCTCGTCGGCGATACCGATCTGACATTCCACACCGGCAGCCGACGCTTCGTCGATCAACCGTTCCGCAGCCCGATGCTCGGTACCGAAATACCGTCCGACGCCGCGGGCAGAGAGAACCAACAGGCCCGGTCGCAGCACTTCCACTCCCGGCGCAATGGCGGCGACGGCCGAAACCACGGGCTCGAACAGTCGCGCATCACGATCGGTATCGGCGAGAGCGACATGCACATCCGGGCACCGCGCCTGCGCTTCCCGCCGGCGCAGGCCGCGCTTGATACCCGACGCCCGTGCCGTCGCCGAGCAGGCAACGACCCGATTGGCCGAGGTGACGACCACCGGATGCGTCGCAGGCAGATCGGCCTGAGCCGCTGCTGCAACAGCGGGCCAATCGGGACACCACAGCGCGAGAACACGGCTGGAGCGGTCGATGCTCATGTCGAGACCGCGATCGACAATGGATTCTGCTCGCGCTCCTCGGCATGCCACTCGATACGGCCGTTCTCCGAACGGAGGTCGAGTCGAACGGTGCGCGGCCGCATCGCCTTACCGCGGGCGCACACCGACAATCGGACGCCGCGCAGTCGGCCGCGGCCCAGCTCCCGGCCCGTGCCGAGGCCGTCGTATCCGTGCACCGATGCGTCCAGTCGTAGCTCTGCCCCGTCCCAGTGCCCATCGGTCACCAGCAGCGTCGAACCCTTGCTACGCGCTCTGGCCACCACCGCCCTGGCCCGAGTGGGCGATACCGACAGGCCGCCGAGACCGAGTACGACGAGGTCGACACCGTCGAGCAGAATGGCCGCCACTTCTACCGGGTCGGGACCGGGATCGGGAATCAGGGCCAGCTTGCTCAACTGTGCGCCCATCTCCACCGCGGCCAGAATCCCGAAACGAGGTTGCCCGATGACGGCGACATGCCCACCGGCACCGGTCACCGCAGCCACCAACCCGATCAGGAGCGAGCCTGCACCGGACACCGAGGCCACCGTTCCACGCACCAGGCCGCCGTGCGGTAGCACCTCGATCAGCGCAGCCGGCACCGGAAGAACGGGCCGTTGACGGGTTGGACGCTGCGTCGACGGTTCCGGGTGCACGGGCTCGACGGAGTCCGAATTCTCGATGCGCACCGACGCCGTTTCGCCCCGGGAAGGTACGGCAGCCATCCGGCTACGTAGCAACGCCACGCGCTCCGGCAGCGACAACCCGTCGAGCACATCCGGCGTGACGGAAGCTCCCGATACAGTCATGTCACTCCCCTTCGCGGCGTAGAAAATCGACCCGAAACTTCGGTGTTCGACGAACGCGGGAAGTGGCGTATTCGAACACAATTTCGATCTGCACTCAGTAAAGCCGCTCGGACGGCAACTCGTCAAGGTGATGCCGAAGCCCCTGGTAGATGCCTCCGTTCCGCGGCTGCAGGCACGTCTCGCCATCGTCCACTAACCTGTGGACGTGACGGATCAGCAGCGTGTTCGACGGGGCGTCGGGCCCGACTACCTCTTGGCCGGCAGATACCGCCTTGCCGGCAAGCTGGGAGGTGGAGGCATGGGCGCGGTATGGCTCGCCACCGACACACTTCTGCACCGACAGGTGGCCGTCAAACAGGTCACGTCCACCACTCGGTTGACCCCACAGCAGGCCGTGGAAGTACGCAACCGGGCCATGCGCGAGGGTCGTATCGCTGCCCGACTCTCCAGCCCCCACGCCATCGCGATGCACGACGTCGCTCTCGTCGACGGCGAACCGTGGTTGGTCATGGAATACCTGTCCTCACGCAGTCTCGCGCAGGCACTCGGCACCACCGATTCGCTACCACCGTTCGAGGTCGCTCAGATCGGCGCACAGATCGCCGACGCACTGACCGAGGCGCACGAGGCCGGAATCGTGCACCGAGACATCAAGCCGGGCAACATTCTGATCGCCGATCGCGGCAAGGATCTGGGCATCGTCAAGATCAGCGATTTCGGTATCTCCCGGGCCAAGGGTGACGTCGAAGAGGCCGATGACAGCGTGATCACCGGAACCCCGGCATATTTCGCACCCGAGGTCGCACGCGGACAGGATCCCACCGCGGCCAGCGACGTGTTCTCCCTCGGGGCAACGCTGTACACCGCTATCGAAGGCAGACCGCCGTTCGACATCGATCACGATTCGATCGCACTGTTGCACCGAGTTGCCAAGGGGCAGATCATCGCCCCCACCCGCAGCGGGGATCTCACCGGCCCGCTGCTGCACATGCTCGAGCCCGATCCTGCCCGACGCCCCACCATGGCGCAGGCCCGCGACGAGATCATTCTCGCCGCTATCAGCAAGCGCGGCACCATTGCTCAGCTGCGCGGGGTGCCCCTGACGTCTGCGGACGGAGTGGTTCCCGCATGGGCGAGGCGCTCCACACCGGTGTCCGAAAATCGCCGTCCGTCGAGGGAGTTCGGAAGAACCATCGCCGGCCTACCGGCCGTGCAACCCGGTGAGAGCCAAGCCAATCCGGTTCCGTCGACGTATTCGCCACCACCGTTCGACCTGACGAAGAAGAAGAGGAACCCGATCGACGACGTTCTGATGCGCATCGAGGACACCATCGGCGACCGAACGTCGATTCCGTCGACCGTCGTTCTCGCGGCACTCGTGCTTGCCGTGGTGATCGTTCTGATTCTGGTGATCGCCCTGCTGCTGTAGTCGAGCCCTCAACGCGACTCGTGCACGGTGATCGCGATCTGAACCCTGTTGCCGCACTCCAATTTCGTGAGAATTCGCGAAACATAGGTCTTCACGGTCGCGACACTCATGTACAACGCGGCACCGATCTCCGCATTGACTTCCCCGATCCGACGGCAAAGGCCACCTCACGTTCACGATCGGTCAGCGCATCGAGCAGTGTCCGAGCTCGTTCCGTACCGGAATCGTGCGAACGGGCATCCTGCTCGCGCCAGTGGGCGACCAAACGTCCGACAGCCGTCGGCGACAGCATCGACTCCCCGGTTCCGACGCGATGCACGGCGTCGATGATCTCTCGTGGCGGAGTGTCCTTGAGCAAGAACCCATTCGCACCCGCCCGCAGTGCCCGCAGCAGATACTCATCGGTGTCGAAGGTGGTCAACACTACGATCGCCGCTGTAACACCCTCTCCCCGAAGTATTTCGGTGGCCGCCAGACCGTCCAGGACCGGCATCCGCACATCCATCAGAACCACGTCGGGAGACAGTGCGCTCACGGCCTCGATCCCACTGCGACCGTCGGCCGCCTCACCGACCACCCTGATACCGGGATCCGAACTCAGAATCAGCGACAATCCCGCCCGGACCAACGCGTCGTCGTCGACCAGTAGGACATCGAGCACATCGGCTGCTGTGCGGCCATCGGTCAGTTCGGGCACGGTAGCCACGCTTCCAGACGATAGACCACGCCGACACTCCTTCGAGCGATTCCGTATTCGATTCGCCCTCCTGCCAACTCGATTCGTTCGGTGAGGCCGATCATTCCCGACCGTGAACCGGGTACAGCCACGAATTTCTCCGCACTGAGGCCGTTTTCAAGCCACACTCGAATCTCGCTTCCCAACGTTGCAATTCCGCACTGCACGGGCAAACCCGGCGCATGCTTTCTGGCGTTGGTCAGCCCCTCTTGAATCACACGGTGGACGGTGCGAGAGGTGGAGGCAGGTAGCACGATGTTCGCAGGCATCTCGTCGACGAATGTCACGCGCGTGCCCGCTTTCTCCGAGTCCTCGATCAATTCGGCGATATCTGCCACACCCGGTTGTGGACGCGCAGAGCCGACATCACCCGATCGGAGCACTCCCAGTATTTCCCGCAGATCCTCCAGGGCACCGTGCGCGTTGGATCTGATGGTCGACGCGAGCGCTTCGACCTCCTGCGCACCGACGTCCGGTCGCACCTCCAGCGCTCCGGCATGGAGGCTGACCAACGAAATCCGATGTGCGAGAGCGTCGTGCATCTCGCGCGCGATCCGCTCGCGTTCGAGGCCGCGAACGGTCTCGGCACGCAGATTCGATTCGGATTCCGCTCGCTCGGCACGCTCACGTAGTGAATCGATCACCTCGCGGCGCGATTTGACGACGATGCCCCATGCTGCCGGGATACTCAGAAAGGCGAGACTGAGTGTCGCGATGTACAGAATGGACTGTCCGTCGTCCCACACTCTCGCCCAGATCACCGGTGCCAGAACGTGCAGAACCACCACGGCAGCGGTGACTCGCCACGACTTCCGAGACGCCACGGTGAAGACGGCCACCAGCTCTGCGCCGCCCACTGCATCGGTGAGAACAGCGCACACCGCGAGCGCTACGGCGATCTCGATCGGCCACCGGCGACGCCACCACAGCAATACAGCACCGAGGACACCGACGACAATCGAGACGGCCGTTCGAGTGGTGGTCATTTCCTCGGTGCCTACGGTTACCGACAACACCAACAACAACGCGAACGCGATGGCTGCGACATCCCACGCGCGTTCCCGATGCCGCCGCAGCAACGTCATGATTGCGCCGTCACGATCGGACCAAAGGGCGCCAGTACTGGCTGGTCTTCTTGTCGCGCACCACTACGCCGAGTCTGTCCAGCTCCGAACGCAATTCGCGTGCATCGGAACCCGCCTTCTTCTTCAGCGCCATGTCCCGAGCCTTCATCACCGCATTCACTTCCGGTGCCAGGCCTGGTGTCTCGGGCACCCATAGGTGATAGAGATCGTCGTAGGGATCACCGGGCGCAACCGAGTAACCCCGCTCCTCGAATGCCGCCTCGATCTCTTCACGCTTCTCCTCGCTCGGCACCCGCACCAGCTGACGCGAGGCGGCGTCGAGCAACACCAGTTCCTTGCCGTCGACGAAAACCGTCCCGACCTGCGATCTGGACACGGTGACGGTCTCGCCCTTCTCGGTGACACGCACGTGTGCCTCCGACACCGCCACCCGTGCAGTGTCGTAGAACGCGGCCGCCACCAGAGCCAGCCCGAGCAGTACTCCCACTCCGATACACACGTACCGCACCCACCATTGCGACCAGGATGCGATCAACTCCAACGGACCCTGGAACGGAATCCACGTCAACGATGCTCCCCAGGACGCCACATATGGCAGCGCGAATCCCAGCAGTCCCCCGATGATCACGGCACCGACGATCAGGAAGAACCGGTCGCCTCGGGAGAACCACAGCACCGCCGGTGGCGTCTCCCCGAGCATCTTGTCGTCCATGCCCTCACGGTATCGAGTGTGGGAGCCGGTACCCAGTCATCGAAAGTCGACACTTCGCCGACTTTCTACGACAGGAAGCCCTCGATCAGCCGAGAACAGGCATCACCAACGTCGTCAGAGCGCCGTCGACCGCGGACCGCACCAGCATCGGATGGTCCGGAGCGGCGATATCGAGCATCAGGTCCGGTCCGACGGCCGAGGCGACGGCGGCCTGCAGAACGGCGGCGTCGAAGAACACCGTCATCTCGGACCCGGTGATTCGCGCGGGGACGGCAACACCCTCGACTGTCAGGCCGTCCGGGCCGGCGTCGATCCGCAGCGTCCCGCTGTCGAGGGGAACGAAATCTCGTTGCACCACAACCCTCGTCACGGTCGGAGCCAAACCGTCCATGATCGTCCGCCAATCGGGGAAGTCTCCGTCGACGAGATCGACCTCGTGTCGGGTGTCGTCGGATTCGACAGCCATCGCGCCGTCGGTTGCCGTCAGTACGAGGGTGCCCGATGCGGGTACGACCTCGAGAGAGCCGACCGTTGCAACGCGCGACCAGGGTGCACCGGGCGAGCTCTGCGCCACGAGGCTGCGGGTGGAGAGTCGGTACCGATCCGTCGCGGTGAGGGTGACAGCGGTGCCGTCCACCTCGACCAGCACGCCCCGCAGCACCGGAAACTCCTCGCTCGTTCCGACCGCAGACGCGACTCGTTTCACCGCCGACGCGAACTCGGCGGCAGCTACCGTTGCGGTGCAATATGTTTCGTCGAACATCCGGCGAATGGACACTGCGGCCTCGGCCGCTGCCCTCGCACGTGTGGCGAGTTCTTCGACATGCCGATCCACGATCTCGACGGCCGCGGCTCCGTCGCCCTCGAGCGCGGAGGTCACCTGATCGAGCGGCATACCGATCTCGCGCAGCTGTCGAATGATGTTCGCCCGCTTCGATTGTGCACGCGTGTAGTAGCGATAGCCGGACTTGGCGTCGATGAACGCCGGGACGAGCAACGCACAGTCGTCGTAGAACCGTAGGGCACTGGGGGTCAGCCCGCTCGAACGAGCGAACGCACCGATGGTCACGAATTCTTCTGCCGAATCAGTCATGGTGAAATCCTGAGGCTTCGGGTTGGTCGAAGGTCAAGCACTGTGCGCCCGGCCAGGTGTGGCCATGTCGAACACCATGCTCGTCCTCCGGTGACACTCGACAACGGTGTATTCGGCGCGCTGGGGCAAAACACGGAAGCGCTGCCGCGGCCGAAGTATCGTCGCCCTTGTGCACCCTCGCCGCAAGCTCCCCGCCACTGCGCTGCCGAAGGCAACGCGGGCGCGCTACACGAATCGACGGCGACGACGGCTCGCCCGAGTGGACAACGACCTCACCGCCTCCCAGTGGGCCGAACTTCTCGATGCATGGGGAGGGTGCGCCTACTGTCGAGCGACGAGTGCGCCCCTGCAACGCGACTGCATCATGCCGGTTTCTCGCGGTGGCCGGTACACACTCGACAACGTCGTGCCGGCCTGCCCCTCCTGCAACGCCAGCAAACACAACAGCGAAGTGACCGGGTGGCTCAGACGCAAGAGGCTCGACGAGCACACGTTCCTGCTCCGTCACGCGACGATCCTGGCGACATTTCCCCGATCGACCGAGGTCACCTAATCGATTCGACGCTTGTGCGCCCAGCGAGTGAGCGCATTCCTGTTGGACTGCTGGGTCTTTCGGAGAACATTCGACGCGTGAGTCTCGACGGTCTTGACGGAGATGAACAGATCCTCGGCGATTTCGCGATAGGTGTATCCGCGCGCCAGCAACCGCAGCACCTCGAGTTCACGGGGCGTGAGCGAATCCAGTTCGGGATCCAGCGGTGGCTCCGGGACGGCACTGCGACCGGTGAACGAATCGAGGACGAATCCGGCCAGGCGGGGGCTGAACACGGCGTCTCCCCCGGCGACGCGTCGAACACCGTCGGCGAGTTCGGAACCTGAAATAGTCTTGGTCACGTATCCCCTCGCACCGGCACGGATGACGGCGATCACGTCCTCGGCGGCGTCGGACACACTCAGGGCGAGGCATACCGGCCCCTCGGAGATGCGATTCAACACGGCCACGCCTCCGCCGTCGGGCATGTGCACGTCGAGCAACACCACATCGGGCTTCGTCGAGTCGATGCCCGATACCGCCTCGGCGACGCCTCCTGCTTCGCCGACAACGTCGATGTCCGCCTCGCGAGCGAGTTCGGCTCTCACTCCGGAGCGGAACACCGCATGGTCGTCGACGAGAAAAACGCGGAAGGGTTCGGTCACGTCGGCTGCTCCTGCTGACTGGATTCGGACGGTTCGGTGGTGACGGCGCTGCCGATGCGGGGCATGAAGATGCGCACTTCGGTTCCCTTGCCGACGGTCGACCGTACCTGCACCGTGCCGCCGCGGCGCTCGATGCGTCCCCGAATGGATTTCGCCAGGCCGCGTCGATCCTCGGGTACTTCCGATTCGTCGAACCCGGTGCCACGGTCACGGACGAACACGCTGACCTGTTCCGGTTCGGTTTCGGCGAACAGATCGATATTGGTCTCACCGGAATGCTTGGCCGCGTTGACGAGAGCCTCTCGCGTGGCACCCAGCAGAGCGGTGAAGCTCTCGCGCGACAGCCCCGATTCGACGTCGTCCGGCAGTAGATGCACGTCGCCGACGGTGATGGGTCGTACCGTCACGCCGTGCTGATCCTCGACTTCACCGGAGATGGTCTTGAGCGCGTCGGCCAAGCTGGGGTTGTCGGTGTCGCCGCCGTCGAACAGCCATCTGCGTAGTTCACGCTCCTGCCCGCGCGCCAGCCGCATCACCTCCTGCGGCTGATCGGACTGCTTCTGGATCAGCGCCAGTGTCTGCAGTACCGAATCGTGCAGGTGCGACGCGATTTCCTCGCGTTCGTCGTTGCGGATACGTGCAGACCGCTCGGCACCGAGCGCGCGCCAGGTTCGCAACCAGATGGGAACCGTCAACAGGCCGACGCCGACGAGAGTGACCACCACTGCGAGCAAGGACGAACGCAGCGCGGCCAGATCGACGCGGGCGAGCACCACCACGCCGAGGCCGAGCACGATCAACGTCGCTCCGCCGACGACCCTCGCCCAGCTCAACACGGTCGGGTGTTGGGGAAGCCCCAACGCCGTTCGCGGTCCCTCGGAGTCGAACTCGCGCCACACCAGGGCAGCACCGATCACCACGACGATGACCGGCACGATGACCGATGCAGCGGTACCGCTGAGCAGCCAGGCGAGACCGACGGCGAGGCCGAGACCGATAGCGGCCAACCCGAGCGCGCGCTGGCGTTCGGCGGCACTCGGGTGCGCGGTGTCCTCACCCGCTGGGGTGAACATCCAGATCAGGCCGTATGCAGCGATGCCGGCTCCGGCGGACGCGGCCAGCAGTGCGAACGCGACCCGAACCTTGAACACGTCTATGCCGAGATGGTCGGCGAGCCCGCCTGCGACGCCGCCGACGATGCGTCCGCCGCCGCGTCGCTGATAGGGAGCAGGAGCGGAGCCCGCAGAAGCGACCGGAAAAGCAGGAGCGGAGCCCGCAGAAGCGACCGGAAAAGCAGGAGCGGAGCCTGCAGAAGCGACCGGGATACCAGGAGCGGTGGCCGGCGTGACGCCGGCCACGGGTGGTGCGTTGCGGGCGGCGTCGACGGGTGGGTTGTCGACAGGGTGCACGCCTTCGATCCTGGCACGGATGCGGTGGTTGTCGCATCAGGGTTCGCCCTGATGTTCAGCGGGGTCATCGACTTCGGGGATGAAGATCAGGGGTATCCCTGATGTGTTTCGTGGTCGAGGCAACCACGATGGTTCTCATGAGCAACGTGACCGTCTCGGATCAACTACAGCAGATGTGGCGCACCCGTCCGCACCGCTTGCCGCAACGCGGGCATGTGGCAGGTGTCGCAGCCGGTATCGGCTATCGCTACGACGTCGACCCCGTTCTGATTCGGATCGCGTTCGTCGTCTCCACCTTGTTCGGCGGTACCGGCATCGTCCTGTATCTGGCGGCGTGGCTGGTGCTCAACCGCGCCGGTGACACGGCGTCGGGCGCAGAGTCTCTGGTCGGTCGTGGGAACAGCTCCGACTCGTCGACCAAGATGGTTGTCGTGGCGGTGGCATTGGTCATCGCGGTGTCGACCATCGGCCCGGTCGGCGTCGGACTCGGCGGTTCGGGGCTGATCTCCCTGGTGGCGATGCTCGGCGGACTCTGGTTGCTGCACCAACGGTGCCCTGAGCCGCCGCCCTACATGCGGACGGCGGAATTCTCCCGTAACCGCTACGCGCCGATGCCATTCGGCTCGTCGAGCACGTCGGCCGAGCAGTGGACGGCCGCGCAGTATCGTCCGCCTCAGTTCCAGCACGAGCGCTACACCCCGTACACGACTCTGCCGAAGAGCTACGTTGCGACACCGAAGCCTGTCGAGGACACCGGCGCCGAGGATTCTGCCGACGCGCACACAGTGAACCTGAGCAAGTCGACCGTATCGGCCGAGAAGCCGAACGACACGTCCACCGACATGCCCACCGTGACGCCCCCGTCGTGGGACCCGCTCGGTGTGGCCCCGTTCGCCTGGGATCTTCCCGAACCGGCCGGCGCTTTCCCGCCTGCGGCGATCGAACGCAAGCGCCGGTCACGGTGGACGGCAAGCTTTCTCGGCCTGGCTCTGCTCGCTGCCGGCATCACCGCGGCGGTAGGTGCCGCAACCGGCGGGGACTGGGCCTCGGCGGGCCGCGTCGGAGCTGTCGCGCTCGCGGTCATCTCCGTGGGACTCGTGCTCGGCGCATTCCTCCGCAAGGGCTACGGATTGCTGGTGGTCGCCGCACCCCTGGCCGGCTTCGTCGTCCTGGCGTCAGCAGTCGGTCCGATGGACATGGGCAACGGTGCGTCGGGAACGCAGCGCATCGCACCGATCGCCGTTGCCGACCTCGACGACACCTACGACGTCGGTCTCGGTGACCTCGACCTCGACCTCACAGGTCTCGACCTCACCGAGGACCGCACCGTCGAGATCGATGTGGCGCTGGGCAGTGCGCTCGTGACGGTGCCGAACACGATGAACCTCGAGACGACATGCGACACCGTCCTGGGCTCGGCCGACTGCGGCTCCCCCGGTCTACGGGTCGGAAGTGCCGCTCGACCCGACGCACCGGTGCTCACCATCGAAGGCGATGTGGCACTCGGAGACCTGAAGGTAGTGCACCAGTGAAGAAGAACAAGACCGACCGAGTCGGCCACGACTACGACTACGCTGCCACCGAGGATCGCAACTCGAACCGACGCGGACCCTCGGCACTACTGCTTCTCGCCGGGCTGGCCGCCATGGTCGTCGCGGTCGCAGCCCTCATCGGCCAGGGAGCGATCGCGGCTCTGGGCGATGTCCAGTTCCGCTGGGTGTTCGTGGTCGCCGCGGTGGTCGTCGGCTTCGCGCTACTCCTGGGCCCCAGCAGAAGGAGCTGACCCCGCTACTCCCACTCGATGGTGCCCGGCGGCTTGCTCGTGACGTCGAGAACGACTCGGTTGACCTCCGGAACCTCGTTGGTCACCCGAGTCGAGATCGTTTCCAGAACGTCGTACGGCAGACGAGTCCAGTCCGCGGTCATCGCGTCCTCGCTCGAGACCGGACGCAGCACGATCGGGTGCCCGTAGGTACGGCCGTCGCCCTGCACGCCGACGCTGCGCACGTCGGCCAACAGCACCACCGGGCACTGCCAGATCTGCTGATCCAAGCCTGCGACCGTCAGTTCTTCTCGGACGATCGAATCGGCATGACGGAGCGTGTTCAGACGGTCGCGGGTGATCTCGCCGACGATGCGGATCGCCAGACCGGGTCCGGGGAACGGTTGCCTGCCGACGATGTCCTCGGGCAGGCCCAACTCACGACCGACCGCACGCACCTCGTCCTTGAACAGCGCACGCAGCGGCTCGACCAGGGCGAACTGAAGATCGTCCGGCAGCCCGCCGACGTTGTGGTGGCTCTTGATGTTCGCTGTTCCGGATCCGCCGCCGGACTCCACGACATCCGGGTACAACGTGCCCTGCACCAGGAATTCGACAGCGTCGCCGTGCTCGGCGTTCTCGCCCAGTACCTCGGCGACGGCACCCTCGAAGCTACGAATGAACTCACGGCCGATGATCTTGCGCTTCTCCTCCGGATCGGAGACGCCCTCGAGCGCACCGAGAAACGTATCGACCGCGTCGACGGTGACCAGCTTGGCACCCGTTGCAGCCACGAAGTCCTGCTGCACCTGCTCACGCTCACCGGCGCGCAGCAGTCCGTGGTCGACGAAGACGCAGGTCAGCCGATCACCGATCGCCCGCTGCACCAGTGCCGCCGCCACCGCGGAGTCGACGCCACCCGAAAGGCCACAGATGGCCTTGCCCGTCGGACCGACCTGTTCTTGCACCGCCTCGACCAGGGCATCGGCGATGTTGGCCGCGGTCCAGTCCGGAGCGATGCCCGCCGTCTCGTGCAGGAACCGGCTGAGCACCTGCTGCCCGTGCGGCGAATGCAGGACCTCGGGGTGATACTGCACGCCCGCCATGCGCGTGCCCTCGTTCTCGAAGGCGGCAACGGGCGCACCCGCGCTGGTCGCGGTGACGGTGAAGCCCTCCGGCGCTGCCGTGACCGCGTCACCGTGACTCATCCAGACCGGCTGAGTGGCAGGCAGACCGTCGTGCAGCCGACCGCCGTCCACGCTGAGTTGGGTGCGTCCGTACTCCCGCGTTCCGGTGTGTTCGACGGTGCCGCCGAGCGCCTGGGCCATCGCCTGGAATCCGTAGCAGATCCCGAACACCGGGATTCCGAGCTCGAGGAGCGCGGAATCCAGCTCGGGCGCACCCTCGGCGTAAACGCTGGAGGGTCCACCGGACAGCACCAGCGCGACCGGGTCCTTGGCTGCAATCTCCTCGGCGGTCGCGGTATGCGAGATGACCTCGGAGTACACGTTGGCCTCGCGCACCCGGCGGGCGATCAACTGCGCGTACTGGGCTCCGAAATCGACGACCAGAACCGGCCGTGCGTGCGAGGGATCGTGTGCAGAGGAGTCGGTCACCGGGTCAGTCTAGTGGGACTGTCGAAGCGCTTACGCAACACCCGAGTGCTCGACAGGCATCGCCGAGGAGCCGGACCTGATCTCGACGATCGGCAGTCTCAATCCACCCGGAGCGTCCACCGGAACGACGGGCGAGTTGGGGGCGATGGGATCGAGCCGCTGATACGGAAGCCCCTGTGCCGGACGAAGATCCAGCTCACCCTTGTTCGGCCACAGCGCGGCGGACCGCTCGGCCTGCGCACTGATGGTCAGCGACGGATTGACCCCGAGGTTTGCCGACACGGCCGCCCCGTCCACCACGCTCAGCGTCGGGTATCCGTGGACGCGGTGGTACGGATCGATGACGCCGTGCGCCGAATCCGAGGCGATGGCGCAGCCGCCGAGGAAGTGGGCGGTGAGCGGAATGTTGAACAGCTCTCCCCAGGTGCCACCTGCAACGCCACCGATCTTCTTGGCGATGCGCCGGGTGGCGTCGTTGCCCTCGGGGATCCACGTCGGGTTCGGCTCACCGTGGCCCTGCCTGCTGGAGATCTTGCGTCCGAACGGCCCACGCTTGGTGAACGTGGTGATCGAGTTGTCCAGGTTCTGCATCACCAGCGCAATGATCGTGCGCTCGCTCCAGCGCCGGACGTTGACGACGCGGACGAACTGAATCGGGTGTGCGATCAGCGCGAACACGAACTTGAGCCACCGCGGAATCTTTCCTCCGCCGTCGGTCATCAGGGTCTGCAGCATGCCCATCGCGTTGGAACCCTTGCCGTAGCGGCACGGCTCGATGTGCGTGTTGGGGCTGGGGTGGAACGAGGACGTGATCGCGACGCCGCGCGTGAGGTCCATGTTCGGATCGACTGCCAGCTTGGCCGCTCCGACGATCGACTCGGAGTTGGTACGCGTCAGTTCGCCGAGTGTGTCCGACAACTTCGGCAGCGCGCCGGTGTCCTTCATCTTGTGCAGCAGGTTCTGAGTGCCCCAGGTACCGGCTGCCAGAACGACATTGGCGGCGCTGTACGTCTTCTTGCCCTTGCGGAGCCGAGCACCGGTGCGCTCGGTGTCGACGTCCCAGGTGCCGTCGGATCGGGGGCGAAGGCCGGACACCGTCGTCATCGGCACGATCTCGGCTCCCGCGCGCTCGGCGAGACCGAGGTAGTTCTTGAGCAGGGTGTTCTTGGCACCGTGACGACACCCCGTCATGCACTCACCACATTCGATGCATCCGGTGCGCTCGGGGCCTGCACCACCGAAGTACGGATCCGGGACGGTCTTTCCCGGCTCGTCACCGAAGAACACTCCCACCGGGGTCTGAATGAAAGTATCGGCGACGCCCATGTCCTCGGCGACCGATTTCATCACCTCGTCGGCGGGGGTCATGTGCGGATTGCGCACCACGCCCAGCATGCGGGTGGCCTGGTCGTAGAACGGAGAGAGCTCACTGCTCCAGTCCGTGATGTGCGCCCACTGCTTGTCCTCGAAGAACGGTGCCTGCGGCTTGTAGAGGGTGTTCGCGTAGTTCAGAGATCCGCCGCCCACTCCGGCACCGGCGAGGATGAGGCAATCGCGCAGCAGGTGCACGCGCTGGATGCCGTAGAGACCGAGCTTCGGTGCCCACAGGAAACGTTTGAGATCCCAGCTGTTCTTCGCGAAGTCCTTGTCCTCGAAGCGTCGGCCGGCTTCCAGGATCCCGACGCGGTACCCCTTCTCCACCAGCCGCAGCGCGGTGACACTTCCGCCGAAGCCCGAACCGACGATCAGAACGTCGTAATCCGTGGCGCGAACAGCTGAACCCATGGTGACCTCCGCTACATCCGTTGCTGGGGAACAGTATGCACACCCCCGTGTGACTACCGCCACAACCGATTCTAGCTGTTACGAGAGGTATCACCAACCCAGGGTCGACTTACGTGGACCACCGACAGCAGAAGGGGCGCGCACTCCCGTGTGACAGGAGTGCGCGCCCCGATGGAGCCGACCGGTCTAGGCCCTGACGTTCAGGCCCACCTTCTGGAATTCCTTGAGATCGGAGTACCCCGACTTCGCCATCGACCGACGCAGGCCGCCGACGAGGTTGATCGAGCCGTACGACTCGCGCGACGGCCCGTGCAACACCTGATCCAGGCTCGGACGGTCGCCGGCCGACATGGGCAACAACGCTCCGCGCGGCATCGACGGATGGGCCGCGGCGGACGGCCAGTACCAACCGCCGCCGGGAGCCTCTGCGGCGACGGCCAGCGGAGCGCCGAGAACCGCAGCATCGGCTCCGCAGGCGATGGCCTTGGCGAGCGCACCGGAGGTGGTGATGTCGCCGTCGGCGATGACGTGGGCGTAGCGTCCGCCGGTCTCGTCCAGGTAGTCCCGCCGGGCCGCGGCCGCATCGGCGATGGCGGTCGCCATCGGAACACCGATACCGAGCACCTCACCGGTGGTCGTGCCACCTTCGACGGAGCCGTAACCGACGATGACGCCCGCCGCGCCGGTACGCATCAGGTGCAGCGCGGTGCGGTGATCGCTCACCCCGCCGGCGATGACGGGAACGTCGAGCTCGGCGATGAAGGTCTTGAGGTTGAGCGGCTCGTCCTCACCGTGGGCGACGTGTTCCGCGGAGATGATCGTGCCTTGAATGACCAGCAGGTCCAGGCCCGATGCCACGAGAGCGGGCGTCAGCGAACGGGCATTCTGCGGGCTCACGCGCACGGCGACGGTCACCCCGGCATCACGAACCTGGCCCACGGCGGCGGCCAGCAGATCCGGCTGCAGCGGCGCGGCGTGCAGCTCTTGCAGAAAGGCGATCGGTGCGTCGGGATCGAGATCGGTTTCGGCGATGTGGATCAACTGATCGAGCTTGGCCTGCACGTCCGAGTGGCGCGCCCAGAGTCCCTCACCGTTGATGACCCCCAGCCCACCCTGGCGGCCCAACTCGATGGCGAACTCGGGTGAGACCAGAGCGTCGGTCGGGTGTGCCAGCACCGGAATGTCGAACCGGTAGGCGTCGAGCTGCCAGGCAGTCGAGACCTCCTTCGACGACCGGGTACGACGGGACGGCACGATGTCGATGTCGTCCAGCTGGTAGGTGCGGCGGGCTTCTCTGCCCATGCCGATTTCAACGAGGTCGCGCACGCGCGCACCTTTCTACTTCGAGAGCGAATCGATTCGGCCGAGGAGCGACCGAAGCGACTATCGGGTGGTGTAGTTCGGGGCCTCAGCGGTCATCGTGATGTCGTGCGGATGGCTCTCCTTGAGTCCGGCCGCAGTGATCTGCACGAACTGAGCCTTCTGCAGGTCCTCGATCGAGGTGGCCCCGGTGTACCCCATCGCCGCTCGAAGACCACCGGTGAGCTGGTGGATGACCTGGTTCAGCGGTCCGCGGTACGGGACGCGACCTTCGATGCCCTCGGGCACCAACTTGTCCTCGGCCAGCACATCGTCCTGGAAATAGCGGTCCTTGGAGAACGATTTCGCTCCCCCGCGTCCCTGCATCGCGCCGAGCGAACCCATGCCGCGGTAGCTCTTGAACTGCTTGCCGCCCACCAGAATCAGCTCGCCCGGGGACTCCGCGGTACCGGCCAGCAACGATCCGAGCATGGCGGTCGACGCACCGGCAGCGAGCGCCTTGGCGATGTCGCCGGAGAACTGCAGACCGCCGTCGGCGATGACCGGAACACCGTGCGGCTTGCACGCGGCGACCGCTTCGAGGATCGCGGTGATCTGCGGGGCACCGACGCCTGCGACGACACGCGTGGTGCAGATGGATCCCGGTCCGACGCCCACCTTGACGGCATCGGCGCCCGCCTCGACGAGAGCCAGCGCTCCGGCGCGGGTGGCCACGTTGCCGCCGACGACCTGCACGCGGTCGCCCACCTCGGCCTTGAGCTTGCTGACCATCTCGAGCACCTGCGAATTGTGGCCGTGCGCGGTGTCGACGATGATGACGTCCACGCCGGCGTCGGTCAGTGCCATCGATCGCGCCCAGGCGTCCTGCCCGACGCCTACCGCGGCACCGACCAGCAGGCGACCGTCGCGGTCCTTGGTGGCGTCGGGGTGCTGCTCGGTCTTGACGAAGTCCTTCACGGTGATCAGACCGGTGAGCGCGCCTTTGCCGTCGACGATCGGCAGTTTCTCGATCTTGTGACGACGCAGCAGGCCGAGAGCGGCTTCGGCAGTGACGCCTTCCTGCGCGGTGATCAACGGTGCCTTGGTCATCACGTCGGCGACGCGGCGATTCTGGTCGACCTCGAAGCGCATGTCGCGGTTGGTGATGATGCCGACCAGCGCGCCGGTCTCGTCGGTGACGGGGAGCCCGGAGATCCGGAACCGCGCGCACATGGCGTCGACCTCGGCCAGCGAGTCGGTGGGCTTGCAGGTGACCGGATCGGTGACCATCCCGGCCTCCGAACGCTTGACCGTCTCCACCTGGGACGCCTGATCCTGCAACGACAGGTTGCGGTGCAGCACGCCCATACCGCCGGCGCGGGCCATGGCGATGGCCATCCGCGCCTCGGTGACGGTATCCATGGCCGAGCTGACCAGCGGCACCCGCAGCCGAATCTCGCGGGTGATCTGACTGGAGGTGTCGACCGAGCTGGGAATCAGATCCGAAGCGGCCGGCAACAGCAGGACGTCGTCGAACGTGAGGCCGAGCATCGCGACCTTGTTGGGATCGTCGCCGCCTGTGCGGACGTGGGCTCCGGGACTACTCATGCGAATCTGGCCCTCCCTAGAGCCTGGTTGCACTTCGGCGCGGCGTGCGGCCGGTGAGAGCTCGCAGGCGCACCGCCAGTGCGGTGTTGGAGAACGGATGGAGTTTCGGCACTTGCACTCATCTGTTCAGCGCCGTGAACCATGGTATCGGCTAGGGCATCACCAGTGCGAATGCCTCCCGCTGTGGGTGTCCTTCGAACACCGAAATCTCTGTTCGGAGGGTCGTCGGGGGTGGACGCGCCCGGCATGTCGCATTCGAACGGCTGGCGCAGACCCACCAGTCCTGCGTACCGTGGAGGCGTGCGCGATCAACTGCCTCCCGGCCTACCCCCGGATCCGTTCGCTGGAGACCCAGCCGACCCGTCGGCCGCCCTCGACGCCATCGAGCCCGGCCAACCTCTGGATCCTCAGGAGCGGCTCGCCGTCGAAGAGGATCTGGCGGACCTGGCCGTCTACGAGGCACTCCTCGGCCACCGCGGCATTCGCGGCCTGGTCGTGTGCTGCGAGGACTGCCAGCAGGACCACTACCACGACTGGGACATGCTGCGCGCGAACCTGCTGCAGCTCCTGGTCGACGGCACCGTCCGGCCCCACGAGCCGGCCTACGACCCGGTCCCCGATGCCTACGTGACCTGGGACTACTGCCGCGGCTTCGCGGACGCGTCCATGAACGACGCTCTGCACGGCGACGGCTTCGACAGCTGACTCACCTATTGTTCACACGAAGAAGCCCGACACGATGATCGTGTCGGGCTTCTTCGTTGTCCGAGAGGGAGCCGAGAACCCGGTCAGCTACCGCCGGAGGGAACCGACATACGGTCACGGTTCTCCGAGGAGCTGGTACCACCGGCAGTCGCCGTCGGCTGATCGGGCGCGTCGAGCACCGTCGGCGTGACGTCCGTGGTCGTTGCCGGACTCGGAGTCGTCGTCGTGGGAGGAACCACGGGCGTCGTCGTGGTCGGAGCCGGAGTGGTCGGTACACCCGTGACATCGGGCGTGACCGAATCCACCGGAGCCGGCGGCAACAAGGTTTCCGAGCTGGGCACTGGAGCCGGAAGAATCGGAGCCGGGGGCAGAACCGGCGCAGGCACCGTCAGCGCCTGTAGTTCCTGCATCAGGCGTGCAAGCCACTGATCCAGTTCGGCGCGCTGACTGTCGTCGAGCACAGCCGAACTGCTGTTCGACGCGCCGTCGAGCAGTGCGCGAGCTGCCGTGGTGTCTCCGGACGAGATGAGGTTTTCGGCCTCTTGCAGCTTGGACGTCGTATCGATCTGCGCCACAGTCGAATCCGCCTGCTCGGAGAAGACGACGGACTTGACGCTCCACAGTGGGTCGTCGGGAGTCGAGTTGTACGAGATGACCACCAGACCACCCATCACCACGGCGATCGCGGCAGCGGCACCTGCGATGGGACGCAACAAACGCATCCGTCCGCCACGGTTCGCCGAGCTCGACCGCGCCATGTCGGCGGCGAGCTTCTCACGTTCGACGGAGGCGACGACAACATCGAGGGAGGGGCCGGCGGGCATCGCCGGCGTGATCACGTCCGCTCGCCAATTGGCGAGCAGAAGGGCGAGTTGGTACTCGTCTGCGTCATCGGTGGCGATCGGTCCGTCGCCACTGATCGCGTCGATTAACGCATCGTCACGACGTACGGCGACGAGGTCCACAGGACCACCGTCCGCGCCGATGTCGGCATAGGGATCGTTCTGATTCGGTCCAGCGGGGCTCACGTGCTCACCGATACGCGAGATTCCGCGACGCGGCGTCTCATCGGGGCCACCGTGACCATTGTCCCTAGCCATACATTTCACCTGCTCTCACAACTTCGTTCTTCAGTTTTGCGATAGCTCGGTGCTGAGCCACGCGGATAGCGCCTGCAGTGCTGCCGACGGCCGCTGCTGTTTCCTCGGCCGACAACCCGACGACGAGTCGGAGCACCAGAATCTCGCGGTGCTTGGCGGGCAAGGTGTCCAGCAGTGCAGTCATCTGTCGACTCGACTCGGATTCGAGAGCGCGTTGCTCCGGTCCGTGTTCCATCGACACGACATCTGGTACTTCGGCGGCCGGGTCCGATTTGTTACGCGAGGCGCTGCGATGGGCATCAGCGACCTTGTGAGCCGCGATGCCGTACACGAATGCCATGAACGGACGACCTTGGTCCTGGTAGCGCGGCAAGGCGGTCATGACTGCCAAACAGACCTCCTGCGCCACGTCGTCGGCCGAAAGCTGACCGCGCTCAGCCGAACCGACTCGCGCCCGGCAATACCGCACGACGAGTGGTCGGATGAATTCCAAGACCCGGGACAGAGCCAGTCGATCGCCTTGCGCTGCGGCAACGACGAAAGAGTCCAACTCCTCACCCGCTGTGTTCATCGTCGACAATTTTCCCCGCGTTACAGGTACGCACCCGCCTGGGAGCGCTTCCACGTGGTGGTGGAACGAGACCAAGGATAGCGACACCACCAAGCCAGAACCGAACCACTCGGTCCGCCCTCGACCCCGGTCCTGGTCAGTCGGTCGTCGAACCACCGCGACGATCGATCTCGGCGGCCAAGTCGACGGACGCGACCATCCCGGCATCGAGCCCCCCTGTTCCCTCACACAGCATCGTCGCGGCCCAGCGCAAAGGAAGCAGGCCATGCATCCCCGCAGCGTAGGCAACCTGGACGGCGGCTTCCCGGGCGCGGGTGATCTCGCCGAGGCAACTCAGCGCCGCTGCGCACACCAGGTCCGTCTTGACGAGGTGGCGTAACGAATCGGCATCGTTGGCGAGAGCCCGAGCGCACTCGGCGTGTCGGACGGCCCCTGAACCGTCGCCGCGCATCATTGCCAGCTCGGCCGCCACCCAAGCCGCCCGCAGTGCCGGACGCCACGACCCGGTGTCGAACGGACCGTCCCGCTGCGCGGCGCTGCGGGCCAGCAGGGTCTCCGAGAGATCGAAGCGTCCGCGACCCAGAGCATCTGCGGCCAGCCCGGTCAACGCATCACTGCGGGCATCGACCGCATCACTGGACTCCGGAGGGCCCGTGAGACCGACGAGAAAGACTGCCCTGCCGTCGAAGTGGCCGGCCCGCTCGTGCTTGCCGACTTGGCGCAGCCACGACGCCCGGGTCGACGCATGCAACGATGCAAGCTCAGTGTTGTCGGGTCGCCGACGCCGAAGCTCGACCGCGGCCGCGCCGTACCGCCCCTGGCCGGCCAACGCGACACTCCGGTACCAGCTCTCCCGAGGATCGGTGGCTGCGGGAAGCGGGAATCGGCCGGGGCTACCGCCGAACGCCGCGTCGAAGAGTTCGGACTGCGTCGCGGTGAACAGCGAGCTCTGCTCTGATGGCACGGACGCAAGGGTAGGGCCCCGGTGACGACAGCCTCGCGACGCCGGTGCCGATCCGTGCCCGAGTCACACCGATGCAACGCGCCGCAATTCCGTGGTGTGAATTCACTATCGGTCCGGAAAGGATCTCATTGCGTCGTTCCGCGCGGACAGAATGCAGTTTTCAAGGAATTAACAATGTGAACAACGGCCGCTTCGGAGTCGAGAATCTGAACGCCGTGTGGCGAATAGGTTAATCGGCATACTCGATCGCGCAATCGCCACCGACGCATCGCGTACCGTTCGTGCGCCCATTCGGCCGACGCCCCGCGCTCCGAGCGATGGTGTCGGACACCTCGCGCGGCTTCGACCGGACGGCCGGACCTCGGATCCGACACGGGGAGCAGAGCCGCCTCGAACATCGTCTGCACGCTCGCGATCAGCGGAAATACCGACGGAGACGGTGCAATCCGGTCGAGCGAGATGTCAATCGGGGAACGCCGGACGCCATCGGTTTGCGCCGCTGCTTCCGACGCCGGATCACCGGTGCACGCTCCATGGTCTCCCGTCTCGGCGGATTCTTCAACAGGAAGGCCACGCATGCGGGCGAGTCGAAGTAAATATCGCCCGTGTTAATTCTTGGCCCCATAACTATGCATTTGCCCACGGTTGAGCACTATTGACTCGATTTCGTGGGCACACATAACGTTGTCGGCATTCGGATCACGAATCCGGCAAGCCACACCACCCTAGGAGTTTCCATGCCGCAGCCGAATCATCTCCCTGGGCCGAACGCCGATATCTGGGATTGGCAGATGCACGGCCTGTGCCGTGGTGTCGACTCGTCCATGTTCTTCCACCCGGACGGCGAGCGGGGCCGGGCACGAGCACAGCGCGAGATGCGGGCCAAGGAAATGTGCCGCAGCTGTCCCGTACTCGCACAATGCCGTACCCACGCTCTCAATGTCAGCGAGCCCTACGGGATCTGGGGCGGGATGTCCGAGACCGAGCGAGAACTGCACGCTCGTCACAACCGTCGCCGCATCGCGGTGTAGTCCTCCGGACGCAAGAAAGCCCCCAACCCGTTCGGGTTGGGGGCTTTCTCGTGTCACCGAACGTCAGTGAGCGTGTCCGTGACCGGAAGAGGGCTCGGAGGCCTCCTCCGGCTTCTCCACGATCGCGCTCTCGGTCGTCAGGATCATGCGTGCAACCGATGCGGCATTGACCACAGCGGAGCGAGTCACCTTGACCGGATCGACGACGCCGTCGGCCAGCAGGTCGCCGTACGTCAGGGTCGCGGCGTTGAATCCGTGGCCCTTCGGCAGTTCTGCAACCTTGCTGACGACGACGGAACCGTCGATACCCGCATTGGAGGCGATCCAGAACAGCGGTGCGTTGAGCGCGGTGCGCACCACGGCAACACCGGTCGCTTCGTCGCCGGTCAGGCCGAGATCATCGGCCAGAGCCAACGCTGCCTGTGTCAGAGCCGAGCCTCCGCCGGGGACGATGCCCTCTTCGACGGCAGCCTTGGCCGCAGCCACGGCGTCGTCGACGCGGAACTTGCGTTCCTTGAGCTCGGTTTCGGTCGCAGCGCCGACCTTGATGACCGCGATGCCGCCCGAGAGCTTCGCCAGACGCTCTTCGAGCTTCTCGCGATCCCACTCGGAGTCGGTGTTCTCGATCTCGCGGCGAAGCTGGCCGACGCGCGCATCGATGTCGTCCTGCGTGCCCGCACCGTCGACGATGGTCGTGTCGTCCTTGCTGACCACGACGCGACGAGCGCGACCGAGCAGCTCGAGACCGGCTTCCTTCAGGCTCAGACCCACATCGGCGGTGATGACCTGCCCGGCCGTCACGACTGCGAGATCGTCGAGGAACGCCTTGCGGCGATCACCGAAGAACGGTGCCTTGACGGCAACGGCCTTGATCGTCTTGCGGATGGAGTTGACGACCAGAGTCGAGAGAACTTCGCCCTCGGTGTCCTCGGCGATGATCAGCAACGGCTTGCCGCTCTCGGCAACCTTCTCCAGCAGGGGAAGGAAATCCGGAAGCGAGGTGATCTTCTCGCGGTAGAGCAGGACGTACGCGTCCTCGAGAACTGCTTCCTGCGTGTCCACGTCGGTGACGAAGTACGGCGAGAGGTAGCCCTTGTCGAACTGCACGCCCTCGGTGACCGACAACTCGGTGAGCAGCGTCGAGGACTCCTCGACGGTGACGACGCCGTCTGCGCCGACGCGGGTGAGCGCCTCGCCGACGAGTTCGCCGATCTCGGGGTCACGCGAGGACACGGTGGCGACCTGAGCAATCGCCTGCTTGCCCTCGACCGGGGTTGCGGCAGCGAGCAGCGCCTCGGCGACCTTGTCGGCCGCCTTGGAGATACCGGTGCCGAGCGCGATCGGGTTGGCACCCGCTGCGATGTTCTTCAGACCGCCGCGCACGAGCGCCTGCGCGAGCACCGTCGCGGTGGTGGTTCCGTCGCCTGCCACGTCGTTGGTCTTGGTGGCGACGCTCTTGACCAGCTGCGCGCCGAGATTCTCGAACGGATCTTCCAGGTCGATCTCACGAGCGATCGAGACGCCGTCGTTGGTGACGGTCGGACCGCCGAAGGCCTTGGACAGGACGACGTGGCGTCCCCGCGGCCCGAGCGTCACCTTGACCGCGTCGGCCAGCTTGTCGACGCCACGTTCGAGAGCGCGGCGCGCTTCCTCGTTGAATTGGATTTGCTTTGCCATGTTTCGGTGTTACTCCTTCGAGTAAAGAAACTCGATCGAACGCACACCGCCCCGGGACCGACACGAAAATCGGATACCGGGGCGGGCTGCGTTGTGGCCTACTTGGCGATGACTGCCAGCACGTCGCGTGCCGACAGAATCAGGTACTCCTCGCCGGCGTACTTGATCTCGGTGCCGCCGTACTTGCTGTAGATGACGGTGTCACCTTCTTTGACGTCGACCGGGATCCGGTTGCCCTTTTCGGTGACACGGCCTTCGCCCACGGCGACGACGGTGCCCTCCTGGGGCTTCTCCTTGGCTGTGTCGGGGATGACCAGACCGGAGGCGGTCGTCGTCTCGGCCTCGTTGGCCTGGACGAGGATCTTGTCCTCGAGCGGCTTGATTTTCACGCTCGCCACGTTGAGCCCTCCAAAGTTATGGGGTACGCGTCCGGGGTCGGATCCCCGGACAGCTGTGTGTATGTACTTCTCGTGCGGTTCTGACAATCGCGGCCTGAGCTCGTTCCCGTCGTCGCGGGTGCCGGGACTTCACTCGGTGCCATCTAGCACTCTATACACGAGAGTGCCAGCACTCAAGGGCTGGGTTCGCCAGGTTCGCGACACCGCGGTCGCACGCGCGCACACGAGGGTGGTCGGGCACCGTCCCACCCGACGACGGCGACCCGGAAACGACGGGATTCGAGCCCGAAACGCCCAAGTTCCGCGTCGTTTCTCGCTGTTTTCCCGGCATCGGCAGATCCATCGAAAGTCCTGGTAAGCGGCAAGAAAGCTCTGTCGGGTAACCGACCGAGCGGCACATTACGCTCGCGTCGGAGCTCGAAGTAACGTTACGATAACGGAGCTGTCCGAACGATAACGATCGACAGCTGTGCCGCGACACGGCACACAGACCAGTCGATTCCGGGCGAATACACAGGGGCGGGAGGTGCAGCATGCGGATAGGAGTGGGTATATCCACCGGATCCGAGGTCGTGTGCGCAGCCCTCGTCACCATCGACACCGACGGCAGTCGCACGGTCGAGTACCGGACCGTCTCGGCCGATCGCCAGGCGAACACCGACATCGGTGATCTGGTCACCTCTGCCATCGAACTCATGGCCTCGCTGATCCCCGGGCACCGATCGCCCGACGCGATCGCTGTCACCTACCGCACCGAGGAGCACGCTGCGGGCATTCGCGCGGCGCTGGCACACACCACCCGCGATGTTCGCCTGGTACCCGAGTCAGCGGCCGCATTCGCGCACCTGGCGACCACCGGACTGGTCGATCGATACGACACGATCGCCCTCGTCGATCTCGGAGCCGCAGGTATGTCGGTCACGGTCACCGACCGATCCGCCGAGACGGTGCTCGCTCACGACCGGTCCGACGTCGTCGGCGGCGACGCACTCAACGCGCTCGTCAAGAACCTCGTGCAGGACATGACCCGAGACAACCTGCGGGACGACCTTCGCGACGACCGCGGCATCGGCTCTGCGCGGTACCGGTCGATCAAGGAACAGCTCTCCCGCAACGACGAGGTCCGCATCGAGCGCTACAGCGGGATCCCGCTGACCGTCACGCGGGGCGCATTCGACGCCGCCGCCACCCCGATGTTCGACGCCGCCGCCCGGTTCGTCCGCGAGGTGTTCGACCGAAGCACGCACGAACCCGAGGCCATAGTGCTGATCGGCGGCGGAGCGCAGATCCCCGTGCTTGCCACCACGCTCACCGGTAGCTTCCACGCCCCGGTGATTCGAATCGCCGAACCCGACGCCGTTCTGGCCGTCGGAGCTGCAGGTGTCGCCGCAACGGTCGTCGGGAGCAGCTTCCAACTCGTGACGGCGACGCGTACCACTGCGGGCCGAATGAGCCGATACTCCGGTGCGATCGCGGCCGCCGTCGTCGCAGGTGGACTCGTGCTCGCCTACGGAGTGCAGACGATGGCCCCGGCCGACGATCCGAGCGTCTCCCCCGCGGGAAGTGCCACCCGACCCGCCACCGAATCGACCGATGCAGGTAGGCCGATCGCCGAGGGGTACTCGCCCGACGAGGACTCGGCGACGACGGAGGGCGTACCCGGAGACCGACCCGATCCGAGGCAGACCACGATCGAGTCCACCGGATCGTCGACGCGTGTCACCACGACCGACGCACCCACCACAACGCCGACTCTGCGTCCGGCTCCCGACCTCCCACCGTTCGAGTGGCCTGTCGATCCCACGTCGAATCCGGTATCCCCCGAGGTCACTTCCGGAATCCCGATCGATCCGTCGACCCCGGTCACCACGATTCCGGTTCGGCCCTCCGAACCGGTGGAATCGTCGACACCGAGCGACACGACCGAGATCGTCCCCGGTCCGACCCCGGAGCCCACAGTCGAAGCGACTCCCGAGTCGACCCCCGTACCGACCGGATCCATCAGCGTGCCGACCACGGATGCGAGCGGTTCGGAGCAGACTCCGGAACTGACGGCACCACCGACGGTGTGGTCTCCGCCGGTATCGGCTCCCTCCAGCGAACCGCTGTCCGCGGCCGTTCCGTCGACATCACGTTCGTCCGATCCGACCGTCGCTGCCACCGAGGACGCTCAGCCGGGCACCTGACTGGTCGCGACCGAGAGGCCGGGATCGGTCACGGCGGTGAGCGCAGACGGCTGCGCACCGCCTGCGACGAGATGCGCTCCCAGTGCGGCGATCATGACACCGTTGTCGGTGCACAATCGGGGCTTCGGGATTCTCAGCGTCAAACCCTGGTCGGCACAACGACGTTCGATCAGCGAACGAATGCGGGAGTTGGCGGTGGCACCCCCGCCGAGGACGATCGTGTCGACGTCGACGTCGGTTGCGGCGCGAACGGCCTTCATCGTCAGGACATCGGCGACCGACTCCTGAAAGGACGCGGCGATGTCTGCGACCGGGATGGGGTCTCCGGCACGGTGCCTGGCCTCGACGAAACGAGCGACGGCGGTCTTGACCCCGGAGAACGAGAAGTCGTACCTGGCATCGCGCGGGCCGGTCATTCCTCGGGGAAACGCGATCGCTGTCGGATCGCCCTCGCGCGCAGCATCATCGAGGGCCGGACCACCCGGATAACCCAGTCCCAGGAGCCGCGCAACCTTGTCGAAGGCCTCCCCGGCTGCGTCGTCGACAGTGGTCCCGAGCTCGGCGATCGGCCGAGACAGATCATCGACGTGGAGTAGATGCGTGTGACCACCGGAGACCAACAGAGCCACGCACGACGGCATCGGGCCGTGTTCGAGCGTGTCGACCGCGACGTGGCCGCCGAGATGGTTGACCGCATAGAAGGGCACGCCCCAGGCCGCGGCGTACGCCTTGGCAGCGGCAACCCCGACCAGCAACGCCCCGGCCAAGCCCGGTCCGATCGTCACAGCGACGGCGTCGGGACGATCGATGTCTGCGGCCGCCAGAGCTCGCCGCATGGTCGGCACGATGGCTTCGAGATGTGCGCGCGACGCCACCTCGGGCACCACTCCGCCGTACCGCGCGTGTTCGTCGACGCTGGAGGCCACCTCGTCTGCCATCAGCTCGCACGTCCCTGCCGCATCCCACCGGACGATCCCGACTCCTGTTTCGTCGCAGGAACTTTCGATACCCATCACGATCATCGGGCTGATCCTTCTGTCTTCTCGGGCCGACGCATGGTGAAGGCATCGGCTCCGCTCGGCTGGTAGTACCGTGCTCTGGTGCCGACGATCTCGAACCCGTCGCGTCGGTACAACTCGATCGCGGGCTCGTTGTCGGTGCGGACCTCCAGAAAGACCGGTCCACCGTGCTCGTCGGCCACGCGAAGCAATTCGTCGAGCAGTCGCCCGCCGATCCCTCTGCGATGATGCGCCGGATCGACACCGATCGTGTGCACCTCGGACTCACCGACGACGAAGGCACCGCGGGTCGGCTGCCCCAACAGGGAGATGCCTGCGTAACCGACGACCTCGCCGTTCTCCCGCGCCGTGACGTAATGATTGTGTGGTGCCGCCAGTTCCGCGACGAACGCGTCCTCGGCCCACGGGTCGTCACCCGGGAACAGCACGGTCTCGAGATATGCGCACCGAGCAGCGTCTGCCACCGTCATCGGCTCGATCGATACCGTCACTTCACAGCCTTCGCTGCGGCGCGCTCGTCGAGCGTCTTGGCGTCGGGGCGGCGCAGGTACAACGGAACGAGCGGACCCGGGTCGATACCGCTGCCGATATCGGCGACGGCGACCGCGACCAACCCGGCCGGAGACGGTGCCTGGACATCGCGAATCGGAAGCGCGAATACCGCAGCGTGCGGTGCCGACCCGGCGACCGCGTCGATTCCGACGGGATCGAGTTCGGCCGGGGCGACAACGTCGGGTCCCGCCACCCGCGTTCCCGCTTCGTAACGCGCCCAGTAGATTTCGCGTCGCCGCGCATCGGTCACCACCAACAGGGACCCGGGTTCGGAGACATCTGCGGCGATGGCGTCGAGACTGCAGACTCCGTACACCGGCACACCGAGTGCGTCACCGAACGCGGCAGCCGTGGCCATGCCCACTCGCAACCCGGTGTACGGGCCGGGACCGACGCCGACGACGACGGCTCCCAACTCGGCCGCGGTGATTCCCGCCTCGGCGAGGCACTCAAGAATGTTGGGCGTCAGAATTTCTGCATGCGATCGCGCGTCCACCCGAACCCGCGTGGCGAGGGTCGTGACAACCGCACCGGCGTCGGCGGGCTCGGTCAGGTCCACCACACCTGCGGTGACGGCGGGAGTCGAGGTGTCGACGGCAAGTACAAGCACGATATTTCAGATTACCCGTCACCAGGCATACGGTCGCGCACCCGGTACCCGGTCAGCGTCGTTCTCGCGGGACCGCCCCGCTGTCCACCCGACTCACCGTCACGCGTCGAACATCGGAGTCCGGGTCACGCGTCAGACGAACCGACACATGGCCGTCCGTCAACTTCTCGACCAATCCCTCACCCCACTCGACCACGACCACCGCGTCGGTGAGATCGGTATCGAGGTCGAGAGCATCGAGTTCGTCGACCGCCGACTGTCCGGTCATCCCGAGCCGATAGGCATCGACGTGCACCAGCGCAACCGGCGGTAGACCATGGGGCCGCGCCCCGGGGCGGTGCTCGCGGGCGATGACGAACGTCGGCGAGGTGACGCGGCCCTGCACCCCGAGTCCGGCGGCTATGCCCTGGGTCATGGCGGTCTTTCCGGCCCCCAGCGGGCCGTCGAGAATCACCAGATCGCCGGCGACCAGAAGGTGTGCAAGCCTCGCGCCGAACTCGGCAGTGTCTGCGGCAGTGGCCAATTCGGCCGTCGCAGGCAGGTGCAGAGGGTCGTCAGACAACGCCCCACCGCCGCTTCTTGCCCGCGGCCTCCGTTGCCCGGGCCACGAGCCGCGTGATCGCGCCGTTGACCTGTTCCGGGAATTCGAGTTGCACCAGGTGGCCACCCTGACGGACCCGCACCATCTCCGAACGCGGCAGTGCCTGCGCCAGGGCCTCCGAGCTGGCGAACGGAATGATCCAGTCCTCGTCGCCACACACCACCGACACCGGGATGTTCTCGAATTCCAGCAGCGCCTCGGACTCGTCGTGCAACTCGAGCGTCTCGAGGAAATTGACGATCGTGACGACGGACGTGTCGTCGATCATCGACTGGGAGAACGCCACCAGTCGCGGGGAGACTCTGGTGCCGTAGGACGCCGCGCGCAGGATCGGGGAGATCAGCGCACGCACAGCGCCGCGCCCGAACTGCACCAGACCGGGCGACGTCCGTACGGCGAGTCGGAACGCGTCGACCGCCGGATTCTGCAGACTACGACCCACCCCGGACTGCGCAAGACCAGCGGCGGTCGTGGAGATCAGCACCGCGCCGATGACTCTCTGGCGCAGCACGTCCGAGCGCTGCCGGGCCATGGACAGGATCGACATGCCGCCCATCGAGTGCCCGACCAGAACGATGCGTCCCCTGGGGACCACCGAGCGAATCACTGCGTCCAGATCGAGGCCGAGCTGACCGATGGTGCAAGTGTCCGGGCTCGGTACTCCCGAACGCCCGTGACCGCGCTGATCGTAGAAGACCATGCGTACCGTCGAACCCCACTGCTGTTCGAGCGCACGACGCTGAAAATGCCACGACGACGTGCGCAGGCAGTAGCCGTGAACGAACACGACGGTCGTCTCGGCGTCGGACGGGCCCACTTCGCGCACTGCGAGCGGCACGCCGTCGTCCGCGGTGACGATACTGCCGCGATCGGCATCCATCAGGTCGAGATTTTCGGTGGCCAGCGGATCCTTGTTGGACCGGAACGCCGTCTCGCGCACCACAATCGCAATACTCTCCAGCAATCCGAGCATGATCTAGATCGTCGCCTCCCCTGCGAGAGCGCCGACGAACCGTCGTCGGACGCGTCCACGAACGCCGGTGACGACTTCGTAGCTGATGGTCTCGAGCGCATCCGCCCAATCCTGAGCGTGCGCCTCTCCCCTGTCCCCTGGCCCGAAGAGTAGCGCGTCGTCGCCGACTGCGACACCCGAGTGATCGCCGCCGAGGTCGACGACGAATTGATCCATGCACACTCGACCCACCGAGGGATAGCGACGACCTGCGATGGTCACTTCGAACCGCCCGCTGAGCCGGCGGACGACGCCGTCGGCATATCCGAGAGCGACGAGTGCGACCACCGTGTCGGCGGGAGCGGTCCAGGTGTAGCCGTAGGACACCGATTCACCTTCGCTCACCTTCTTGATGTTCGCCACCTGCGCCGACAACGTCATGACCGGGCGCAACCCGAAAGTTCCCAGCTCGGGCACCGGCGACAAGCCGTACAGAGCAATACCCGGGCGGACCATGTCGAAACCGAGGTCGGGCCTGGTCAGCGTGGCGGCCGAGTTGGACAGGTGCACGACGGCGGGAGGCGTTCCCCGTCGAGTGGCGCGCCGCACCGCGTCGCGCAGCCGCTCGGCCTGGGCGTCGTTGGCGGGGTGAGCCGGTTCGTCGGAGCAGGCCAGGTGCGAGAACATCCCGGTCAACTGCACGGCGCCGTCGGCCACTGCTGCCGCAGTAGCGTCGAGGACGGCATCGAGATCCGATTCCGCGACCCCGTTGCGGTTGAGCCCGGTATCGATCTTGAGCGAGAGATCCGCTGTACGCCCGAGTCGGCGGGCCGCTTCGACCACGGCGTCCAGCTGGGCAAGCGTGGAGACCCCGATTCCCACGTGCGCGTCGATGGCAGCTGCGAAATCCGAATCCGTTCGGTGCAACCACGCCAGCACCGGAACGGTGATACCCGCGGCGCGGAGTTCGAGGGCCTCGCCGATGGTGGTGACGCCGAGCTCCTGTGCACCTGCTGCGATTGCGGCGTGTGCGACTTCGACGGCACCGTGGTTGTATCCGTCGGCCTTGAGGACAGCCATCACCGCGGCGTCCCCGGCGAACTGCTGCATCACGTGAACGTTGTGCGCCACTGCGTCGAGGTCGACGGACGCCACGGCACCCGAACCCGTCCGAGGATCGGTCCTCTCGTCGCCGCAGCCGATAGTCACAACATTCGATAGTGCCATCCGCGCCGCCGATACGACGGATCAGGGCACCACAACTCCTGACACATCGAGCATCGGACGTGGGGCACGCACGACCGCAATCAGACTGTGAGCGAGCGCACGGTTCGGATGGCGTCCGAGATGGACTCGCACAGCGGGCTCGCAGAAATGGGTGCCGCAAACTCTCCGTCCGAACCGTGAGCCGCACGGGCCGCGGCCAGTGCGTGGACCTTCGCTCCGCACGCAGCCGCAGTGGACGGTGCCATTCCCGACGCGAGCAGGGCTCCGAGGATGCCGGAGAGTACGTCGCCGGAGCCGGCGGTCGATGCAGCCGATCCCTCGGCGTCGCTGATGTACGTCGTCCCATCTGCGTCGGCGACGATCGTCGCTCGTCCCTTGAGGAGAACGGTGACGCCCCAGCGCGCAGCAAGATCTCGAACCGATCCCACTCGGTCGGGTGCAGGGTCGGCTCCCGTCAGGCGGGCGAATTCTCCGGCATGCGGGGTCAGCAGCGTCGGTGCGGCGCGTCCGGCGATCCAGCGTTCGTTGTGCGCGAGAACCGTGAGCGCATCCGCGTCGACGACGACCGGCAGGTCCGTTTCCAGAACTCGGCGCACGATGTCCGCCGACTCCTCGTCGGTGCCGAAACCGGGACCGACCACCCACGCCTGCACCTTTCCCGCCGCGTCGAGATCCGGGGCGGCAACGACCTCTGGATAGTGCGACACGACCTCTGCGCCTGCGCTTCCCACGTAGCGGACCATTCCGGAGGTGGCCGCGACCGCTGCGCCCACACAGAGCAGTGCAGCACCGGGGAACGTGGAGCTGCCGGCCAGGACACCCACCACGCCCTGCGAGTACTTGTCGTCCGACGCCGTAGGAATCGGCCACACCCGTCCCACCTCGGCCGGCTCGAACGACTCCATCGCCGGTGTGGGCAGGTCCAGACCGATGTCCACGAGTTCGATTCGGCCACAACGAGGTACGGCCAGCACGTGAACAGGCTTGCGGGCGCCGAACGTCACGGTCACCTCGGCCGTCACGGCCGGCCCGGGTGCGGCGCCGGTCTCCGCGTCGACCCCACTGGGAACATCCACTGCCACGATCGGTGCGGTGATCCGCTCGACCACGGCAGCAGCATCGGGCCGCAGCGAGCCCTTGCCGGAAATACCGACGATGGCGTCGATCACGATGTCGGCAGGCCCGCAGTGGGTGACCACTCGTCCGCCCGACGATCGCAGGGCCGCGAGACCTTCGGCATGCACCCGCGTCGAGTCGAGCAGGAGAGCGGACACCGAGACCCCGCGCCGACGCAGATACGCCCCGGCCCACAGACCGTCGCCACCGTTGTCGCCCGTGCCCACCAGAATCGTCACGCGCCGCCCGGCGACACCTCCGGTACGCGCCGCCAACTCCCCTGCCACAACGGTGGCCAGGCCGTACGCGGCGCGTCGCATCAAGGTGCCGTCAGGCAGGGAATCCAGCAGCGGCGCTTCGGCATTGCGAATCTGCTCGGGTGTGTAGTAGCCGCGCATGCGAGGCCTATTCGACGGTGACGGACTTGGCCAGGTTGCGCGGCTTGTCCACGTCGTACCCCCGCGCCTGAGCGACCTCGGCGGCGAACACCTGAAGTGGGATCGTCGACAACAGCGGCTGCAGCAGCGTCGACGCGGCCGGGATCTCGATCAGGTTGTCCGCGAACGGACGCACCGCCTCGTCACCCTCTTCGGCGATCACGACCGTCCGCGCACCACGCGCCTGGATCTCGCGAATGTTGCTCAGCATCTTCGAGTGCAACACCGCCCGACCCTTCGGCGACGGCATCACGATGATCACCGGTACACCGTCCTCGATGAGCGCGATCGGACCGTGCTTGAGCTCGCCCGCCGCAAAGCCCTCGGCATGCATGTACGCCAATTCCTTGAGCTTGAGCGCGCCTTCGAGAGCGACCGGGTATCCGACGTGTCGGCCGAGGAACAGAATGGTCGTGGCCGTCGAGAGCTCGCGCGCGAGCGCCCGAACGGGCTCGACCGTCTCGAGCACCCGCTGCACCAACTCGGGCATCGCTTCGAGTTCGGCGAATTCACGCGCAACCTCGTCGGGATACTTGGTGCCGCGAGCCTGCGCCAACGCCAACCCGACCAGATAGTTCGCGGTCACCTGGGCGAGAAAGGCCTTGGTCGACGCGACGCCGATCTCCGGACCGGCCCGGGTGTAGAGAACGGCATCGGCCTCGCGAGGAATCTGCGAGCCATTGGTGTTGCACACCGCCAGAACACGCGCCTTCTGGTCCTTGGCGTGCCGCACTGCTTCGAGAGTGTCGGCAGTCTCCCCCGACTGCGAGATGGCGACGACCAGGGTCGATCGATCCAGGACCGGGTCTCGGTAGCGGAATTCACTGGCCAGTTCCACCTCGACCGGGAGCCGGGTCCAGTGCTCGATCGCGTACTTGGCCAGCAGACCCGAGTGGTACGCACTGCCGCAGGCCACGACGAACACCTTGTCGACGTCGCGCAGCTCCTGATCCGACAGCCGCTGCTCGTCGAGCACGATTCGACCGTTGTCGAAGTGGCCGAGCAACGTATCCGCCACCGCGGCCGGCTGCTCCTGGATCTCCTTGAGCATGAAGTAGTCGTGGCCGCCCTTCTCGGCGGCTGCGAGATCCCAGTCGATTCGGAACGGACGCCCGTGCGCCTCGTTGCCCTCGAAATCGCTGATGGCATAGCCGTCCGCGGTGATGACGACCACCTGATCCTGGCCGAGTTCGACGGCGTCACGCGTGTGCTCGATGAACGCGGCGACATCGGATCCGAGAAACATCTCGCCGTCGCCGACACCGAGAACCAGAGGCGTGGAGCGACGAGCCGCAACGATCGTGTCCGCGTGATCGGAGTGGGTGAACACGAGGGTGAACGCACCCTCTAGACGACGTAGGACTGCTTTCGCGCTGGCCACGAAGTCGCCCGCAGTCGGGCCTTCGGCGTAGGCACGCGAGACGAGATGGACGGCCACCTCGGTGTCGGTGTCGGACAGGAACTCGGTGCCCACGGATTCGAGCTCGGCGCGCAACGGACCGAAGTTCTCGATGATTCCGTTGTGGACCACCGCGACGGTGCCGGACGCGTCTCGATGCGGGTGGGCGTTGCGGTCGGTGGGACGGCCGTGCGTCGCCCATCGAGTGTGACCCATCCCGGTGGTGCCGACGAACGTGTCGGTACCGATGTCGTCCAGTTCGGCTTCGAGATTGGCCAGGCGCCCCGCCTTGCGCTCGACCGCGGTCGCACCCGCACCGTCGAGGATGGCGATTCCCGCAGAGTCGTAACCCCGATATTCCATACGCCGAAGCGCTTCGACCACCACACCCAGAGCTGGGCGGTGGCCGACGTAACCCACGATTCCGCACATGGTCAATCAGGGTACTCGGCACGGCGCGCACGACCCATTCGCTCGGGTCGACGTGTCCGCGTGCCCCTGACGCGCCGTCGTTCGGTAGCGTCATCTCTCGTGGCGAAACCGAAGAAGCTGGCATCTGCTCTCTCCAAGCGCGGCCCGCACAAGGTGCTCCGAGGCGACTTGGCCCTCGCTGGGCAGCCCGGTGTCGTCTACACACCCGCCGAAGGCTTCGGCCTGCCCGGTGTTGCCTTCGCACACGGCTGGATGCTGCGGCCCAGCCACTACACCGACACACTGAAGCACCTGGCGTCCTGGGGCATCGTGGTTGCGGCACCGGACACCGAGCGGGGGCTCGTACCGTCGCATCGCGGACTGGCCACCGACCTGGGCACTGTGCTCGACATCATGACCGGCGTGCGTCTGGGCCCCGGCAACATCAGCGTGCATCCGGACAAGCTCGCCGCCGCAGGACACGCGATGGGGGCAGGCACAGCCGTTCTCGCTGCCTCCAGGCGATCCGACATCAAGGCAGTGGCCGCTCTTTTTCCGGCACCGACGGCACCCGCGTCGGAAGAGGCTGCCGCAACCCTGAAGGTGCCGGGACTCGTCGTCGGAGACAACTCGAACGCCGATTCACTCACCGACAACTCGCTCGCGCTCGCGCAGGCCTGGCACGGGCCGTCCATCCTGCGCCGAGTCGACGGCTCGACGGCGGACGGATTCGTCGAAGGCCGCCGAATCCTCGGCGCGCTCGGCATCAACAAGCCCGATCGCAAGACCCAACAGCGCACCCGCGCCGTCCTCACCGCCTTTCTGCTGTTCCATCTGACCGGTGACTCCGACTACGAGGAACTGGCCGGAACAGCGGGCGAGATCGATGGCACCAGGGCAGTCGATCCGCATGCCCCGCTCGATGCCCAGCCCAAGCCCAAGGCCTCCGCGTCGATCAAGGCTCTGCTCGGACGGGGCTAGTCCGGATCGACAGTCAGACCAGCCAGGTCCGCGGCTGCTCGGCGGGTTCGGTCTCGACATGCGGAGTGGGCTCTCTCCTATCCAGATGAGCCGGTTGCAGCACCGAACCCGACGCCGGCTCGCGGTCGGAGTCCGACCCGCTCACGTCCGGTGACCGTCGTCCGCTGCGCCCGTCGGTAGGAGTTTGAGCCCGGCTCAGAGCCTCGGACGCGCGCGCCATGGCGGCCCGATGCTCGTCGCGTATTCGATGCAACTCCGCGCGCCACCCGTTGTCGGACTTCACAGCTCCCCTGCTTCACTGAGGCCCGCACCGGTAGCGGCGTCGGCGGGTTGCGCATCGGCGGGTTGAGCATCGGTGACCGGGCGATCGGCAGTGACCGGAAGCTGCGCGTCGGGCTGGTCCGTGTCGGGTGACTCGGGTGGACACTGCGCAGAGGCATCCGACGCGGAGCCGGGCGGCACCACAGGTTCCGCAGAAGGTACCGGTTCTGTAGCCGGCGCAGGTTCTGTAGTGGATACAGGAGGTTGTGCAGCAGGCACAGGTTCGGACGGTTTCGGTGCAGCCACGGCCGGTGTGTCCATCGGGTCGGCACTATCGGGAACTTCGACTATCTCGGGTAGGCCGAACGGTCCGACTCGGAGCTCGAACGAGCGAGTTCCGACTCCGGGAGTCTCGAGTTCGAGAGATACGACACCGTTGTGTTCGAGCGCAATGCGGGCGCGATGCCCATCGAGTTCGGCCTCGAGATGGCCACGCTCGTCGGTGGCCGCGGGCGACGAATGCCCGGGCACCGACTGCGACAGCTGGTCGTCCACTCCTGCCGGCACGGCCGATCCGCCCTCCGGAGACGAGTTCGAGTCCTGGTCCTTCGCCTCGTCGCCACCGACCGCGCTGTCGATCGCAGAATTGCTGTCGACTGCGGGATCGCTGGAGTCGTCTGTGTCGTGGCCGTCCTGGGTACCGTCGATCGTGTCGCTCAGTGCATTCTCGACCCGGTCGACGATGGCGGCAACCACCCGGTCCACGAGCCCGTCCATTGGATCTCTCGGCGTGTCACCGACGCGATCGGCGGCGACACGCGATTCGGCCGGATCCATGCTCTCGGCTCCGACGAGAGCGGTGCCGCCGACATCCGAGACCGACGCCGGCCCGACGGCTGCAGGTGCCGGTGCTGGGCCTGGACCGGCCGAAGCCGGGCCCACGGGAGAGCAGTCGGGCCCCTGCCGCTGCGCTGCCGGGCCGGGCGCAAGTGCCCAACCACGCTCGTCGAGATCGCCGAACGATGGCTCGTGAATACCGGCCAGAATATCCACCACCAACTTCAGACAGCCTCTGACTGCAGTGTCGGTGGCCGTGCATGCCCCGACGATGGCGTCGTACGTGCCCTGAACCCGCGGTACGAACTCGTTCTCGATCCAATCTCGACACACCTGGCCGACCTCGGCGGCGAACTCGTCGGACACATCGGCGCTGCGCGCTCGATCGGTGAGATCCGGGAAAGCGGACGCCAACCGCGGGAACACCGTCGCCCTGTCGACCGGGAGGCATTCGAGCCCCGACGCAGCCAAGATGGCATCGATCTGGTCGGCATCCTTGCCGTCCACATTGTCGACCGGAAGTCCTCCGACGAGCTCTGCCTTGTCGGTCACGGCATCGCGGAGAACGTCGACGGCCGCACACATCGTCTGATGCGAATCCTCGATCGATCGAGCGAACGCGTCAGCCTCCTCCTGTTCGGCCGAAAGATACGTCTGCACAGCCTCACCTGCCTCGCCGTGCCACCTCAGTTGCAGAACCCGCCGCAGCTGAACCTGCTCCACGAGTTGCTCGCCGAGCACTGCAGACAGTGCCCCGACGGCGTCGGCATCGTGACCGAGCGCACCCAAGTTCAGCCCGCGCTGTTCGTCGTATCCGGCACACACGTCGACGTACGGCGGGAATTCGACGCCGGGAACGCGGCAGGCCAGAGGCAGAAACCGCTCGAAATACAGCAGGCCGTGCGCGTTCGTGTCGAGAATGTCGTCGACCGATTCCGCACCGCCGGGTTCGGCCGGGGGAGGCGTCACCGGTCCGACTCGATCACGAACGCGGCGGCGTCGTCCTGTCGGTCGTACTCGTTCATCGACGTCGTGAGGGCACTGGAGATGTCGTCGACCGAGGACTTCCATGCCCCGACGGCACGGCCGAGCCCGGCGTGGGCCTGGATGTACAGCGCGCCCAGGTCACCGTAGTTCCGTCCCGCCCCGGCCGGACCGAACCCTGCATCGGCAACGGAAGCGGCAGCTGCGCAGAGGGCGTCGGCCGACACCACAAGTGCATCTGCAACTCCGCGGACGCGATCCACGTCCACCCAGACTCCGCCGCTCATACGTCCCCGTTCCCCCTCGAAGTGCCCCTTTCTCACTATGACGTGCGCCGACTCACATCGGTTCCCCTGGGAGCGGTAACGTCCCGATGTGAAATGTCAGTAACAGGTACCTGAAGCGGCTGCACCAGCTGCTCACCGAACGAGGAGTCCCATGCACATCGGAACGATGCTGAACTACAGCGGTGGTTTCAACGAGACCGTTGCCGAGGTTGCCGAGCTCGAGAAGGCGGGGCTCGACATCATTTTCGTGCCCGAGGCCTACTCGTTCGACGCCGTCAGCCAACTCGGGTTCCTCGCGGCCAAGACGAGCACCATCAAGATCGCGTCCGGCATCTTCCAGATCTACACCAGGACACCGTCGTTGACGGCCATGACCGCGGCCGGTCTCGACTACGTGTCCGACGGCCGTTTCGTTCTCGGCCTCGGCGCGTCCGGACCGCAGGTAGTCGAAGGCTTTCACGGCGTCAAGTACGACGCACCGATCGCACGAACCCGCGAGGTCATCGAGATCTGCCGGCAGGTATGGCGTCGCGAGAAGGTGCAGTACCAGGGCAAGCACTACCAGATCCCGCTGCCTGCCGACAAGGGAACCGGCTTGGGCAAGCCACTCAAGCTGATCAATCACCCTGTACGCGAACGCATTCCGGTTGTCATCGCTGCTCTCGGTCCCAAGAATGTCGAACTCACCGCCGAGATCGCCGAAGGTTGGCAGCCCATCTTCTATTTCCCCGAGAAGGCCGCCGACGTCTGGGGCGATTCGCTCGCAGCAGGCAAGGCCAAGCGTGACCCTTCGCTCGGCGAACTCGAAGTGTTCGCGAGTCCCACGTTGGCCATCGGCGAGGATGCGGAGAAGTACCTGCCCTGGGTCAAGCCCCACCTGGCGCTGTACATCGGCGGCATGGGTGCCAAGGGCAAGAACTTCTACAACTCCCTGGCTCAGCGCTACGGGTACGAGGCCGAGGCCGAGAAGATCCAGGACCTGTACCTGGCCGGCAAGAAGGAAGAAGCGGCCGCTGCGGTCCCCGACGAGCTCGCTCGCGCAGTGAACCTCATCGGTCCGGAAAGCTACGTCAAGGAGCGCGTCGCTGCGTTCGCCGAAGCGGGTGTGACCACCCTCAATGTCGCGCCGCTGGCCGAGAACACCGCGGGCCGCGTCGCGCAGCTGACCGCACTGCGTGAACTGACTGCCTGAGACGTCAGACCGACGCGACCCGGCCCGCCAGCTCTTCGGCAAGCCGGGTCGCCACGTCCAGTTCGGATGCCTCGACCATCACCCGTACCAACTGTTCGGTACCGCTGGGGCGCAACAGAACTCGACCCGATTCCCCTAGTTCGCGCTCGGCCGACGCCACGGCTTCCGATACCGACGGTGCCGATGACACGGCTGCTTTGTCGGACACGCGCACGTTGATCAGCACCTGCGGCAGTGTCCGCATGGCCGACGCCAGATCCGCGAGGGAGCGTCCGGTCTGCGCCATCCGCTCCATCAGTCGCAATGCAGTGGCGATCCCGTCGCCGGTCGTTCCGACCGCGGGCAGAACAACGTGTCCACTCTGCTCGCCGCCGAGCGCGAAACCACCCCGTCGCAGTTCCTCCAGGACGTAACGATCTCCGACGGCTGTGGTGCGCAAGGTGATTCCGGCCTCGCGCATCGCGATGTGCAGACCCAGATTGCTCATGACCGTCGCGACCAGGGTGTCGTCGGTCAACTGACCGGCGTCGTGCATCGCGATGGCCAGTACCGTCATGATCGCGTCACCGTCCACCACGGAACCCGACGCGTCGACGGCCAGGCACCGGTCGGCGTCTCCATCGTGCGCGATACCGAGGTCGGCCCCGTGCTCCACGACGGCCTTCTGCAATCCCTCCAGATGCGTCGAGCCACACCCGTCGTTGATGTTGATGCCGTCGGGCTCGGCGTTGATTGCCACGACAGTCGCGCCGGCTCGTCGGTAGATGTCGGGGCCGACGACCGAGGCGGCACCGTGCGAGCAGTCGACGACAACTGTGACACCGTCGAGTCGATGCGCCACCGAGTCTGCAAGATGCGCCGTGTAGCGAGCGGCCGCGTCGTGCGCGACGTCGATGCGGCCGATCGCGGCACCGATGGCATCGGTGCGCTGCGCGTCGTTCCGGGAGCGCCCCTCGGGATCGAGGGCAGCTTCTATCCGGTCTTCCACGTCGTCGTCGAGCTTGTGCCCGCCGGCAGCGAAAATCTTGATCCCGTTGTCGGGCATCGCATTGTGCGATGCCGAGATCATCACACCGAGCGCAGCGTCGTATTCGGCGGTGAGGAAGGCGACTGCGGGTGTGGGCAGTACACCGACGTCGATCACGTCGACACCCGATGCGGTGAGTCCGGCGGACACGGCTGCGCTCAGCATCGCGCCGCTGACACGCGGATCACGACCGACCACTGCCACACGTCTGGTGCCGTCGACATTCGGTGCCAACACGGCGGCTGCGGCGCGCGCGATTCTCAACGCCAGCTCGGCGGTCAGAACCCCGCCTGCCAGTCCCCGAACTCCGTCGGTGCCGAACAATCGCGCCATGAACCAAGAACTCCTTCGAGCGGAGAGAATGCGATGAGAAAGCCTCGAGGGCAGGCAACCGGTACTGCTGGATGCCTGCCCTCGAGGATGAAGCGGGTAAGACGCGTCAGCGCTTGGAGTACTGCGACGCCTTACGGGCCTTCTTCAGGCCGTACTTCTTGCGCTCGACTGCACGCGCGTCACGCGTGAGGTAGCCCGCGGCCTTGAGCGGCGGGCGATCGTCGGGTGCGAGTTCGATCAGTGCACGCGAGATGGCCAGACGCAAGGCGCCCGCCTGTCCCGACGGTCCGCCACCGTGCAGCAGCGCGACGATGTCGAAGGACTCAGCGCGGTCCACCAGAACGAGAGGAGCCTTGATCAACTGCTGGTGCACCTTGTTCGGGAAGTAGTCCTCGAGGGTGCGGCCGTTGAGCTTGAATCCGCCGGTGCCCGAAGACAACCGAACACGAGCGACGGCTTCCTTACGGCGACCGACGGTCTGGATCGGGCGATCGAACACGATCGGTGCCGGAGCGGCTGCAGCTTCGATGTCCGAGACGACCTCGGGGTCTTCGACTGCCACGAACTCGTCGGCGGCGATCTCTTCGATGTTCTCCTGCGACGTCACGTCATTTCCCTCCGGCGCCGTCACTGGGACACCTGCTTGATCTCGAACGGAACGGGCTGCTGAGCGGCATGCGGGTGGTTCGGTCCCGCGTAGACCTTCAGCTTGCTCGCGATGGCACTACCGAGCTTGTTCTTGGGGATCATGCCGACGACGGCCTTCTCCACGAGACGATCGGGGTTGCTCTCGAGGACCTGACGGGTCGAGCGCGACTTCAGACCGCCCGGATGGCCGGAGTGGTGGTGGTGGAACTTGCCGTCGAGCTTGTTGCCGCTGATGGCAACCTTCTCGGCGTTGATGATGACGACGAAGTCGCCACCATCGACATTGGGTGCGTAGGTGGGCTTGTGCTTACCGCGGAGCAGAGTCGCGGCTTGGACGGCGAGGCGTCCGAGCACGACGTCCGTGGCGTCGATCACATGCCACGTCCGGGTGGTGTCCCCGGCCTTCGGGGCGTAAGTAGACACAGAAAATTCCTGTCTTCATGATGTCGCTGCTGGCCAAGACGAGTGGATGCCCTCGGCGGCCAGTTGAGACCCGAGGACAAGGGCTCGATATGCACGCAAGTACATGGCGAGCCCATACACGCCAACGGGGAACGATACCGGGAGCGGACGCCCAGGTCAAAACGCCTCGACCCGCCCGCACCTCACCGCAGGCGCACGCAGTGCACGCACCGACGCGCCGCCGGCAGCGCCTCGAGCCTGATCGCCGGGATCTCGCCGCCACACCTCTCGCACGAACCGTACGTCCCCGTCGCGAGCCGTGACTCCGCCGCATCGATGTCGCGCAGTTCGGATTCGGTGTCGGCGATCAGTGCCGCGATCTTCGCCCGCTCGAACGCGATGGTCGACCCTTCCGGATCGTGTTCGTCGTCGTCGGTGGTCCAGCGAGATCCTTCGATCACCGACGCCAACTCGTCCCGAAGAGAGGCGAGTCGGTGGTCGGCACGAGACCGCTCGGCCCCGAGTACTGCTCCGAAGTCCGTCACCGAACCAGTAGACACCCCGGCAGGCACCGAAACCAGGACACAGAGCGTTCTAAAGGACGGATGCCCCGACCGATTGCGCGGTCGGGGCATTCCTGCTTTCGACGAAAGGTCAGCGAGCCATCCGTGCCTTGTTGGCCATCTCGACGCCGTGCATCGTTTCGCCACCGGTGCGGGCTGCCGCAACGAGGCTCGACAGAATGAGGTTGAGCTCGTCGGATGCAGAGTTCCACTGACGCTGAAGTTCGTAGTAGGACGTCATCGCGTCGCCCTCCCACGACTCGTAGAGTCGCTTCGCGGTGGTGTCCACGTCCGCGAGCAAGTCCTTGGTCACGTTCGCCTGCTTGTTCATCGCCTCGGTCAGCGCTGCGATCTGGGCAAAGTCGTATTTCATGTCGGATCGGTCTCCTTGGTCGAGCGTGGTCGTGTGGATTGGCGGGTGATTCCGGATGTCACGTTCACTTGAACGAGGACAGTCCTGAGTTCAGGGATCCGGCCACCTGGTTCACGGCCGACACGTTGTCGTCGTCGGCGTCCGAGTAGCCGTGGCCGTTGGTCTTGATGTCAGCGGAGATCTGCTCCAGCGCACTCCGCATCTTCTGCGCACTGGTGTCCCACTGCGCCATGACGTCCTGAAAAGACTTGCCCGCCTTGCCGACCCACGCTTCGGCGGTCTGCTCGACGATCGATCGAACAGCGGAATTGGACGCGTTGATCGACACGCTCAGGCCTTCGATCGTGGCTCCGGCAGCGACGAGCTCCTGCGGTGTGACGGTGACGCCGTTCGACGAACCCGTAGCTTCCGGTCCCCCTGGATATCCCACTTCGACTCCTTGTTTTCGATACTCGATTCACGTACGCCCGCGGCGCGCGTGCTGCTCGACCGAGCCGGCCTGTAGTCGGCCCACTCACTCCCCTACATCTCCTTTGACGCAGCAACCCCTCGATTCGGTTCCGGCAGTCTCCGAGAAACTGTGGGCCGATCTCACGACACCGGCACGATGTCCAACGACTGCGTTGCCTGGCCGCATTCGGTGTCGATCACTGCCGAGTCCTCCCCCTCGAACTGACAACCGATGCTGACCTGGAGGTCGGACTCCACGAACACCCGCCAGAGCACCGTCGAGTCGTCGACCGGTCTCTCGATGTAGGCGATCCCGACGCGGCCGCCGAAATCGCGGGTGGGTTCGAGAGAGCCGATGCTCGAATCCGGACCCCGAGCATCGACGGCCGACCGAAGTTCGGTGGCCACCTGCTCCTGAGTCGAACCCGGCAACAGGTCTGCCACGGTCACGACGATCCGCCGCTCGGGCGGGGTCGGCGGAATCAACACCATGCGGTCCTGGTCGTCCGACTTCGTCCAGGTGACCGGCAACCGCATCGACACGCGTCCGTACACGAACGTCACCGTCTCGACCGGCAACGGCGCGGCGGGCACCGTCGTCGGCGTCGGTTCGACGACCGAAGACGGTGACACCGTGGGGGCGACTATCGGCGAAAAGGGTTGTGCTGCCGATGCATCGACGCTCTCGGGCGATCGAACAGCAAAATAGGCTGCTACGCAGACGAATACGACCACCGCTGACACAGCGCTCGCCGCCGTGACAAGAGCCGAACGACGGTTCCTCGACCGCGGCGGGGGCGCGGCGACGTCGTCGAGCCACGCCGCCGATCGCGTCGTCGAGGCACGAACGGGTGGTGTCGGTACGAGATCCGCCCCGGCTCGACGGTACAGCGACCTGGCGACATCGAGACCGGTCAGCCAGTGCGTGGAGTGATCGACGATGGGATCGGGTCCGACGCTCGACGACGACACCACGTACACCTCGTCGGGGCAGCGCGTGACCGACGACCTGGCGTACTCCCCCACCGCTCGCCGCCAGGCGGAGTCGTCGTCGATACCGAAGGGCAGGATCGCGCCGGTATCCCCGCCGTGCGCCCCGGACTCGTCGAGGACGACGACGGACGTATCGAGAGCACCGACTTCGATGACGACGGCCGCACCGGGCGCTCGTTCACCCGACCACGACAGGGCCGCCTCGGCTGTCTCCACGAGCACCACCTCGCTCGCCGACGACGCGAACGTGGCACGAAGAATGCCCGAGCGCTCTTCTCCCCACGTCGACGGATACGCGATCTCGAGCACGTCGAGTCGGTCGCGCACCCCTGCACTGTGCAGAGCCGACCACACGATTCCGTGCAGTACCGCCGTTCGGTCCCACACCGAGGCCCCCACCGGGATCGACGCATCGTCGATGCAGAGCAGCGGCGGTATATCGGCTCCGGCTGCGTGCCTGCCGAACGCCAGACCGCCGTCCTCCACTGTGGCGAACGCCGATTCGACGCTCTCTCTCGGACCCTCGAACACTCCGCCCGTGGCGACGACGGAGATCTCCGTGTACCCCAGATGCACTGCGGCATAACGCCACGCGGGGTTCGTCAACTCGAGTGTCCGAGCTGAACCAGCGCCTGACCCGAGCGATTGACCAACACGCCACGGCCCGGCGGCAAGGCACTGGGACGCACCGTCCCGAGCAGGTTGCCCTCGTCGCGGCTTCCGCTCATGACCAGTCCCGGCGTCACCAGATCGCGCAACCGTCCTATCACCGGGTCGAACAAGGCCCGGCCTGCCCCGCCCGAACGTCGCGCCACGATCACGTGCAGCCCGATGTCTCGCGCATGCGGAAGATGTTCCACCAACGGGGCCAGCGGATTCCCCGACGACGTTGCGACCAGATCGTAGTCGTCGACGACGACGAACACCTCGGGACCATTCCACCACGACCGCTCGCGGAGCTGCTGCTGCGTCACATCTGCACCCGGCATGCGCTCGGTCATACGGCCGGCGAGGTCGACGAGCATCGCTGTCAGCGTCGCCTGCGACGCCGCATACCCGGCGAGATGCTCGGAATCGACTGTGCCGAGCAGGATTCGGCGATAGTCCGCGATGATGAGCTTGACGCGGTCGGACGAGTTCGCCTCGACGAGCGATCGACAGATCCCGCGCAGCAGAGACGTCTTGCCGCACTCGCTGTCGCCGAACACGACGAAGTGTGGATTCTCTGCGAAGTCGATCACCACCGGTGCCAACTCTGCCTCGTCGATGCCGATCGGAACTCCCAGCTCCGGAGTAGCACCGCGAGTTCGCGGCCACGAATGACCGAGCAGATCGAGAACTGCGGACCGTTCGAGCAGCTCCGGCAGCATTCGCACCGGCGGCGCGGGTGACCCGGCAGACGCTGCCGCGATCGCCGCCACCGACTCACCGACTGCCCGAGACAGGTCGTCGACGGAACTGACGTCGTCCACCCGTGGAAGTGCGATCAACAGATGCAGACCGTCCCTGGTCATACCCCGGCCCGGCCGACCCTCCGGAACGCTCGACGCCTTGGCTCGGCCCATGTCCGAATCCGACGGATCTCCGAGCCGCAGTTCCAACCGAGTACCGATCAGGTCCTTGGTCGCGGGCCGAACTTCCGCCCACCGCGACGCGGTGAGAATCAGATGCAGCCCGAACGCGAGGCCCTGCGTGGTCAGGGTGGCGATCTGCTGTTCCAGACTCTCGAAGTCCGACCTGATGGAGGGCCAGCCATCGATGACGAGAAAGACGTCACCGAACCGGTCCTCGGGATCGACGGGTTGCGTCGCGCGTCGCCGTCGGAACTCGGCCATCGAGTCGATACCGCGATCGCGGAACGTCCTCTCCCGCTGCCGAACTACGGCGGCCACCTCGGCCACGGTGCGTCGAACCCGATCGACGTCCAGCCGGTTGGCCACCGACCCGACGTGTGGCAGATCGGCCAGACCGGCCAGCGTTCCGCCGCCGAAATCCAAGCAGTAGAACTGCACCTGCGCGGGTGAATGCGTCATCGCCAGCGCCAGGATCAAGGACCGAAGTGCCGTCGACTTTCCCGATTGCGGTGCTCCGACGATGGCGACGTGGCCTGCTGCGCCGGACAGATCGACGGTCAACAGATCGCGGCGCTGATCGAACGGCCGGTCGACGATTCCGATGGGGGCGCGCAGAGCGCTGAGCGGAGCGACACGCTCGGTCAGAACCGATCCGAGCACCAACCGGTCGAGGGTCGGGGCAGTGTCCAACGGCGGCAACCACACCTCGTGGGCCGGCATTCCGCGACCTCGAATTCGTCCGACGACCACGTCGAGAACCGACGCACCCGTACTCTCCGAATCGACCGAATCCGGTTCGACCGGCGGCGCGCCGGCATCCTCGATGCGGCCGAGGTCGATGACGTCGAGGGGCACAGTGAAGGCGGTGAACGGCTTCGGCCTGATGTCTGCGCCGGGCAGAGTCCGCGTCCCGGAACCGGAGCGCGGCGGTGAATACGGACCGGAGACGTAGGCCGCAGCGAACCTGACGATCTCGGCCGAATCGCACTTGAGGTAACCCGCACCGGGTTGCGCGGGAAGGTGATAAGCGTCGGGGACGCCGAGGACCGAGCGAGACTCGTTCGCGGAGAACGTTTTCAGTCCGATTCGGTACGACAGGTGACTGTCGAGACCACGTAGCTTGCCTTCTTCGAGTCGCTGACTGGCGAGCAACAGGTGCATGTGAAGCGAACGTCCGAGCCGACCGATCGCGACGAACAGCTCGGCGAATTCCGGCTGCTGGCTCAGCAATTCCGAGAACTCGTCGACCACCACGAACAGGGCAGGCATCGGTGCGAGATCGGCTCCCGCCGCGCGCGCCTTCTCGTAATCGGACACATTCGCGAAGTTCCCGGCCGAGCGCAGCAATTCCTGCCGCCGATTCATCTCGCCGGCCAAGGCATCACGCATTCGATCCACCAGCGCCAAGTCCTCGGACAGGTTGGTGATGACGGCGGCCACGTGCGGGGCAGCCTCGAGTCCCGCGAACGTAGCGCCGCCCTTGAAGTCGACGAGTACCAGATTGAGCTGTTCCGGTGAGTGAGTCGACACCAAGCCGAGCACGAGCGTTCGGAGAAACTCCGATTTTCCGGAACCCGTTGCGCCGATACATAATCCGTGAGGCCCCATACCGCTCTCGGCGGATTCCTTCAGATCGATCTCCACGGTGCTGCCGTCGGGTGCGACACCGATCGGTACCCGCAGCCGCTCGCGTCCGCGCCGAGTGGTCCAAGCCCGGTCCGGATCGAGTGCACCTACGTCGGCGATCCCGACGAGACTGTTCCATCCCGAGATCCGCACACCGTCGTCGTCCACGACATCGACGACCGACGAGGACGTCGGCACGCGAAAAGGCGACAGACGCCTGGCAACGGCGTGGGCCTGGGTGGTATTCATCGAGTCCGCGACGGCGAACACCTCGACCGTGGTTCCGCTGACCGCTCCGATGGATCCGTTCTCGGCGAACAACTGCAGGCCACGGGACGCAGCCAGTCCGGGGCAGAGGCCGGACAGGTCGACGATCGTGACGGAATCGAGGCCCGTATCGGTGAGGTCGGTCGACCGGTTGTCGAGAAGTCCGCCGTCCACCACGATCACCAACTGCACGACACCGGCGACCGGAACCGCGCCGCGCGCGAACCGATTACGCATCGCCAGCACATCGCCCAGTGCACTTTCCAGCTCGAGGAAGCTACCGAAGATCATTCGCGCGGATCCGGCCCCGTCGCGCAGGGCATCGTGCTGCGTGTGCGGAAGCCACTTGGCCCATTCCCACTGCTCCACAGTGTCCGGACCGCAGACGATTGCGACTGCGACGTGGTCGGGTCCGTGAAAGCTGCACAGCGAGGCCAACATTGCTCGCACCATCGCCCGGGCGTCGTCACGATCTCCCGCTATGGACAGTGCAGCGAATCCCCTCAGGGACACCGCGGTCGGCAGCGCGCCCACCACCGAGTGCGCCCGCACGAACCGTCGCAGTGAGACCGCCGAGACGGGTTCCAGATCCTCCACCGGTCCGGTCTCGGGCGGAACCAATCGGGTCGCCAGGCGCTGATCCCCGCGACCGACTCGCACGTGAGCGAAATCGGGGTCCGACAGTCGCCGTTCCCACATCCGCTCGGTTCCGGCGATCGACCAGAGGGTTTCGGGGGCCGGGTGACTCCATTCGAGAGCTTTGCGCTGCGCCCGCTCGGTGTCGGCGACATCACGGCGAAGCTGATCGAGGTAGCGCAGATAGTCCTTGCGGTCCTCGTTCGCCTCGGCCGTGCGCGCTCCACCGGACTTTCCACCGCCGGCCAGCATCCCCACCATGGACATCAACATCATGGCGGGGAACATCAACATCATCGGGTTCGCCGCCGCGCCGGAAGTGAACATCAGCGCGACCATGCCGACCATCGCTGCAACCATCACCAGTGGCATCAGCTTCATCAGCAGATTGCCCGGCACCGCGCGTGGAATCTCGGGTGGCGGCTGCAGGGCCACCTCACCGCCCGGCGATCGAGGCACCTCGCGGCGCGCAACGCGAACGAAGCGCACGGTACTCATCGGTCCGCCCCCACGGCTGCGCCCCCACTACTGCGTACAGCGACCTCCCCCCGAGGCCGCGTGGACGACAGGCTAGCGCATCGAAGACCGAGCGGTCCACAGGTGCACTCATGGTCTCGCGCGGGGGCCTCAGGGCTGCGAGAAATAGAACGGCGTCCGACGCCGTTGCACCGAAAAGCGGCTCTTCGGCCGCGTGCTCGACGAACGAAAGGCTGGGCCCCGACCGTGTCCGTACCCCTGTCCATCCTCGATCTCGCTCATGTGGGCGAGGGCGAAACAGTCCGCGACAGCTTCGACGCCAGCGTGACACTCGCGCAGCACGCCGAGAACTGGGGGTACCGACGGATCTGGTACGCCGAGCACCACAACATGAAGACCATCGCGTCGTCGGCCACGTCGGTTCTGATCGGGCACGTCGCAGCCCATACTCAGCGAATTCGGCTGGGATCCGGTGGGATCATGCTCCCCAACCACGCGCCGCTGACCATCGCCGAGCAGTTCGGCACCTTGGCAACGCTGTACCCGGGACGAATCGACCTGGGTCTCGGTCGCGCACCCGGCAGCGATCAGGTGACGATGCGCGCGATGCGTCGCGACCCCGCGTCCGCAGACCGCTTCCCCCAGGACGTCCAGGAACTACAGGGCTACCTGTCGGCGGAATCTCTCGTCCCAGGAGTGAACGCGACGCCGGGAGCCGGCACCGAGGTACCGCTGTACATCCTCGGCTCGTCGCTGTTCGGTGCCCAACTCGCCGCGGCACTCGGCCTTCCCTACGCCTTCGCGTCGCACTTCGCGCCCGACGCGCTCGAGCAGGCGGTCGAGATCTATCGCCGTGACTTCCGCCCGTCGGCGCAGTTGTCGGAGCCGCACCTGATCGTCGGTGTCAACGTGATCGCGGCCGATTCGCTGGCCGACGCTCAGGCACAGTTCCTCCGCACCAAGCGCAGCCGCGTCAGCCTGCTGCTGGGCCGGGGCCGAACCTTCACCGACGAGGAAGCCGACATGGTTCTGGAGGCACCGGCGGGCCAACAGATCGCGAAGATGACCAAGTACTCGGCAGTGGGAACGCCGGACATGGTGAGGGACTACCTCGACCGATTCGCCGAGCGAACAGGCGCGGACGAGCTGATCGTCGCGTCCGGTGTGTCCGACCGCGCGTCGTGGCTGCGCTCGTTCGAGTTGCTCGCACAGGTGAGTGACCTCGTTCCCGCCTGAGCACCGGCGATCGCCTGTCGCCGCGATGTCGTAGGGTTTGCACACCGATGCCCATTGGGGCGGGCATCGGGACAACCGCACGCATCCGGGGGGGATCTTCATGACACGTGCCGAGAGCCGTCCATCGGCCGGTATCGCGCCGTCGCGCACTGCACCTACTGCTCCGACGGAAACGAATGCCGTCGGTGATGCCGGTCGGCGCTCGTCCGGCACGCACTCCGTACGTGCGCAGGAAGTCTGCCGAGTGACGGTGCTGGCGAGGTCGACACAGGTGGACATGGCGCTGCCCGTGGACGTTCCGGTCTCGCTCCTCGTTCCGGGGATCATCGACATGATTGCGGGAGTGGAGCCTGCGGAACGACAGGGGATAGCGGGAGTGGAGCCCGCGGCCGGGGGCGCTTCGGAGGGGTTGCCCGTGGCGTGGACCCTCGCGCGGATCGGCTTCCCACCGCTGTCACCGACGTCGACCCTCGCCGAGTTGTCCGTGCGCGACGGTGAGCTGCTCGTGTTGGGTGTCGCCGAGCGCCCCGTGCCGGTTCCGCTCTTCGACGACCTCATGAATTCTGTTGCGCTGGCAGGCAGTGACGATGTGTCGCAGTGGACGGCCGGTACTGCGCGAACGGTGGGTTCGGTCGTCACCGGCTCGCTGGTGTTGCTGGCGTGCGCAGTCGTGTTGGGCGGGCCGATCCGGGCGGGGGCCGCGAACACCGGCAACGTCGTCGAAGGACTCTCGGCAATCACCGCGTCGATCCTCTTCGCGATCACGGGGATGATTCTGGGGCGGGTGTATCACCAACACGCAATCGCTGTCCTCTTCGGTGGGTGTGCGGTAGCGATGATGTTCACCGGCGGAACTCTGTTGGTACCCGGGCAGTTCGGTGCGGCTCAACTGATGCTGGGTTCTGCCATGGCGGGCGCAACAGCCCTGCTGTCCCTTCGTATCGGCGGATGCGGTTTCGCACTGTTCACTGCGGCGATCGTGTCGGCACTCCTGGTGTTCGTCGCCATGGTGTGCACGCTGTTCACGACGATGCCGCTACCGTCGATCGGCACTGCCGCTGCTCTCGTCGGGCTCGCGGGAATTGCGCTGTCCGCTCGTGTGTCGATGATGCAGGCCGGGTTGCCGCTTCCGGCGGTTCCCACCGCAGGAGCGCCGTTGGACACGGTCGAGGAGGCCGAACTCGACGCGATCTCGTTCGCCGATCTGCAGGTGGCCGCCGCTCGGGCTCGCAGCTGTCTGACCGGTCTGTTGCTGGCGTTCACCGCCGCCGTGGTTGCGGGAGTTCTCGTTGCGGCGGCAGTCGATTCCGGAGGTGGCGTCCGATGGCCCGCGGTGGCGCTTGCGGCGTTGTGTGCGCTCGTGCTCCTGCTACGCGGTCGTACCTATGCGGTGGTGACGCATGCGGTTCCTCTGGTGGCCGGCGGAACGACGATCCTGCTGGCGCTGCTCGTGGGTGCCGTTGTCGCGCTCCCGGACGACGCTCTCGCGTTGTTCGGTGTGGCTCTGGCAGGAGCCGTGACAGCGTCGATCTTCGGCGCTCTCGTGCCGACCCGGACGTATTCGCCGGTGATGCGGCGATCCGCCGAGCTGCTCGAGTACGCCACCATTGCCCTGGTCATCCCGATCGCAGTGTGGGTCTGCGGTCTGTACAGCGTCGTCCGCGGGTTGTGACACCGCGCAGGCAGCGATGGATCGTCATCGCGGGGGTCACTGCACTCGCCCTGACGTCGAACGCAGTCATCGGTGTGTCCCCGGCGTATGCCGAACGTCCTGTGATCGACCCGGCGCAGCTGCCACCACCGAGTCCGCCTGGTCCGCTCGAACCCACCGAGCAGAAGAATGCCTGCGCCCTTCCCTCCGAGGCCGTCGACGCCCAGGAGGTGCCGACTGCGCAGGAGACGCTCGACTTCGCGTCGGTCTGGCCCATCACCCGCGGGGCAGGACAGCTGGTTGCCGTCATCGACACCGGTGTCACTTCTCATCCACGTCTCGCCGGTCTGACGTCTGGCGGCGACTACGTGAGTGCAGGTGACGGATTGTTCGACTGTGATGCGCACGGCACGATGGTTGCCGGTCTGATCGCGGCACAGACTGCACCGGGCAGCGGCTTCGCCGGCGGCGCACCGGACGCACGCGTCCTGTCGATTCGGCAGTCCAGCAATGCATTTCAGATTGTCGACAACAGGCCGGAGGAAGAAAAGGCCGCCGAGCCGGAGAATGCCGCCGGCTACGGCAACGTGCGCACGATGGCCATGGCGATCCGGACTGCAGTTGACTCGGGAGCAACGGTCATCAACATTTCCGAGGTGGCCTGCGTGCCGGCGGGAGGCGGCGTTGCCGACGGTCCACTCGGTGCCGCGGTTCAGTACGCCGTCCGGGAGAGAAACGTTGTCGTCGTGGCCGCAGCGGGCAACGTCGGCAGCGCGGCCTGCCGGACACAGAACCCGATGACCGACCCGGTCCGACCCGGCACGGATCCGTGGGCCTCGTTCGGAACCATCGCAACTCCGGCGTGGTTCGACGACGTCCTGACGGTCGGTTCGGTCGAGTCGGACGGAACACCGTCCCCGTTCAGCCTCGCCGGTCCGTGGGTCGACGTTGCCGCCCCGGGGTCGAACATGACCTCACTGTCGTCGACGGGCAACGGACTTGCGAACGGTGTTCTGGGCACCGACGGCGTGCTTCCCATGACCGGCACGAGCTTCGCGGCACCGCTGGTCGCTGCCGTCGCGGCGCTGGTGCGCGCCCACCGGCCCGAGCTGTCCGCCCTGGAAGTGGTGGACCGGATACAACGAACGGCGCACGCGCCCGCCGAAGGATGGAACCCTCTGGTCGGTCACGGCGTCGTCGATCCGCTCGCAGCAGTCACCGATCTCGTGACGCCCGCTCCGCGTGCGGTACTTGCGGACAGTGTTGCGTTGAGTGCGCCGCTGCCACCGCCCGCACCGGATCACCGTCCGCGAACGGCAGCGGCCACCGGTTCGGTGCTGGTGGCGGTGGTCCTGGCGCTCGGACTCGCCCTGTCGATACCGCTGCGTCGACGCGGTCCGCCCCAGTGAGACACCGTTACTCGGTCGGAAGTGCCGCAGCCTCCGGGTCCGGGGCAACCCCGTCGTGCATCGTCAAGGCCTGACCGCGACCGAGGGTGGGTCCGTTGCCGAGCAACTGCAGCATCTGCCAGGGTGCAGGAGCCGGTGGTCCGAACCCGAGCGCCGACGCGGCCTCGGGGCCATCCACTCCGTACCGAACTCCGGTGTCTGCCACGAAGAAGACGCTGCCTTGACGGGTGCTCGAGGTCGAGATACCGGTACTGCGCACGAACCCACCGCTGCCAGGTGCGAGGTAAGCCTGATCGACGGCGTCACCCCCGCCGTCCGCCTGAGCCAGTGCAACCGGTTGGGCCCCGGACTCGAGCGGCAACGCGCGGCCTGCCGACTCGACCACTCGAGCCGACGGTCCGCCGTCGGCAACGTCGAGCGGCTCCCACGTCAGGCAACCGACAGGGCGCTCACCGGCATCGACGATCGAGGGCGTCGTATCGGGAAACGTCGACACCGCCAGTCCCATCGATGTTTTGGGAGCATCTGCGAGTACGTCGGGATTGACGGCTGCGATGTCCGGGCTGCCTTGCGAATCGGTGAACTTGATGAGCAGTGCCGCAGTTTCGTTGATCGCCTGAATACCGTCCTCGAGCACCACGTAGTGCTGGACGTCGCGACCGGCGACCTTGACGACCGAACCGACCGTTCGACCGCCGAAAGGGAACGAGGGTGCCTCGCCCGCTCGGGGAATGAACGGTGCCGCGACGGGCGGCGATGCAGGCACGGAATTGAGCAGACCGGCACTGACCGGAGACGGTCTGGCGTCTTCGAGTCCCAGTGCGCGGACCACCGCCCTGTTGTTCAGGTCGACCGGCGATTTGGTGCCGTTGTGCACCAGGTAGGCGGTGCCGCCGGAGGTCCACAGGAACGCCTCGGAATCGGCGAGCGCAGCCGCGTTGTCACCGTAGTGAGGGCTACCCACCAGGACGGTCGTGGTGGTCACTCCTGCGATCGGGTCGACGGTATCGCAGACTGTCCACGTCGCGGCGATGCCGTCGCCGTCGTGCGGCAGAGCAGACGGAGCCCCGGGAATGCCCACCAGCGCGCCGCGAGGTCGTGACGCGAGCTCGGATTCCTTGACCGTCAACGGTTCGTCGGGCGCGCCGACGATCAGCCGAGCCGACGCGAGATTGAGCACCGGGTGGAACACTTCGTCCACCTTCACGAACATCGCGGCCGAATCCTTGCCGACCACGATCGTGGCGTCGCCGATCTTGTCCTGGGGCCGGAACAGCGCCAACGCAGCGCATCCCGCCAAACCGATGCAGGCGATCACGACGCCCACCAGGAGCGCCCGCGACTGCGACTTCATCGGATCGTGCAGCATCCGGGCATCGCGCCTGATCAGCGCGTGTTCCATTCGGCGCACCAGAAAGCGGTAGCCGCCAACCTGCCACTTCGTTGTCGGCGTCGACGCCACGATTCCCCCCAGGATTGCTGACGACCCGATCCCCACTCGGGTCACGCGACACAGTACAGTTCGTCCGCACACCTCGGCGACCGCGTTGGCGGCGATCGACGGCACTGCGACCTTCGGGGGGAAGGTTTCGATGATCCGTACGAATTCCACAGGGCGCGGGCGGCCCGCCGTTCCGTTCGTCACGCCCACGGTCCGACGCGTGATCGCGGCCGAGGCAGCAGCGGTGGCAACGAGTCTTGCCTTGTCTACAGCGCAGGTGCCCCTGACGTGGGCACTGCTCGCGGCTGGTGCGGTGGCGCTCGTTCCGTTCGTCGCCGTCCGGCGCAGACCCGTCGTGCACTGGCTGCGGGCCATCTGGCGGTTCCTCGCCGATCGCTCTCCCGCGGTGGGCGTCACCACCGAACACGTCGACCGTGCCGGCCGGCCGGTTGGCGTTCACTGGCAGCGCGACACCGTCACCTGCACCATCGAGCTCCTGCCGCCACAGCACGCCACCACTGTCCTCGGCCGGGCGAGCGCCGAGACGCAGCACGTACTGGCCGTCGACGCGTTGGCGTCGTGTCTACGGCAACACGACATCGAAATACGTTCCATCGACGTCATCGCACTCGGATTCCGCAGCGCGCCGGGTTCGATCGCCACCGAGGTGTACGAGGGTCTCATCGGTCCGCTACCGGCGGTCGCGGACCGAACGGTGTGGGTGGCAGTCACGCTCGATCTGCGCACCAATGCTCGGGCGATCGATGTCAGAGGCGGCGGCAGAGCAGGTGCTGCTCGCACGGCCGTGGTGGCGAGCACGCGCATTCAGCGCGCTCTTCGGGCGCACGGGCAGTACTCGAAGTTGTCGACGGGCGCCGAACTTCGATCTGCTGTGCTGGCCATGTGCCGGGGCGTCAGCAGCGACGATCTGACACAGACATGGTCGACGGCACCCTTGCCCGGTGTGTCGAGTACCGGTTTCGGAATCGATTGCAGCGCAATCACTGCCGAGGACATCTCGACTCTGTGGGCGACGTCGTCCCTGGGGACCACGATGTCGTTCCGGCTGCAACCGGCCCGCGATCCCGACAAGGTGCGGGTCTCTGGATCGTGCCGATTCGTCACCCGAACTGCGTTGGCCCGGCCCCGTGTTCGCGCGTTGACCTCGATGAGCGGCAGCCAGCGAGACGGGATGTTCGCGCAACTCCCCCTGGCGATTCCCGCCCTCGACTCACTGTCTCCCTGCACAGTTCTCGAGGTCTCGACGTTGAACGAGTTGGTGCTTCCGGTCAGCGGTTGCGGCCAACTGGTGGGATCGGACGCCCGCGGAAACGGTGTCGCGGTCAGGTTGTTCGGCCCGGGACTGGCTCGGGTTCGGATCGCCGGGGAGCTCTATCTCGCTCAGCAGCTACTCTTCCGTGCCATCGCCACCGGGGCCAGGGTCATCGTTCGGACCGACCGCCCACATGCCTGGCGCGCACTCCTCGACGCGATGAACGCTCCCGATCGACTTCTGGTCGTCGACGGCAACGACTCCCGATCTCGCTCGGCCTACGACGTGATTCTGATCGACTTCGCCCACGGCTCGGCACCGCCTCCGCAGCAACAATTTTCAGGTATCACCGTGATGACCTTGACCGAGCATGCGCCGCAGAGGGGCAGCAGTGAGCAGGAGCAGGGCCCGCCACCATCGGAGCCGGATCTGACGATCGTCCAACCTCACGCGTCGGGTGATCGAGTTCGAGTTCGATCCGGTCCGGTCGATGTCGAGTTGACGCTGGTCACGATTCCACAGGAGACGGCGTTCATCGGTCGACCCCGAAGCCTGCGTCCTGCGGTCCGTGCCTGACTCGACCTCAGCCGGGATAGTCCGTGCGCCGGCGAGCGCCGGCCCACCACTCGATTTGATCGAGCAGTCGACCGAGGGCATCGACGGCAGCCGGATCGTCGATACCACCCTCGCTGTCGAATCGCTTCCGTATCCGGTGCAGGGATACGGCGTCCCGGACGGAGACCATGTGCAGTTCGGCGGTGATCTGCCGTAGTTGTTCGGTGGCCCGGATACCTCCGCCGAGCCCGCCGTAGGACACGAATCCCACCGGCTTTCCTCGCCACTCGTACTTGACCGTGTCGAGCGCGGTCTTCAGCGCACCGGGTACGCCGTGGTTGTACTCGGGCGTGACGAGCACGAAGGCATCGGCAGCGCCGATGGTCCTGGTGAATCGTTCGGAGTTCTCGCACGGGACGAGGGAATTGGGTAACTCGAAATCGGCCAGGTCGACGTCGACCACCTCGACGGTGCTGCGCTCGGCGGCGATACGTCGTACCCAGGCCGCGACGGTCGGTCCCACTCGACCGGCACGCACACTACCGACGACGATCGCGAGCTGTATCGGCTGCATCGCTCCGACACTAGACCCGGGAGCGCTCGGTCAACCCTCTCCCCCACAGCACTGGTCGTCGGTGATCGCCGACCGCACTTCTCGGGTGGCCGCGTTCCGGGCGGCCAGCTCGTCGGCCGGCGGATAGTCGACGCGAACCAGAGACAAGCCATGTGCCGGAGCCACCGTCACCTCGCTCGCTCTCTCACGGCGAGTCAACAGCGACCGCGCCCAGTCGGGAGTTCGGCGACCTTCCCCCACGGCCTGCATGGCACCGACGAGGCTACGGACCATGGACCAGCAGAATGCGTCGGCGCTGACGTACGCGGTGAGGCGATCGCCGTTGCGCTCCCAGTCGAACCGCTGCAGTTCCCGAACGGTGGTGGCACCGTCACGTCGTTTGCAGAACGCGGCGAAATCGTGCAGACCGATCAATTTTGCGGATGCCTCCCGCACCGCGCCCAGATCGATGGGCCTCGGCCAGGAGACGACACCGGCGACGTCGAGGGGGTCGACGCCGTAGAGCGCCGTACCGAATCGATACTCGTAGTGCCTGCGGTACGCCGAGAAACGCGCGTCGAAATCGCGGGAGACGGTGCTGATGGCCCGCACTCGAACATCGGTGGGCAGAAACCGGGCCATTCGCCGGACCAGTCTGTCGTGATCGACCGGAACGTCGATGGCATCGAAGTGAGCCACCTGTCCCGTCGCGTGGACTCCGGCGTCGGTTCGCCCCGCCACGGTCAGCTCTATCGGTTGCCGCAGCACTGTGGAGAAGGCTTCTTCGAGCACTCCGCAGACGGTGCGGATTCCCGGTTGGCGCGCCCATCCGGAGAAGTTCGTGCCGTCGTAGGAGATGTCGAGCCGAAATCTGGTCGGTACCGAAAAAGCGGGCCCGCCTTCCCCTGAGGGAATGGCGGGCCCGCTTCGATCGTGCTCGGAGCTCAAAAGGACTAATCCTTCTTTGCTTCCTCGGCCTCGGGGGCGTCCGACGCGTGTGCGTCGTTGTCCTCGATGCCGTCGATCACTGCGTCGGCGTTGGCCACCTCGGCGTCGGTCGCGTCGGCTTCGACAGCCTCGACGACGTTCTCGTCGGTCGCGTCCTCGGCCGGAGCCTCGGTTGCGGCGGGAGCAGCCTTCGATGCCTTCACGCGGCGTGCGCGATCGGCTTCGTTGGACACCGTCTGCTCGTTGACGAGCTCGATGATGGCCATCGGCGAGTTGTCACCCTTGCGGGGGACGGTCTTGATGATGCGCGTGTAGCCACCGTCGCGATCGGCGAAGAAAGGCCCGATCTCGGCGAACAGCTTGTGCACGACATCTTTGTTGTTGATCGTCTTGAGTACCTCACGACGATGCGCCAGATCACCCTTTTTGGCGTGGGTGACGAGCTTCTCGGCGTGGGGACGAAGGCGCTTGGCCTTCGACTCGGTGGTGGTGATGCGGCCGTGCTCGAAGAGTGACGTCGCCAGGTTGGCCAGGATGGCCTTCTGGTGCGACGCCGACCCGCCGAGACGGCGGCCCTTGGTGGGCTTGGGCATGATGAATCTCCTAGTAAGAGCTCCAGCGAGCTGATTACAGCTGTTCTGTCTCGGCGTAGTCCTGCTCGGCACCTTCGGTATCACTGAAGGAGCCGGCGTCGGTGTCACTCCACGTGCCCGTGGTGGCGTCGTAGCCAGGCACGGTGCTCGGATCGAACGACGCGGGGCTGTCCTTGAGGGAGAGGCCGAGCGAGTGCAGCTTGACCTTCACCTCGTCGATGGACTTCTGCCCGAAGTTACGGATGTCGAGCAGATCGGACTCGGTACGACCAACCAACTCGCCGACGGTGTGAACACCCTCGCGCTTGAGGCAGTTGTAGGACCGGACGGTGAGGTCCAGATCCTCGATGGGGAGTCCGAAGGAAGCGATGTGATCGGCCTCGGCGGGCGAGGGTCCGATCTCGATGCCTTCTGCTTCGACGTTCAGCTCACGGGCGAGGCCGAAGAGCTCAACCAGGGTCTTGCCCGCCGAAGCGAGCGCGTCCCGCGCGGTGATGGAATTCTTGGTCTCCACGTCGAGAACGAGCCGATCGAAGTCGGTGCGCTGTTCGACGCGGGTGGCCTCCACCTTGTAGGTGACCTTGAGCACGGGCGAGTAGATCGAGTCGACCGGAATACGGCCGATCTCGGCACCCGATGCCTTGTTCTGGACGGCGGGGACGTAGCCGCGACCGCGCTCGACGACGAGCTCGATCTCCAACTTGCCCTTGTCGTTCAGGGTCGCGATGTGCAGATCGGGGTTGTTCACCGTGACGCCGGCCGGAGGCACGATGTCGCCTGCGGTGACAGCGCCTGGGCCCTGCTTGCGGACGTACATGGTGACCGGTTCGTCTTCTTCGGAGCTCACCACGAGGCCCTTGAGGTTCAGGATGACGTCGGTGACGTCTTCCTTCACTCCGGGGACGGTGGTGAATTCGTGGAGGACGCCGTCGATACGGATGCTGGTGACAGCAGCGCCGGGGATCGACGACAGCAGGGTGCGGCGGAGCGAGTTGCCGAGTGTGTAACCGAAGCCGGGCTCGAGCGGCTCGATGACGAATTTCGAGCGGTTGTCGGCGATGACCTCTTCGGTCAACGTCGGGCGCTGTGAAATGAGCATTGTGTGTTCCTCCTGTACGGGCGTCCGCTATTTGACGCCCACGTGTGGAGGCGAAGACGCATGTGAGCCTCGCGGGGAGACTCACATGCGTGCTGCGCCTTACTTCGAGTAGTACTCGACGATGAGCTGCTCCTGGAGCGGCACATCGATCTGTGCGCGCTCCGGCAACCTGTGCACCAGGATGCGAAGACGGTTGGGCACGACCTGCAGCCACGGGGCGACGGGACGGTCGCCGTAGCTTTCGCGGGCGATCTGGATCGGCAGTGTCTGCGCGGACTTCTCGCGGACGTCGATGATGTCGTACTGCGAGACGCGGTAGCTGGGGATGTCGACGCGCTTGTTGTTCACCAGGAAGTGACCGTGCGTGACCAGCTGACGGGCCTGACGACGCGTACGTGCCAGTCCGGCGCGGTACACGACGTTGTCGAGCCGACTCTCGAGGATCGTCAGCAGGTTCTCGCCGGTCTTGCCGACGGTCCTGTTGGCTTCCTTGTAGTACAGACGGAACTGCTTCTCCATCACGCCGTAGGTGAAGCGAGCCTTCTGCTTCTCCTGCAGCTGGAGCAGGTACTCGCTCTCCTTGATCCGCGCGCGACCGTGCTGGCCGGGCGGGTAGGGACGACGCTCGAACGCCTGGTCGCCTCCGACGAGGTCGACGCGCAGACGACGCGACTTGCGGGTGATAGGACCGGTATAACGTGCCATTTTCTAAACCTTTCCTTCCCGCTAGACCCGACGCCGCTTGGGCGGACGGCAGCCGTTGTGCGGCTGAGGGGTGACATCGGAGATGGTGCCGACCTCGAGGCCAGCGGCCTGAAGCGAGCGGATAGCGGTCTCACGGCCGGAGCCGGGACCCTTGACGAAGACGTCGACCTTCTTGACGCCGTGCTCCTGTGCCTTGCGCGCAGCGTTCTCGGCTGCGAGCTGTGCGGCGAACGGAGTCGACTTGCGCGAGCCCTTGAAGCCCACGTGTCCCGAGGACGCCCACGAGATGACGTTTCCGGCGGGGTCGGTGATCGACACGATCGTGTTGTTGAACGTGCTCTTGATGTGCGCAGATCCGTGCGGGACGTTCTTCTTGTCCCTGCGACGCGTCTTCTGCGCCTTCTTCGGACCGGTACCGCGTGCTTTGGGGGGCATTACTTCGCCTTCTTCTTGCCGGCAATGGTGCGCTTGGGTCCCTTACGGGTACGCGCATTGGTCTTGGTGCGCTGCCCACGAACGGGCAGACCACGACGGTGGCGAAGACCCTGGTAGCAGCCGATTTCGATCTTGCGGCGGATGTCGGCCTGGACCTCGCGGCGCAGGTCGCCCTCGACCTTGAGGGACTCGTTGATGTAATCGCTGAGCTTGCGCAGATCGTCGTCGCCGAGATCCTTGCTTCGCAGGTCGGGGCTGACGCCCGTCGCTGTGAGAATTTCCTTGGAGCGGGTACGGCCGACGCCGTAGATGTAAGTCAGTGCGATCTCCATGCGCTTTTCGCGCGGCAGATCCACACCTGCGAGACGTGCCATGTGGCATTTCCTTTTCTTGTCCGGAGGTCTGCTCCCAGTCCGTCCCCTGTGTCCTTCTCACCACTCGGGTGCGAAGCGTCTTTCAACCAACTCAGTGGGGCCCCGGCCTCCGTGCCGGGGGTATGCCGCAACGCGTGTGTTGCGGTTGGTGCTGGGAGGTCATCTTCTAGCTTTTGCCAAGCCGACGTGCGAAATGCTCGGTGGTTATCCCTGACGCTGCTTGTGACGCAGGTTGTCGCAGATCACCATGACGCGTCCGTTACGACGAATCACCTTGCACTTTTCGCAGATCTTCTTGACGCTCGGCTGAACCTTCACGTCGTTGATCTCCTGTGTGTAGCTCGGCCCCGCTGCGTGCAGTGGCCCCGAGCATGGTTCTCCCCGACCGGACGTGGCCGGGGAAGCTCTTACTTGTAGCGGTAAACGATGCGTCCACGCGTGAGGTCGTAGGGCGAAAGCTCTACCACGACGCGATCCTCGGGAAGGATGCGGATGTAGTGCTGACGCATCTTTCCGCTGATGTGAGCGAGCACCTTGTGGCCGTTTTCGAGCTCAATGCGAAACATCGCATTGGGCAGCGGTTCGACAACTCGGCCCTCTACCTCGATAGCACCGTCTTTCTTGGCCATATCCTCCGCGATCCTGGCTCTCACACCTGGTTGATTGCATCTGTTTCCGTTACCGTGATGCCCACTGAACGACCCGAGTCAACGGGCCGATGTGTCGCCGGAACGGTTCGCAGGCCACCAGGGCACGCGAACATCCGGTACGCAGGGCGCACCGTCGATCTATGTTACCGGGAAATGCACGTCTGGCCAAATGCGTCCCGCGTCCATGCTCCAGGTCCACGGCTGGCCCAGTTCGATTTCCTGAGCTACCGTTCTGTCGGGCTGCATCACAGCCGCAGAACTACAGGCCGTCCCGCCCGCGCTCGGAGCGGCGGCCATGTCCGCGACGACGACTACAAGGCACCCCTCTTGAGCTCAGACACGCGCACCGGCGATCCGGTCGTATCCGTCATCATTCCGGTTCACAACTCCAAGGATGTTCTCGACGATCAACTTCGAGCCCTCGCTCGACAGGACTACGAGAATTCCTTCACAGTGATCATCAGCGACAACGGCTCGACCGACGGCCTTCGTGACCACGTCGAACACCATTGCCTTCGCACCAGCCTGGATTTGAAGTATGTCGATTCCGCGGGAGTCCCCGGCGCATCGTTCGCACGCAACTGCGGAGCAGACGCCGCCGACAGCGAACTGCTCGCCTTCTGCGACGCCGACGATGCAGTACACCCGAGCTGGCTCCGGCGCATCGTCGCCTGTCTGGAGGAGTACGACCTGGTGGGTACCGGCCTGGAAACGGACTCCCTGAACTCCGACGCCGCACGTGCAGCCACACCGTTCGCACCGTCCTCGGAACAAGGCCAATCCGGATTCCTGCCGTTCGTCATCGGCGCCAGCATGGCGTGCCGCACGTCGACCTACCGACACCTCGGGGGCATGCTCGACCACATCCACGCGAGCGAGGACATGGAATTCTCGTGGCGGGCACAGCACGAGGGCTATCGCATGCACTTCATCGCCGAACCGTTGGTCTCGTATCGACTACGCACCGGCCGCCGAGAGAACTGGAGACAAGCAGGCGCTCTGGGGTACGGATCGGCGCATGTGCGTGGACTTCATCGCATACACGGTTGCCCGCCTTTTCGGCTCCGCTCGATTCTCGTCGCCCTACTCGTACTCGGCATCAGGAACCCACTGCTGCCCACTGCAGTGACCAAGCTGCCGACTCGACTCTGGCTACGGCTGGTGGCTGCGCACCTCGGCCTGGTCCGCGGCGGTCGACGCTACGGATCGTTGGCCTGGTGACCCTGGCCGCGTACGACGCTAGCTGGGTCGTAGCGTCAGGATCCGCGGCCCGTCCTCGGTGACGGCAACGGTGTGTTCCCAATGCGCGGACCTGGACCCGTCGGTGGTCACGACCGTCCACCCGTCGTCGAGGATGTCGGTGTCGTAGGTACCGAGGGTCAGCATCGGCTCGATCGCGAGGGTGGATCCGACGACCAGCTCCGGTCCTTTGCCGGGCGCGCCTTCGTTCGCGAGGAAAGGCTCCATGTGCATTTCCCGGCCGATGCCATGACCGCCGTACCCGTCGACGATTCCGTACGTGCGGCCGTGCGCCTGCTCGGCCGCGTGGGTTCCGGATTCGATGGCGTGTGACACGTCGGTCAGCCGGTTGCCGGGAAGCATCGCGGCGATACCGGCCTCCATCGACAGCCTCGTCGCCTCACTCAGCATTGCATCGGCCTCGATGATGTCGCCGACACCGAACGTCCACGCAGAGTCTCCGTGCCAACCGTCGAGCACCGCCCCACAGTCGATGGACACCAGATCGCCCGCGACCAAGAGCTCGTCCGCCGACGGAATGCCGTGCACCACACGGTCGTTCACCGAAGAGCAGATACTGCCGGTGAAGCCGTGGTAACCGAGGAACGACGGCACGGCACCGGCGTCACGAATGACCGCCTCGGCCACTCGGTCGAGCTCGAGTGTCGACACACCGGGTACCGCCGCTGCCCGGACGGCAACCAAAGCAGCGCCGACGACCGCGCCGGCCGCAGCCATGGCGTCGAGTTCGCCGGCACTGCGGAACGGCACGACCTTGCGTTTACGGCCGAACGCCATTACTTGCCGTGGTCCTCGATGGACTTCAGCGCGCGAGCGTTGACCTCGTCCACCTCACCGATCGCGTCGACCGTGACGAGTTGACCCTCGTAGTAGTCGAGCAGAGGAGCAGTCTCGTCCCGGTACACCTTGAGTCGGTTCCGGATGACGTCTTCCTTGTCGTCCTCGCGTCCGCGCGAGAGCATGCGTTCGACGACGACGTCCTCGTCGACCACGAAGGACAGTACGGCGTCGAGCTTCGCGTCGAGATCCGCCAGGATGCCGACCAGTGCCTCGGCCTGACCCACCGAACGGGGGAAGCCGTCGAGCAGGAAGCCGTTGACGGCGTCCGGCTCGGCGAGACGACTGCGGACCATGTCGATGGTCAGCTCACTGGGAACCAGGTCGCCGGCATCGAGGTACTTCTTCGCTTCGAGTCCGAGCGCCGTCTTCTCACCGATGTTCGCGCGAAACAGGTCGCCGGTCGAGATGTGCGGAACGCCCAGCTTCTCGGACAGGAGGACGGCTTGGGTGCCTTTGCCGGCACCGGGGGGACCGAGCAGAACAAGTCTCACTTGAGGAACCCTTCGTAGTTACGCTGCATCAGCTGGCTTTCGATTTGCTTCACGGTGTCCAGGCCGACGCTGACCATGATCAGCACGGCGGTGCCACCGAAGGGGAGGTTCTGTCCTCCACCCGAACTACCGATGTCGAGGAACAGGTTCGGGAGCACGGCAATGGTGCCCAGGTAGACCGCTCCCGGCAACGTGATGCGACTGAGGACGTAGTTCAGGTAGTCGGCGGTCGGCTTGCCCGGACGGATGCCGGGGATGAAGCCACCGAACTTCTTCATTTCGTCGGCGCGCTCTTCGGGGTTGAACGTGATCGCCACGTAGAAGTACGTGAAGAAGACGATCAGACCGAAGAAGATCGCGATGTAGACCGGGTTCGCGGGGTTCACCAGGTACTCGTTGATGATGCGCTGCCACCAACTCGGATCGACCGCGGTGCTCGCAGACGTGAGCTGGGCGATGAGGTTCGGCAGGTACAGCAGCGACGACGCGAAGATCACCGGGATGACGCCGGCCTGATTGACCTTGAGCGGAAGGTACGTGGACGAGCCGCCGTACATCTTTCGACCGACCATGCGCTTGGCGTACTGGACGGGAATTCGACGCTGCCCCTGCTCGACGAAGACCACGCCGCTGATGATCAGGAACGCTGCGAAACAGACGAAGCCGAACACGAGCCCGCCGCGGCTCTCGAGGATCGAGTTGCCCTCGGACGGGATACGCGAGGCGATTCCGGCGAAGATCAGTAGCGACATGCCGTTGCCGACGCCGCGCTCGGTGATGACCTCACCGAACCACATGACGACGGCTGCACCTGCGGTCATGACGAGCACGATGATGACCAGGCCGAAGATGCTCTGGTCGGCGATGATGTCCTGCTGGCATCCTTGCAGCAGTTGGCCTCGTGAGGCGAGCGCCACCAGGCCGGTCGCCTGCAGGATGGCCAACGCGATCGACAGATAACGCGTGTACTGCGTCATCTTGGCCTGTCCCGACTGCCCCTCCTTGCGGAGTTCCTCGAACTTCGGGATGACGACGGTGAGCAGCTGCACGATGATGCTGGCGGTGATGTACGGCATGATGCCGATCGCGAACACCGAAAGCTGAAGGAGCGCTCCACCGGAGAACAGGTTGATCAGCGAGTAGATCCCCGCCGAATCGCCACCGGAGACCTGGTCGATGCATGCTCGGACATTGGCGTAGTCGACACCCGGCGACGGCAGCGTGGCACCGAAGCGATACAGGGCGACCAGACCGAGCGTGAAGAGGATCTTCCGTCTCAGGTCAGGAGTCCTGAGGGCCGACACGAAGGCGGAAAGCAAAGATCCTCCTGGCACGACTGCATTGACGCTGCGAGTGCTTCGTCGGGAGCGACTGCTGCTCCCGTGAGCCTCACGAGCATGGACTGCAAGCGACATGCGTCGCCCGCATCGAAACGAACTTCTGTGAACTCTAGAACTCTAACAGTGCGTATCGAACCGCCCGACGGTCAGTGTTGGACCCTGTCCGTTCGGTCGACCACGGCACGTGGTGCCGAGGCAACGATGGCCGCAGCTCAGCTGCGAGAGCTGTGGCTGCGGCCATCGTCACGAACTGCTGGTCGATGCGCTGCTAGTCAGCACATCGAACCGATGCTCATACCTCGGTTGCAGAACCGCCGGCAGCGGCGATCTTTTCCTTGGCGGAGCCCGTGAACTTGTTGGCCGAGATCTCGACCTTCACGGTCAGGTTTCCGTCGCCGAGAACCTTGACGGGCTCGTTCTTGCGAACGGCACCCTTGGCGATGAGCTCGGGGATTCCGATCTGACCGCCCTCGGGGAACAGACGCTCGATGTCGCGCAGGTTCACGACCTGGAACACGACACGGTTGCGGTTGGTGAAGCCCTTGAGCTTCGGGAGCCGCATGTGGAGGGGCATCTGGCCACCCTCGAAGCGTGCCGGCACGTTCTTGCGTGCGCCGGTTCCCTTGGTACCGCGACCTGCGGTCTTGCCACGCTTGCCACCTTCACCGCGGCCGACACGAATCTTCGTCGACTTGGATCCGGCTGCGGGGCGCAGGTGGTGCAGTTTGATGGTCATGGTTAGACCTCCTCAACAGTTACGAGGTGGCGCACCGTGTTGACCAGTCCGCGGTTCTGCGGGTTGTCCTCGCGGACGACCGTCTGGCGGATGCCCTTGAGCCCGAGAGTACGCAGGCTGTCACGCTGGTTCGCCTTCTGGCCGATGGTGCTCTTGATCTGAGTGACCTTCAGCTGAGCCATTACTTCACCGCTCCTGCCTGTGCGCGTGCGCGCAGCATTCCGGCGGGTGCAACCTCTTCGAGGGTGAGGCCGCGGCGAGCCGCAACTTCCTCGGGACGCTGCAGACCCTTGAGGGCTGCGACGGTCGCGTGCACGACGTTGATGGCGTTGTCGCTACCGAGCGACTTCGACAGCACGTCGTGGACACCGGCGCACTCCAGCACTGCGCGAACAGCACCACCGGCGATGACGCCGGTACCGGCGCTGGCCGGACGCAACATGACGACGCCGGCAGCGGCTTCGCCCTGGATGGGGTGGGTGATGGTGCCGGCGATCATCGGGACGCGGAAGAAGCTCTTACGAGCCTCCTCGACACCCTTCTGGATGGCCGCGGGAACTTCCTTGGCCTTGCCGTAGCCGACGCCGACCAGTCCGTTGCCGTCACCGACGATGACGAGGGCGGTGAAGCTGAAGCGTCGACCACCCTTGACCACCTTGGAGACGCGGTTGATCGTGACGACCTTCTCGATGAAGTTCGACTTGTCCGCAGCGTTGCCGCCACGGCCGTTGTCACGACGATCGCGACCGCCACCACCGCGGTTGTCGCCGCGCTGGTTGTTGTCGCCACCTGCGTTGGGGCCACTGTTCTGTCCGGCGGGGCCGCTTCCGCCGTCACGCCGTTGACGTCCCGGCATCAGGCTGTCCTTCCGTTGTCAGTCATTGTCATCATCAGAACGTCAACCCGCCTTCGCGGGCTGCGTCTGCGAGTGCCGCGATGCGGCCGCTGTAGTTGTTGCCGCCGCGGTCGAACACGACTGCCTCGACGCCGGCTGCCTTCGCGCGGCTGGCGATGAGCTCGCCGACCTTCGCGCTGACGGCCTTCTTGTCGCCCTCGAGTGCGCGCACATCGGCTTCGATGCTCGATGCACTTGCAAGCGTGTGGCCCGCGAGGTCGTCGATCAACTGCACGTGGATGTGACGCGAGGACCGGTTGACGACCAAGCGAGGACGCTCGGGCGTTCCGGAGATCTTCTTGCGAAGGCGGAAGTGACGACGTGCCTTCGACAGGCGACGCTTCGTCGAGACGTCGGTGCCACGCGGAGTGCGCTTGACGACGTTCGCCTTGTCTGCTGTTTGCTGGCTCATATCACTTACCTGTCTTTCCGACCTTGCGGCGGATCACTTCACCCTCGTAGCGGATGCCCTTGCCCTTGTACGGGTCCGGACGCCGCAGACGACGAATGTTGGCAGAGATCTGACCGACCTTCTGCTTGTCGATGCCGACAACGGTGAATCGCGTGGGCGACTCGACCGTGAACGTGATGCCCTCGGGTGCTTCGATCAGCACGGGATGGCTGTAACCGAGTGCGAACTCGAGGTCATTGCCCTTGAGTACCACGCGGTAACCGACGCCGTGAATCTCCATCTTCGTGGTGTAACCGTTGGTGACACCCGTGATGAGGTTCGAGACGAGAGTGCGTGAGAGGCCATGCAGCGAGCGGCTCTTGCGCTCGTCGTCGGGCCGCGTGACGGAGATGGTGCCGTCATCGGCGCGAGCGATCTGAATGGGTTCGGCGACCGTCAGGCTCAGGGCACCCTTGGGGCCCTTGACCGCAACGTTCTGGCCGTCGATGGTGATATCGACGCCAGCGGGGACTGGGACCGGCAATTTTCCAATACGTGACATGGTGGTGGCCTCCCCTACCAGACGTAGGCGAGGACTTCTCCGCCCACACCCTGCTTGGCCGCCTGACGCTCCGTGAGCAGACCGGTGGACGTGGAGATGATCGCCACGCCCAGGCCGCCGAGAACCTTGGGCAGATTGGTGGATTTTGCGTACACCCGAAGACCGGGCTTGGAGACGCGTCGCACGCCGGCGAGGCTGCGCTCACGGCTCGGGCCGTACTTCAGATCGACGATGAGGGTCTTGCCCACCTCGGCGTCTTCCGTGCGGTAGTCGGAGATGTAGCCCTCGCGCTTGAGGATCTCGGCGATGTTCGCCTTGAGCTTCGAGTGGGGAAGCTTCACCTCGTCGTGGTACGCCGAATTGGCGTTGCGCAGACGGGTCAAGAAGTCTGCAATTGGATCGGTCATCGTCATGGTGTGACCTGTGCACCTTTCTCGCAGCGGTTCCCATGCAGCACGCGCGAGCTGGTGCCCCTGGATTCTCGAAAACCCGGCGGGCCTGGCTCGTCACATCGTGGGCCTACAACGAAGTGAACATGTCCTGACCGACTGTTGCCGGTCAGGGGTTGCGCTCCAAGCAGTGCATCGCTGCACTGCCAGGGTTACGAGCTTCCGCATTTCGATGCTGACGTACGGAGAACTCGAGGTTGCGTTCTGTATTGCAAGGACTCGCGTGCAGGCACGACGAAGCCCGGGCAACCGCTCTAGTGTAGGGAACCGGGTGGCATTCTCAAAATCGGCCGTGGTAGAGCTCATGGGGCACCCCGCCGGTGAGAGGCGGCAAACACGACCGCGTTCGTCGGTTCGGTGCAGTAGCCTTCCGACATCATTCCATCGCTCCGGGGGGTTCGATGCATTCAAGTGGTCTTTTCGAAACGGTCGGCGTCCGAACGTGGCCGGGTCCGTTCCGGACGACGCTGTGAGAGCCGATCCGGACCGCATACGTCGAGCCGCAGCCCGAATGTCCGGTCTCGCCGATGCGCTGTGGGACGACATCGACCTCATCCGCCGTGACGCCGACGAGTTGATGGAGTCCTCCTGGACGGGCAACGCGGCCGATTCCCATGCAGTTCTGTGGGCGGAACGGGTCGATTCGGCTCGGAAGATGTGTGGCGCGCGGACCGAGGACGCTGCGCTGCTCGATCGCGTTGCAATCGACTACGCCGCAGCGGACAAGAAGATCGACGCGCACGCGATGGATCCCGGCCTGCGGTTGGACCGTTGATGGCACGCTATGTCGCCGACGTCGAGCGGATTCTCACTCTCGTCGATCGCGCGCACGCAGTTGGAGCCACGATCGAATCCGCCATCGCCGATGTCGAGCGCGAGGTGAACGATCTCGGCGTCGAGTGGGAGGGCGAAGCGGCCGAGGCGCACCGCTCGAAGCACGAGCTACTCCAGCAGGAACTGAACGATATGCGAACCGCGCTCGCCCAACTCGGCACGCTGGCACGACGCGCCCATGACCGCTACCGCGCAGCCGTGGACCACAACAAGCGAATGTGGCCCTGATGGCCCCGATCAGCGTCGACCCGGACATCCTTGCCGATGCGGCTTCCCAGTACGGCAGCGCCAAGACCATATCGAGCGTCGCGATAGCGGAACTCGCCGCGGAACTCGACCGCAACTGGGGCTGCGCAGGCACCGACAACGCCGGAAAGTCTTGGGCCGACAGTTACGATTCCGCAGCATTCGACGCAGTTTCCGCAGCAACCGACATCACGAATGCGTTCGGCAAACTTCATGATCTGCTGGCGGCAACCGGCGTCAATCACGCCAACGCGGAGAATGCGAACACCGTTCCGCCGCCCCCACCGCTACCCACTCCCCCACAACTTCCTCATACGGATACACCGCGCTTCAACGGTTCCTACGGCGGCGACACCGACGCTCCGATGGGGTGGGGCCTGATCACGCGATGGCTACAGGGCCACATGTGGCCCAACGGTGATCCGGAGAAGTTGCGGGGTCTCGGCAGCGCGTGGCGCACCGCCGCCGAGGAGCTACGCCGAGCGAGCGACGCCACGAACTCGGCATGGACCGACATCGAGGACCTTTCTTCCGACGAATTGCCGCAGGTCCTCGCCCAGATGGACGGCGTCCACCTCGCTGCGCACAACGTCGCCGAACAATTCGAGACTCTCGCGAGAGCTTGCGGCGAATGGGCCTCGACCATTCAGGACGCTCACCAAAGCGTCATCGATATCGTGGGGACGGCCATCGTGGCCGGCACGATCGCCGGTGCAGTTGCCGGCTTCTTCACACTCGGCGTGGGAACGGTCGCGGTTACCGGCGCGACGGGCAGCGTCATCGCCGGAAGTGTCATCGCCGTCCTCACCGGAGTGGAAGCGGCGTCGGCAATTGCCGTCGGTGTCACCGTGGCAACCGGGGCGGCGGCCATTGGAATTGCATTGGATGTGCAACCGCTCCTACAAGCAAGTCCGACGACCTTCAACGCAGACACTGGTGGAGGAAATTGGCACTACAACCCCCCACCTCGAAACCTTGCCGGCTTTCCGAAAGCGATACGCGAAAAGACCATGAATGGGCGAAAGCGGTGGGTAGATGACAAAGGAAATATCTACGAGTGGGACTACCAGCACGGAGCCGTCGAAAAGTACAGCAAGAGCGGTAAACACCTGGGGGAATACGACCCCAACACCGGAGCCCAGACCAAACCTGCAGAACCCAGCCGAAAGCCAGGAAAATAAATGTGGCGCCTAGAGAAATTCGACAAGACTACCCACCTCCTTGTGGCCGATTACCCCCTCCACAACATGTCAGCTGACATAGTCGAGAAAATTCTCGACACAACAGACGACGAGCACGAACTTCCCATTGCGATTCGTCAGCACGATGTTCCACTGTCCAAGGCATCAGATTTTGCAGCTTACATGGACGAACCCTTTACGGTGGATGAGAACTGCGAATACGAAGTTGGCTATTCTTCGGACTGACCATCACCGAATGAAATTCCATGCAGCATGGACCTCGGTTTCGTAAAAATCCAAATGAAACTCTGCCCGAGCGATGAACGCCCTCTCGACAATAGACAACATTGGACTGACGCAAAGAGAATCTATTCTCATACACTGACCAACATGGGGGCTGCGAATATATGCGTGGAACTGGCTCCACCCCGACGAGTTCCTTCCAGCCACCGGGAACATGCCAAATGCCAGCGCCCCGTCGAAAACCAGGGGGGATGACAATGCGGTACTTAGACGCGTAGGAGAACGAATCTGAATCCCTTTCCGAATGCTACCCCGATTCGGGGTACAACCAGCACGACTATACAAGAGTTGATCGAAGCAAAAGAAGAAAGCAAACCGACTGAAGCCGCAAAGCACGAGGTTGCGCCCGCGGAATTACCGAAATTTGCCAGATACATTGATGGTGAGCTGTTGATCGACCTCAGCTGCACCTACTTCGTAGGCCTTTTCGCAGATCAACTCGAGGAAAAGACAATGTGGTACCTGCAAGAATTCGATGATGCAACCGAACTGCAGACAGAGATGCATCTACTGCGCGACATGACCGTCGAGATTGTCAAAAATACCCTGCAGATCGATGACAGCGACTTCGACCTGCCCGTTGCGGTCGGTCAGAACGACGTACCGGCGGAGAAAGTGCGCGCCTTTGCTCAATACATGCAAGTACCGTTCGAGGCAAAGGAAGGACATTTGTACGAAGTCTCGTTTCTCGCCGAACCCGAATAATTTGGTTTGCCTCGACCCCAGTGCGGGTGCAGGCTCCGCCCAAGCGGAAATTTACGAAATATTACATCACCTTCCGCAAGGCAAAATCGTGCAGTAACGGAAGGAGCGGATGCCCGGTTATGCTTCTGCTCAACATCTGAAAGAGCATGCGTTCTTCACAACGCTGTAGAGATTTACAGCTGACAAATCCAATTCGGTACGGGTCAATTTGAAAGCGAGATTTCGGTATGTGGCACCTAGAAGCGTTCACTAACGCGACCGACGAGCGGACCGAGATCCATCTGCTTTACGATATGACTGTCGACATCGTGAAGAGAATATTAGGTATCGACGACAATCACTTCGACATGCCGGTTGCAGTTCGCTCCAAAGATGTTCCGCTCGATCTCGTTGGCGAGTTCGCGCAAAACGCTCGGACTCCCATCAAGGCGGACCCCGATTGCGAGTATTGGGTCTCATTCCTTGCTGAATAGCCCATCGTAGGGAGTACCAAGGACATTCGTACGAAGTTTCATTTCGCGCTGAACCGAAATAGATGTCACACTCCACGGCCACAGCCGGAAGACATGCGGTTCGAAGAGGGACCGAGGCCGACCAGATCGATTCGGAACTAGAGAGATGGTATGTGGTATTTGGAATCTTATGATAAACGAACCGATTCGATCGCAAACAGCTATCGCCTGGTCGCTATTACAGGAGACGGAATCAGAGAGCTGATCGACGTCGATGAAGATGACCTTCCCTTGGAAATGGGACCATATCCAGTCGCATTGGCCGACGTGCCGAAGTTCGCGCGGTACATCGAGGGCGACCTCAGGATCAGCTCCGATAATGTGTACTTCATCGGCCTGTTCACCGACTGAGGAAGGGCAGTCTGGCACCTGGAGGCCAGCTGTAACGCGACTGCAAACAGGCCCGAAATCCACGTGCTCGGGAACATGACTGTCGACAACCAGAAACTGTCGCTCGGCACCTGACATCACAACGCGCCCTGACACGGTCCGGAGGTTCGGATGCAGGCCTCGGGCACGCTTCAACCCCGTTTCAATGTCGTACGAAAGATTCATCGCCGCGTCGAAGCCGCCCTGGACTCAACCGCAGACACGGTCGAGCACACGCAACGGCTCAGTTCCCGCGTAGCCAAGCCATTCCGCAATCCGCAGACCCAGTTGGACACCCGAACTCCCACTTCTTCGCTAACGTCGGACCATGACGGACTCGAAGGCAGTCGACATCGACCACCTCACCCACACTCTCCGCGACCGCAACATCGCGGGGGTGACCATCGGCTGGGTCGACAACAACGGCATTGTCCGATCGCGCACCGTACCCACGGCAGAACTGACCGCCGCCGCACGGCGTGGAGTAGGAGTTACCGCAGTCTTCGCGGTGTTCGATTCGCACGACGGGATCACTTTCGCGCACGAAGGACTGTCGACGCCGTCCGGCGATGTGCGGTTGATTCCGGTGATCGAGAGCGCGTCGAGCGTGGTCGCCCTGTCCGGACAGCCGGGGCTGGCGTGGGCACATGGACGACAGCTGTCGGCGGACGGCACACCGTGGCCCTACGATCAGCGCTCAGTTCTCGAGCGGCAGGTGCAGAAGGCGTCCGATGCCGGTTTCGAGGTACGGGCCGGATTCGAGATCGAGTTCGCCCTGACTCGCGAGTCGGACGGACTGTCCGCTCATCGCGGACCTGCCTACTCGGCGAACGCACTCCGCGATGTCGATCAATTCGTAGTACTGCTGCTCGAGGCGCTGTCTGCGAATGGCCTCGACATCGGGCAGATTCATGCCGAGTACGGCGGCTCCCAGCTGGAGATCGCACTGAGTCCACTCGATCCACTTGCTGCGGCCGACGCGCAGGTACTCGCGCGGCAGACCATCCACTCAGCGGCCAAAGCCCAGGGCCTGAGGGCAATCTTCGCTCCCCTGCCCTCGTCGAGCAGTGCGGGTAACGGATGGCACCTACACACATCACTGGTTCGCGACGGTCACAACGCTCTGACCGGCGATGGAGAGTACGGACTGTCCGACACCGGGCGGGCGTACATCGCGGGCCTCGTTCGAGAACTCCCGGGACTCACTGCCATCACGGCACCGAGTTCGGGGTCGCTGCTGCGTCGTCGACCGGGCTACTGGGCAGGTGCCTTCGGGTTCTGGGGCGTCGAAAACCGTGAGGCTGCAGTGCGACTCGTACCGGCCACTCCCCTTCTCGGCCCGGAGCACACCAACGTCGAGTTGAAGGCATGCGACGCGTCCGCCAATCCGTATCTGGCGCTGGCCGTCACGATCGCGGCCGGCCTGTCGGGAGTGGCGGATTCGGCGCAGTTGCCGTCACCGGTGCAGGAGGACGTGGGAGGTTGGGACGATGCTCGTCGCGAGGCCGCGGGGATCTCGCCTCTCGCAACGACCCACGCGCAGCAGCGCGACAACCTACTGTCGTCAGCTCTGGTCCGAGACGTGTTGGGCGAAGAACTTCTGGGCGCATTCGTTGCCTGCCGGGACGCCGACGCCGCGTGGGCGGAGGGCCATACCGAGGACGAACTGCTCGAATCGCTGCGCTGGATCTACTGACATGTTGCGACGGTTCGTCGGGGCAACCACAATAGTCTCGGCCCTCGATCATGCTCTGCCACAACCGGATCAACTCTGCGGACCGTTCTCGGCATCGGTGGCGCTGACGGCCGTCATGGGCGACGACGCACCGGGCGTGACGGCACTCGCGGTCGCGTCGAGGTCCGCGATCTGGCCGGGTGCAATCGACTCGGCCCGTCCTCCCGGAACCCCCCGAATCACCGACGGGTGGGATCTACTGCCGAGAGCTGCATCGATCGACGCAGCCGGGACCACGGCAGCAGGTCTCACGGAGGGCATCGAGAAAGCGACCGATCACCGCGTCGCCGTGGTTCCCATCGTGGGGCCCTCCGTCGAGAGATTGCGTCTGTTACTCGACCGTCTTGCCGACGGGCCTTTCCGCTTCGGATCGTTGGCGAATGTGCATACTGCAGAGTTGACCGAATTCGACTGGAACGTAGGACATTTCGTGACCGTCTGGGGATTCGATCCAGTCGAGGACGAAGTGGCGATTGCTGACACCTACCGGGAACTCGGAGACCCGGACATGCCGCCTGGATGTAGAACCGTCTCCACCGATGCCCTCGCGTCGGCGATGTCCGAGCGTGGCCTGCTGCTGGTCGTCGACAGCCAGCATCATCATGCGGCGGTGGATCTGGTCCGCTCTCTGGATCTACGACACGACGTGTGGTCGGTGTGAAAGTCAGGACCTGAGCAACGCAAAATGGGCGAGGGTTCCTGTCGGAACCCACGCCCATCAGCGTGGTGTGGTGAAGCCCGGAGGCTTCAGGTCACCAGGAGCTCTTGCGAACTCCGGGAAGCTCTCCGGCGTGTGCCATCTCGCGCACGCAGATACGGCAGAGGCCGAACTTGCGGAACACGGAATGGGGACGGCCGCAGCGGTTGCAGCGAGTGTATGCACGCACCGCGAACTTCGGCTTCTTGTTGGCCTTGTTGACCAATGCCTTCTTCGCCATGGACTCAGTTCTCCTTGAACGGGAAGCCGAGGTGCTTGAGCAGCGCGCGGCCTTCTTCGTTGTTGGTTGCAGTGGTTACTACGGTGATGTCCATGCCGCGCGGACGGTCGATCTTGTCCACGTCGATCTCGTGGAACATCGACTGCTCGTTGAGGCCGAACGTGTAGTTTCCGTTGCCGTCGAACTGCGTGCCCGAGAGGCCGCGGAAGTCCCTGATTCGGGGAAGGGCAATGGAGACCAGACGGTCGAGGAACTCCCACATGCGGTCGCCACGGAGGGTGACGCGTGCGCCGATGGGCATTCCTTCGCGCAGCTTGAACTGTGCGATGGACTTGCGTGCCTTGCGGATCTCCGGCTTCTGGCCGGTGATGGCAGCGAGGTCGGCAACTGCACCGTTGATCAGCTTGGCGTCACGGGCGGCGTCGCCGACACCCATGTTGACGACGACCTTGACGATGCCGGGGATCTGCATGACGTTCTCGTATGCAAATTCGGTGTTCAGGGCGTCTTTGATCTCGGCGCGGTAGCGCGCCTTGAGGCGGGGCTGTTCGCCCGCGATGTTTTCGGTGGTAGTCATCTCAGATGTCCTTCCCGTTCTTCCGGGAAACACGAACGCGCTTGCCGGATTCTTCGTCGGTCCGGTAGCCCACGCGAGTGGGGTTTCCGTCCGAGTCGACCACTGCGACGTTCGAAACGTGGATCGGAGCTTCCTGGGTGACGATGCCGCCCGAGGATGCGCCGCGCTGGTTGGCGGAGACCGCGGTGTGCTTCTTGATGCGGTTCACACCCTCGACCAGAACCTTGGAGTCAGCGGGGTAGGCCTGAATGACCTTGCCCTTGGCACCCTTGTCCTTGCCTGCGATCACGAGAACGGTGTCGCCCTTGTGCACCTTCATTTACAGCACCTCCGGGGCGAGCGAGACGATCTTCATGAACTTCTTCTCACGCAGCTCACGGCCGACCGGGCCGAAGATACGAGTTCCACGGGGATCGTTGTCCGGCTTGATCAGCACCGCAGCGTTCTCGTCGAAACGGATGTACGAGCCATCCGGACGGCGACGCTCCTTGATGGTGCGGACGATGACGGCCTTGACGACCTCACCCTTCTTGATGTTTCCGCCGGGAATGGCGTCCTTCACCGTGGCTACGATGATGTCGCCGATTCCGGCGTAGCGACGTGACGAACCACCGAGAACGCGGATGCAAAGGATTTCCTTCGCGCCCGTGTTATCAGCGACGCGTACTCGCGACTCCTGCTGAATCACTCACTTCTCCTTGACCTGGATGTACGTACGTGCCGGATTTCCGTCCCGACACGCGCGGTCGGCTGCCTGGCACGGGCGCACGAAGACACACCGCTGCCACAGGCAACCGGTCAAGTGTAGGGGAACACTCTGGCAGGATCCAAATCCTCGTCGTAGCCATCCGCTTGTCGGAGCCTGTCGGTACGGTTCGGTCATGGGGCGAGTCAGGGTGGGCGTGGTGCAGCTGTGACCGCGAACGATGCCGCCGCGGGCTGGTGGTCGTCTCTGCCGCTGGATCGGGTCGTCCGACTACGCGGTGCCACCGAGCACGAACTTGCCGACGCCGTGAACCCTCTGCCGTCGGGCGCGCCCTCGATCGTGTTCTTCGCGGTCGATCCCGCGACGGCGAATCGCGCTGTCGATCTCGTGGATGCGGTCGTCACCGGACTGGAGAACGCGGCTGTCGACGCGGTTCCGCTCTGGCTCGGGGAGTTCGCCCACCACGAAGGCTCGTCGACGTTGGATCGGCGCGCGGCACGCGTCACCGCGGTGCGGCTCGCCGCCGATAGCCCGCACTTCGGTCCGTACGTCGCAGATCTCGCGGAGTCCGCGGTCGCGGGGATTCGGCCGCGTCGAAACGCCTTCACCGTCGAGACCCGAGCAGCGGGGTCGGCTCGGATCCTTGCCTCCGCTCAGCAGCGACGCTCCACCGCTCTCGTGTTGGTGGTGCCCTCGGGACCGGATGGCGACGTCATCGGGACTGCGGCGGAATGGTTGTGCAGCCACGCGAGGACAGCGGTGTGGGTGACCGGCGGTGGGGCGTCGGGAACGGACAGATTTCCGTCCGTGTCGGTGCGCGCACCCGCGGTGCCGGCCGGCGTCAGCACCGTCCTCGATCGCTTCCGCCCCGTGAGCTACCCGCCCATCGCGGGACAACCACACCCGGCCAGCGAACCCGAGAAGCGTCTGTACCGGGCGCTCGACCTCCACGAATGGGCCGCCGGCCGCGAACACAACCGCACCATCAGACTCGGTGAGCTGACACGACCGTTCACGGTCGACGTACTGTGGCGCACCGAGAGAATCGTCGTGGAAATCGACGGCAACGAACACCGCGCCGCCGACCGTTTCGCCGAGGACCGCGTCCGCGACAACCAGCTGCAGACACATGGCTACCTGGTGTTGCGCTTCACCAACGCTCAGGTGATCGACGACCCGCACCGTGCGGTAGCTACCATCCGCGAGGCAGTATCGAGAAGACGATCGAAGGGGGATCCTCGATGAGTACCGAAGACCTGAACGGGACCGAAGCAGCAGTGCTGCTGGTCTTGATGGCCGAGTCGAGTCCGGTCAAGAATTCCGAACTCAAGACGATGGGCCCCGAATTGGCGAAGCCGTCTCGCGACAAGCTGAAGAACGCCGGTCTGATCGAGGTGAATTCCTCGGTACGCCCGATGACGCTCGAACTCACCGACAAGGGATGGCGCACCTGCGGCGAACTCATCGGCGGTGAACCACCGGCTCGATCGACCGGAGCCGGTAAGGCGATGTTCACCGTGCTGGCAGGTCTGCGTCGATGGCTCGATCGCACCGACAGTCGCCCAGCAGAGGTGTTCTCACCCCGCGGGGACGAGCCGGCTCCCGTCGACGAGACCGACAAGGCCGTCGACATCGAGGCCTCGATTCGTGCGGCCTACGCGCGGCTCGCGCACGAACCCGGCAGCACCGTCCGACTCTCCAGGCTCCGAAACGAGTTGCGTGACATACCGAGAACGGATCTGGACGACGCCCTGGCGCGCCTGCGCCGCGCCGCAGACGTCGCGCTGATTCCCGAGGAGAATCAGAAGACGCTGACCGACGAGGAACGCGCCGCGGCCGTCGTCGTCGGCAATCAGCAGAACCACCTTCTCTCGATCGAACCATGATGGGTATTGACTCGACGATGACGGACAACGAGCAGATCCGAGCTCTCGAATCGGTGCGGTTGAGCTGGGCACCGACACCCGACGACGTATGGCGTTCACAGTCCAACGTGCACGTACCGGGGATGCACGAGCGCGTGTTCGTCGAGGTGATGAATGCCTACGCCGACGCGGAGGCCTCCGACGACGCCAGCCCACTCGGAGTCGTCGTGCGCGGCCCGGCAGGTTCGGGCAAGACACACCTGCTCGGCCAGGTACGTGAGGAAGTACAGCTCGAGGGCGGGTACTTCTTTCTGATCAGACTCCTCGACGCCGCCGGTTTCTGGCGCTCGACGCTGATGGGGATGCTCGACGACCTGATGCGCCCGTCGGGCCGCGGCTCCGACAGCCAGCTCGGTCTACTGCTCCGACGCCTGTGCGAGATCGGCGAGATCTCCGACGATCAGCGCTCGAAGATCATGGGCGAGAACATGATCGACGCCGAGACCCTCGACGCTTTCGTCACTGCGGTGTACAAGGTTCATCCCCGGCACCGCCGCACGTCGCAGCACACGCTGCGCGCGCTGGTGTTGTCCGTCGCCCCGGATTCGGCCGTTCAGGATCTGGGCGACGCCTACCTGCAGTCGATCGACGATGTCGACCCCGAGGAGTTCTCCGCCTGGGGCATTCGCCGGGCCGAGCTGGGCCACCAGGGCATTGCCGAGAACATCTCTCGCCTGCTCGCCATCACCGGCCCGACGATTCTTGCCATCGACCAGATCGACACGCTGGTGGCGCAGTCACGCACTGGATCGGACCAGGAGTTCGCCGACGCACAAGAAGACAAGGTCGTCGAGCAGCTGGCGCACGGGTTGATGTCCCTACGCGAGACACTCCCCCGCACCGCCTCGGTACTGTCGGCTCTGTCGAGTGCATGGGAACTGATCGCCGCACGCGGAGTCGCTCCCATGCGAGACCGTTTCCGAGTCACCCAGACGCTCAAGCCGATTCCTTCGTCTGACATCGGCCGTCTGCTACTCGGGCGACGCCTCGCGGCGTGCTTCCTCGAAGCCGGATTCACTCCGCCGCACCCGACGTGGCCGGTGGCACCCGACGCGTTCGAGCAAGCCCCGGACTTCACGCCGCGCCAACTGCTCATTGCCGTCGATCGCCACATCCGGCACTGCCTCGACACCGGCGTCGCGTCGGAGCTGACGAGCTTCACCGACCGGTCCGGCCCGGCCGATGCGCCGGAACTTCCCACCGCGCGGGTCAACGAACTCGACACCCTCGACGATCGCTACCGGCAACTTCGCGAACAGGTGGACGTCTCCGTTGCCCTGCGACCTGACAGCGAGGACTCGATCGTCCCCGCACTGCTGTCCGCGGGACTGACCGCGTGGATTCACGAACACCAGTCGTCCGACGACAGCCTGGCCCAGGACCCGCCCCCGAGCGGCAAGCCTGCCCTGCACGCCCGGCTCCGCCACACCGTCGACACCGATACCGACGACGAGGAGCACTGGTGCTTCCGCGCGGTGACGTCCGGCAACGCTCGGGCCGCGCTGGCCCGCGTGGAGCGCGCGGTGACCACGGCGGGCCTGCGGGTCGACATGCCCAAACGGCGGCTGATTCTGATCAGGAACGACCCGTGGCCCAACGGAGCGAAGACCGAGCAGACCATTGCAGCCCTCCGTCGCGCGGGAGGCGTCGTGGTGCCGTTGAGCGACGAGGACCGTCGGGCGTTGGCAGCACTGTCGATCCTGCTGAGCGAGAATTCGCCCGCACTCACCTCCTGGCTGCTCGCGCGCAAGCCGGCACACGACGTCGAATTGTTCGGGACGGTCTTGCCTGCCGTGAGTGTCGTCGACGACGACACGGCCCTCATCGAACCGGAGACCCCGATCGCCGCTGCGGCACCGGCCGCAGCGCGTCGGCCGTCCATCGTGGTAGGTGCCGAACTGAGCACCGGCGCTGATGTCGCCGTTCCCCTCGAAGCGTTGCGTAAGCACACTGCGATCTTCGCCGGCTCCGGCTCCGGCAAGACGGTGCTGATCCGCCGCCTGGTGGAAGAGTGTGCCCTGCAGGGTGTTTCGGCGATCGTACTCGACGTCAACAACGACCTGGCTCGGCTCGGCACTGCATGGCCGGAGGACGAGCGAACGTGGCCGCCGGGAGACGAAGCCAAAGCGACGGCATACCTGCGCGACACCGATGTCGTGGTCTGGACGCCGCGTAAGTCCGCCGGTCGCCCGCTCAGCTTCCAGCCACTTCCCGATTTTGTCAGCGTCCTCGGCGACGCCGACGAGTTCGAGGCCTCCGTCGAGTCCGCACTGGCTTCGCTCGAACCGGCGGCCGGCGTTCTCGGCACCTCGCAGAAGGCCAAACATGGTCGGGCCGTGCTGAAGTCGGCACTCGATCTGTTCGGTCGACGGCCGCACGGCGGGAACCTCACCGACTTCATCGACCTGCTGGAGGAGTTCCCCGAGGACGTCAGCGAGATGCGCGACGCCGTTCGCATCGCTGCCGGACTGGCCGAGAATCTCAAGGCCGCCGCCGCGAACGATCCGATGTTCGCCGGGGCCGGTACACCTGTCGATCCAGCTGTTCTACTGACGCCTGTCGAGGGCAAGAAGGCCAGGGTGTCGGTGATCAACCTGGCCGGTCTGACCACCGATGAGCAGAAGCAGAGTTTCGTCAATCAACTCCAGATGGGCCTGTTCGCGTGGATCAAGAAGAACCCGGCAGGTGACCGGCCACTGGGCGGACTGTTCGTCATGGACGAGGCGCAGAACTTCGCGCCTTCGGACAGGACGACCGCGGCGACACACAGCACCCTTGCCCTCGCGTCGCAGGCACGCAAGTACGGGCTCGGTTTGGTGTTCGCGACCCAGGCTCCGAAGGGCCTGCACAACCGCATCGCAGGCAACGCGTCGACTCAGTTCTACGGCCTGTTGAACAGTCCGTCGCAGGTCGAGGCAGCCAAGGAGATGGCGCGCGTCAAGGGCGGTTCGGTTCCCGATGTCGGGCGACTGCCGGCCGGTCAGTTCTACGCGGCGGTCGAAGGCGCGGAGTTCCGCCGTACCGCCACTCCCCTGTGCCTGTCCTACCACCCGAAGAGTCCGCCCACCGAGGAAGAAGTCATCGCGTTGGCTCAGCTGTGACGACCACCCGATCGATGGGCTGGACGGCCGCTAACTTCTCGGTCATCGCATCACACCGATACCAGGACTGCGGTGCGCCGAGTGCCGATTGCACCCGTATCGTGGATGCCTGCAGCCTGATCGGCAGTCGGAGTAGTTCGTGAGCGTCATGTATACGGCACAGTCCGTCGAACTATTCGGGGTCACCCTCGTGGGAGTCAGCACCACGACCGGCGTGAAGCTGGTGGTCACTGCCGTCTTCGTCACCATCGTGCTCGCTCTGCGCCGGCTGGTGTTGGCACTCACGCGCCGATCCCTCGGGGGCGAGGTCGGTGATTCGCGGCGATTCTGGGCGCGCCAGGGCCTGCAGGTGATCGTCGCCGTAGTTCTCGTGCTGGGCCTGGTCTCGATTTGGGTGACCCCGAATACCGATATCACCACCGGCGTCGGATTGATCAGTGCAGGTCTGGCTTTCGCTCTGCAGCAGGTGATCACCTCGCTGGCCGCCTACTTCGTGATCCTGCGAGGTGACACCTTCGGAATCGGCGACAGGATCACTCTGGGCGGTGTGCGCGGTGACGTCGTCCGTCTCGGTTTTCTCAAGACCACGATCATGGAGATGGGCCAACCGCCGGCTGTGTCGGACTCCGATCCGGCAATATGGGTCAACTAGCGCCAGTACACCGGACGCCTGGTCACCGTCACCAACGGTGTCATCTTCACCGATCCGGTCTACAACTACACCCGTGAATTCCCATATCTATGGGAAGAGATCGTTCTGCCCATCGCCTACACCGACGACCGACAGTTGGTGGAGCAGATCCTCCTCCGTGCTGCACGCGACCACGCGGTGGTGGACGACCCGAGCGCCAACGGCGCTTTCGAGTCCATGCGGAGGCGCTATGCCTTGGCTCCCACATCGTTGAACCCGTCGGTCTACTGGCGGATCACCGACAACTGGGTCGAACTGTCGCTACGGTTCCTCGTGCCGCACCGCGGCGTCAGAGCGATCAAGGACCTCATGACCCGCGACATTCTCGCCGGTCTGGACGAAGCTGGAATAGGTATAGCGTCAGCCACCAACGCGATCGTGGGGATTCCCGATCTCAAAATAGTCGATGCTCGTCGGGACCCCGACGCACACCAGTGACGTGTGAATTCAGCGGTCCCGATGATCGAGGACGACGGCATACGACCCGACTCCGGTGAGGGTGCGTCCCTCGATGGATACGGTGTCCACGATCACCGACGTGACAGCGCCTGTCTCCGGATCGAAGTCCACGTCGTCCACCGTGCCGAGATCGACCCCAGCAGTACTGAGCGCGCGTTTACCGATCACGCGGTGAGCTTTGCCGTGCAGACCGGACAGTGAGTCCTCGGTTCCGATATCGACGATGGAGTCCGCCGACTCGACTGTCACTGCGTCCGAACCGAACGAGGAAATACCGGACCACATAAGCGCGTCACCGGTTTTGCTTTTCTTGATATGTAGACCGGCTACGGTGCGACTTCGCGGATCGACAAGGAATTCCCCGACAGCACCGACGGTGTCGGCGGTGGAGGTGCTCACTACCTTGCGACCGACGGACTCTGAGAACAACATCAGCGAGTTCCCTTCAGCTGTGCGCGGAAGGCGTCCACGGCCGCGCCGAAACCTGCGAGGTCGTCACGTACGAAATCGGTGGCACTGGCCGGAACCATGAGGTGCTCGCCCGAGGCCGCAAGTGTGTCCGGCAGCGGGATGAGCACGGTTGCTCCCTTGTTCTTCATCGACTCGGAGGACTTGATCTCGTAGCCGACGACGTCGCACTGCCCGCCGTTCCGTCCGCTCACCTCGATGATCACGTCGACGACAGTGCCCAGATCGGTTCCCGTATCCGTCAGAACAGTAGAACCCAGAATGTCCCCACGACGCTCTGGTGCAGGCTCGGAATTCTCACCGTCGTCCTCGGCTGCGGCGAACATCTGATCGGCGGGGGTCAGAGCGTCCTCGCTGAGAATCATCACCGCGTCCGGTCCGAGGGCAGCCACCGATCGCCACGGCATGACCTCTTTCTTCGGGCCGGAGAAAAGGCCTCGGCCTGCGAGGGTGAAGCCTGCTACGGCCCCGCCGTCCGGGGCGTACACGATGTCCTTGACCTGCGCGACGTCCTCGCCTTCGAAGGTGACTACGGGCCTTTTGGCGATCTCGCTCGACCGCATCAGTTTTTCGCTCATGGTTCTTTTTTCGTAGGCGTTTCGTTGCGCGGCGCGGTGATGATCACGCCTCCGGACCGACGCCGGGCCTGCACCAGCAGTACTGCTCCGACGATCGCCACAATCAACACGAGGGCCACAATGACCCAACCCCACCACTGCATATCGAGCACCCTTTCTCGACAAGAAGTGAATGAGCTCAAGGATCACCCGCTCGGCTCCCTGTACTACCCCTTGACGCACACCTTCAAACGCGACACCGGCGTCTCGGCAGATTCTCGTACACCAGATGTGCCTGGCACACTGGTGCCTGTGAAAGTCCTCGCACGCGGGGAGAACTGCCCTGCACCAACCGGTCCACTGACGGTCGAACTGAGTAGTTCGACGCACGTCGACGTGTCGGCTCTACTGCTGGCCTCCAACGGCCGCGTGCGGTCCGACGCCGATATGGTCTTCTGGAATCAGCCCGAGGGTGCAGGCGTCGAATACCGACGCGCGTCGTCCGGCCATCTCGTTCGGGTGGATCCGTCGGCGATTCCAGCCGACATCGAGACCGTCGTCATCGCTGCTTCCCTCGATGGCACCGGGCCGACGACGTTCGCAGCAGCCGGACCGGTATCTGTTGCCGTGTCCGACGCGTCGGCACCTCAGGTCTCGTACTCGGCAGACGGCATCGGTGACGAGTCTGCGCTCGTGTGCATCGAGGTCTACCGGCGCGGCGATCAGTGGAAGATCCGCGCCGTCGGCCAGGGTTATGCAGATGGCCTGGCGGGGTTGGCCAACGCATTCGGCATCAGCGTCGAAACGGACGAGCCACCTGCGCCCGCCGAGCCGTCCTCACCCATAACCGATTCCACCGTGAATTCACCAGCTCGACAAGGAGTTCTGGCCATGAGAAGCGAACTGTTCGCGCCCGCCCACGCCGAGGTTCCCGGCTCGGGTATCCAGAAGCAGGGCAGCAAGATGTGTCGAATCGGGATGAACGGCGACATCATGGCTCGAGCCGGTTCGATGGTCGCCTATCAAGGCAATCTGCAGTTCGAGGCCAAGGGCTCCGGAGGCATCGGCCGGGCTCTGAAACAGGCTTTGTCCGGCGAGGGTGTTCCGCTGATGAAGGTCACCGGCCAGGGGGATCTCTTTCTCGCCAACGCCGCCCAGGACGTTCATCTGATCGACCTGGACGGCTCGGACGGTCTGACCATCAACGGTGCCAACGTGCTGGCCTTCGAATCCACACTGAGCTACGACATCAAACGGGTGCAGGGTGCAGCGGCCGGCGGCAATGCGGGCTTCTTCAACTGCGTGTTCACCGGCCGGGGCCGCATTGCCATCACCACCGACGGTGTTCCGGTGGTGCTGAACGTCGATCAACCGACGTTCGCCGACCCGCAGGCGGCCGTCGCATGGTCGTCCTCCTTGCAGACACGAGTGAAGAAGAACGATTCGTTCGGCCTCGGGACACTGATCGGTCGATCCACCGGTGAGCGATTCACGCTGGAGTTCTCGGGCCAGGGATTCGTCGTGGTTCAACCCTCGGAGCAACCTCCGGGTGGGCTGGTGGGTGGCACCGGGGGCGGAGAGCAGGCCGGCGTCGGCGGGGCGCTCGGCGGCTTGTTGGGTAGGTGACGTGCGGCTACACGAACAGCGTCCGACGGCGGATCGAGCCTTGAAACGGACGCCGCATGTGGTCCTTCGGCGAGTTGATCATCGAAGTATCCAGAGACCCGCTCACGAGGTCTGCATACCCTGCGGCCATAACCAGGTGGTGCAACCAGTGTTCTCGCACAACATCGCCCGCGTCGCAGTAGGCGATGAATTCTCCGTGGCATGTCGGGCACCCACGTTGCGTGCGTGCGAAGCACCCGGTAGCTCATCGGCCAGAACATAACCCACCGGCACTCGTCCCTGGCCCTGCCTGCGTGCGAGTAGACCGGCCAGGTCGTCGGACGACCCGTTGTCCGATACAAGAATGTCGAATCGGCCCGCGTACGACTGTTCTTGCAGCGCATCGAGCTGTGCGCCGATCGTGTGCGCGCCGTTGCGAACAGGCACGATCACCGTGACCGACGCAGGCACTCGACGGGGGAAACGCGTGGACGAGTCGGGCACCGACGACACCTGACAGGAGATGGAAGACACGACGAAAAGACCCACCCTCGTCGCCGGGGGTGGGTCTTTCGAGCATCAGATGCTTACTTGGCCTTTTCGAGAACCTCGACCAGTCGCCAATGCTTCGTGGCGGACAGCGGGCGGGTCTCCATGAGCTGAACGCGATCGCCTACGCCGGCGTCGCCCTTCTCGTCATGTGCCTTGACCTTGGTGGTACGACGGATGATCTTGCTGTAGAGGGGGTGCTTGACCCTGTCCTCGAGCTCGACCACGATCGTCTTCTCCATCTTGTCGGATACGACGTAGCCGATCCGAACCTTTCGGTTGTTGCGCTCTTCAGTCACAGTCTTTTCCTCGCTCATGCCGCGTCACCTGCAGTGTCCTCGGAAGGACCAGATGCCAAGCCGAGCTCACGCTCGCGCAGGACGGTGTAGATGCGCGCGATCTCGTGACGGACGGTGCGCAGTCGACGGTTGTTGTCCAACTGGCCGGTAGCCATCTGGAAACGAAGGTTGAACAGCTCTTCCTTCGACTCACGCAGCTTGGTGACCAGCTCTTCACCGGTGAGCTCGCGGAGCTCTGCGGCTGGGGTTCCGGTAGCCATCAGAACTGCTCCTCCCTGGTGATGATGCGTGCCTTGATGGGCAGCTTGTGGATGGCGCGAGTCAGTGCCTCACGCGCGATGGTCTCGTCGGGGTACGACAGCTCGAAGAGCACGCGACCCGGCTTGACGTTCGCGATCCACCACTCGGGCGAACCCTTACCGGAACCCATGCGGGTCTCGGCAGGCTTCTTGGTGAGGGGGCGGTCCGGGAAGATGTTGATCCAGACCTTGCCGCCACGCTTGATGTGGCGAGTGATCGCGATACGAGCGGACTCGATCTGACGGTTGGTGATGTAGGCGGGCTCGAGAGCCTGGATGCCGTAGTCACCGAATGTCACCTGAGTTCCGCCCTTGGCGGCACCCGAACGCTTCGGGTGGTGCTGCTTGCGGTGCTTGACCCGGCGGGGGATCAACATGCGTCAGCCCTCCTGAGTGGGCTCGGTCGAGGCCGGAGCCTCGGTTGCGGATGCCGCGCGGCCGGCCTCGGTGCTGGTCGCTGTGGTGCCCGAGGCACCGCTGCGACGCGGACGAGTGGGACGCTCACGACGGGGACGGTCTGCACCGGCGGCCGGGGCCGCAGCGGCAGCGAGTTCACGCCGTCCGCCGACGATGTCGCCCTTGTAGATCCAGACCTTCACGCCGATGCGGCCGAAGGTGGTCTTGGCCTCGTACAGTCCGTAGTCGATGTCGGCACGGAGCGTGTGCAGGGGAACGCGTCCCTCGCGGTAGAACTCCGAGCGAGACATTTCAGCGCCACCGAGACGGCCGGAGCACTGAACACGAATGCCCTTGACGTTCGGCTGACGCATGGCCGATTGGATGGCCTTACGCATTGCGCGACGGAATGCGACGCGGTTGCTGAGCTGCTCGGCAACACCCTGGGCCACGAGCTGAGCCTCGGACTCGGCGTTCTTGACCTCAAGGATGTTGAGCTGAACCTGCTTGCCGGTCAGCTTCTCGAGAGCTCCGCGGATGCGGTCGGCCTCGGCGCCACGACGTCCGATGACGATGCCCGGACGTGCCGTGTGGATGTCCACGCGGACACGGTCACGGGTGCGCTCGATCTCGACCTTCGCGATGCCCGCGCGCTCCATGCCGGTGGCAAGAAGCTTGCGGATCTCGACGTCTTCCTTGACGTACTCCGAGTACTGCTTGTCTGCGTACCAGCGCGACTTCCAGTCAGTGGTGATACCCAAGCGGAAGCCGTGCGGGTTGATTTTCTGACCCACTACTGAGCCCCTTCCTTGGACGCCTGGCCCTTACGACGGTTGCGAGACGTTCCGCCGGTCTTGGGCAGGCTTTCGACGATCACCGTGATGTGGCTGGTGCGCTTGCGGATCCGGAATGCCCGGCCCTGAGCGCGCGGCTGGAATCGCTTGAGGGTTGCACCCTCGTCGACGAATGCAGTGGCGACGATCAGCGTGCTGGGATCGAGATCCAGGTTGTTCTCGGCGTTGGCTGCTGCGGAGGCGATCACCTTGGCGACCGGCTCGCTCGCTGCCTGCGGCGCGAACTTGAGGATGTTGAGCGCGTCCTCGACGGAGCGCCCACGAACCAGATCCACGACGCGACGTGCCTTCATCGGCGTGACGCGAACGTGCTTCGCTACGGCCTTGGCAGTCGGATTGGCGGTGGGGGTGAAGTTGGTCATCGCCTCTTCGCCTTCCGGTCGTCCTTGATGTGACCCTTGAACGTGCGGGTCGGTGCAAATTCCCCGAGCTTGTGGCCGACCATGGAGTCGGACACGAACACCGGTACGTGCTTACGACCGTCGTGGACGGCGAAAGTGTGACCGATGAAGTCGGGCAGGATTGTCGATCGACGGGACCAGGTCTTGATGACCTGCTTGGTTCCCTTGTCGTTCTGGACGTCAACCTTCGCGAGGAGGTGATCGTCTACGAACGGGCCTTTCTTCAGGCTGCGTGGCATTCTGAACTCCCTCCTAGCGCTTGTTCTTGCCGGTACGACGACGACGGACGATGAGCTTGTCGCTCGCCTTGTTCTTGCGGGTACGGCCTTCCGGCTGTCCCCAGGGGCTGACCGGGTGGCGTCCACCGGAGGTCTTGCCCTCGCCGCCACCGTGCGGGTGGTCGACCGGGTTCATCACGACACCACGAACGGTCGGGCGCTTGCCCTTCCAGCGCATGCGGCCGGCCTTGCCCCAGTTGATGTTCGACTGCTCGGCGTTGCCGACCTCGCCGACGGTTGCGCGGCAGCGCACGTCGACGCGACGGATTTCACCGGACGGCATACGCAGCGTGGCGTAGGGGCCTTCCTTGCCGAGGAGCTGAATGCTCGCTCCGGCGGAGCGGGCCATCTTCGCGCCACCACCCGGACGGAGCTCGACCGCGTGAATGGTCGTACCCGTCGGGATGTTGCGCAGGGGCAGGTTGTTGCCGGGCTTGATGTCGGCATTGGCACCCTGCTCGATCGGCGATCCCTGGGCGATGCCCTTGGGTGCGACGATGTAACGCTTCTCGCCGTCTGCGAAGTGCAGCAGTGCGATGTTCGCGGTGCGGTTGGGGTCGTACTCGATGTGAGCGACCTTGGCCGGCACGCCGTCCTTGTCGTTGCGACGGAAATCGATGAGACGGTACGCGCGCTTGTGACCGCCACCCTTGTGCCGGGTGGTGATACGACCGTGTGCGTTACGTCCACCGCGACCGTGCAGCGGGCGGATCAGCGACTTCTCGGGGGTCGAACGCGTGATCTCAGCGAAATCGGAAACGCTGGAGCCACGACGGCCCGGGGTTGTCGGCTTGTATTTACGGATTGCCATGAGTCTTCTCGTCCTCTATATCCGAAGAGTCCCAGTCGCTTACGCGACCGGACCTCCGAAGATCTCGATGGGCTTGCTGTCGGCGGAGAGCGTTACGAGCGCGCGCTTGGTGTCCTTGCGCTTGCCGTAACCGAACCGGGTCCGCTTACGCTTGCCCTGACGGTTCATCGTGTTGACGCTGGTCACGGTGACGTCGAAGATTTTCTCGACGGCAATCTTGATCTGCGTCTTGTTCGAGTCCGGGTGCACCAGGAACGTGTACGTGCCTTCTTCGATCAGCCCGTAGGACTTCTCGGAGATGACCGGTGCCAGCAAGATGTCGCGGGGATCGGCGATCGTGGTCACTTGCTTGCCTCCTCGTTCTTTGCAGGCCCAGCGATGAAGGTGTTCAGCGCTTCCACGCTGAAAACGACATCATCGGCGTTGAGCACGTCGTAGGTGTTGAGCTGGTCGGGTGCAATGGGGTGCACGCCGTCCAGGTTCTGAACGCTCTTCCAGGCTGCGATGTCCTCGCGGCCGACGACGAGCAGGACCTTCTTGCGGTCCGAGATCTCGGCGAGGAACGTCTTGGCACCCTTGGTGGACGGAACCTGTCCGGCAACCAGTTCGGTGATGACGTGCAGACGCTCGCTGCGGGCCCGGTCGGAGAGGGCTCCGCGCAGTGCAGCGGCCTTCATCTTCTTGGGAGTCCGCTGGCTGTAGTCGCGCGGCTGCGGTCCGTGGACCGTGCCACCGCCGACGAACTGCGGAGCGCGGGTCGAGCCCTGGCGGGCGCGGCCGGTGCCCTTCTGCCGGTACGGCTTCTTGCCACCGCCGCGAACCTCGCCACGAGTCTTCGTGGAGTGGGTTCCCTGACGAGCAGCTGCAAGCTGTGCGATGACGACCTGGTGCAGCAGCGCGATGTTCGCCGGTGCGTCGAAGATCTCCGCGGGGAGATCGACGGTGCCGTTGGTCTTGCCGCCGGCTTCCTTGACATCGAGCGTCAGCTTGGTCTCGGTGTTCTTCTCGAGGCTGGTCATGCCCGTGCACCACCCTTCAATGCAGACTTGACGATCACGACGTTGCCGCGACGGCCCGGGATCGCTCCCTTGATCAGCAGCAGACCGTTCTCGCTGTCCACCTTGTGGACCGAGAGGTTCTGCGTCGTGACGCGGTCGCCACCCATACGTCCGGACATGCGCATTCCCTTGAACACGCGACCGGGTGTTGCGCAGCCACCGATGGATCCGGGGCGACGGTGCACGGCCTGTGCGCCGTGGCTCGCTCCCTGGCCCTTGAAGCCGTGACGCTTCATGGTTCCGGCGAAGCCCTTGCCCTTACTGGTGCCGGTGACGTCGACGTATGCGCCGTCCTCGAACACTGCAGCGGTGAGCTCCTGGCCGACCTCGAACTGCGAGGCGTCGGCAACGCGGATCTCCACGATGTGGCGACGCGGGGTGACACCTGCCTTCTCGAACTGGCCGGTGGTGGGCTTGTTCACCTTGCGCGGGTCGATCGCACCGAATGCGACCTGGACGGCGCTGTAGCCGTCACGTTCCTGGGTGCGGATCTGGGTGACCACGTTGGGGCCTGCCTTGATCACGGTCACCGGAACGACGCGGTTGTTCTCGTCGAAGACCTGGGTCATTCCGAGCTTGGTGCCCAGAATTCCTGTCGCAGGCCGGTTCTTGTTATCAGTCATCGTTGTCTCCGCGCTCACTGGATGTTGACGTCGACACTGGCCGGGAGGTCGATGCGCATGAGCGCGTCCACCGTCTTCGGTGTCGGGTCGAGGATGTCAATGAGCCGCTTGTGAGTACGCATCTCGAAGTGTTCGCGCGAGTCCTTGTACTTGTGCGGCGAACGGATGACGCAGTACACGTTCTTCTCTGTCGGCAACGGCACCGGTCCGACGACGCGGGCACCCGTACGGGTGACCGTTTCGACGATCTTGCGCGCTGACGCGTCGATCGCCTCATGGTCGTAGGCCTTGAGCCTGATGCGGATCTTTTGTCCCGCCACGCTTAGTGTCCTTTTCTTGCCGCTTGGTCGTAGAACGGGCCGTTCGGCCTGCTCCACCTCGTCTGCACAGTCCCCGAGCCGGGGGAATCCCTCCGACTCGAACTGCCTTCGTGCACACACGACAGTGAAAAACGTTGACGACCAGGCGTGACCTGTATCCGTTGCCGCTCTTCATCTGTCATGGTTCTCCGGTCCACGCGGTCGGGCGTGTCGCGATTCCGCTCATTCTTCTGCGCTGAAACTTTCGCTTCAACCATCCGAGGAAAACGAAACCCGCACCATCGAGCTGGTGGTCCGGACGCGCTCACGTGGAGCGCTGGTCTCATGTTCTGCTCAGTCGACCCTTCGATCGACTCACCTGGTTCAGGCCGCACGCAAGCGCGTCCCGTGTCCAGGCAACCCGACCAGTATGCCGCAGACCGGGCAACAGATCAACTCGGGCTCCGACTATGGACCCCGACCGATCTTACCGAGCAGTAAGGTAGCGCAATGACCACTGTCGAGCACACGACCGGAGCGACCTATCGCGCCTGGTCGAAGCTACCCAACAACACCGTCGGCTCCACCCTCTTCTCGGTCGGCATGTGCCTGCGGGTTCCCTACTTCGCATCGGTGCTGCCCCGCGTCGTCGCACTCGAGCCGGGCCGCTGCGAGGTCACCGCGCCGAAATGGTTCGGTATTCGAAACCACCTCGGCACGTTCCACGCCATCGCTGCCTGCAATCTCGCCGAGGTCGCCATGGGCATGCTCGCCGAAGCGACCGTACCGACCTCGCACCGATGGATTCCGAAGTCCATGAACGTTCAGTACCTGACGAAGGCCACCACTTCGCTGCGCGCCGTCGCCGAACTCGACGAGATCCCCGATTTCGGGACTATCACCGATGGAATCGACATCGTCGTGCCCGTCGCGATCCGCGACACCGCAGGCATCGAGGTGGTGCACGCAGACATCACGATCTGGGTGTCCGCTGCGTCCCGTTGACATACTCGACCGATGAACACGGTGACGGGATCGGAGCACGACAACTCGGCAGTGGTGGTCGGCGGGGCGGGAGCTGTCGGTCGTCTGATGGCCGACCTGCTGCGCGGCGACGGCATCCCCGTCACGATCGTGGACATACAGGCCCGTCCCGACGCCACGTCGCCCATCACGGTCGGCAACATCATCGATCCCGACGACCAGCTCGCCTCGGTGCTCGCGGCAGCAGCCACGGTGATTCTGGCGGTGCCGGAATCGGTGGCGCTGGCAGCCGACCTGTCCGCTGTGCGCCCGGACGCCGTGCTGGTGGAAACCTTGTCGGTCAAGTCCGGCTTCGCCCGCCACCTGGACGAGACCGATCGACTCGGCTCCATCGTGGGGATCAATCCCATGTTCGCCCCCTCGCTGGGGATGACCGGACGCCCGGTGGCCGCCGTCGTGCATCGCCAGGGACCACCGGTTGACGCCTTCCTGGAAAGCATCTCGCGATGGGGTGGCCGAGTGGTCGTTCTCGACGCCGAACGCCACGATCGCCTCGCCGCAGCGACGCAGGCTCTGACGCATGCCAGCGTCCTGGCGTTCGGCCTGGCGCTGGCCGAACTGAACCTCCCGTTCGTCGACATAGACGCCGTCGCGCCTCCCCCGCACACGACGATGCTCGCCGTGCTCTCTCGCATCACCGGCGGGGAACCCGAGGTCTACTGGGATGTCCAGGCCGGCAACCCTCACGCCGCCGAGGCCAGATCCGCCCTGCATCGTGCGACGCAGACGGTGAGCGAGACGGTCGACTCGGGGTCCGAGGCCGAGTTCGCTCGACTCCTCACGCAAGCGGAGTCCGCGCTGGGCGGGAGCGCCGATCGGTATCGAGCCGTGTGTGCAGAGATGTTCGGTATCGTTCGAGGCACCGGTGGTAATCGATGACCACGGATCGTCCGGACGCAGGTTCGGTTCACGAGGAGGCGAGGCACACGATGTTGGAACAGCCGTCGTTGCCGGAGTTCGACTCCGACGATGTCGTGGAGAGTGCGGTCGTCGCACGGTTGGCGAAGAACTGGGCGCAACGCGCAACGGTGAAGAAGCCCGAACCCGAGCTGGACGATCTGTTCGATACGGCCAAGCAGGATTTTCCCGACGCCCTCATCCCCTTCGGCGAACACGACACTTTCACCGGCGCGACCCCCGAGCAGCAGGATCGATTGCGCGCGTGGGGCTGGATCGCATTCAACAAGAATGTGATGGACGTCGAGCAGCACGTCGTCCACCCCGGGTTCGCACTTCTGGCCCAGGACGTCTTCGAGACCGGCATGGGCGACACCCTTGCCGTCGCGGTGACCCAGGCGATGGTCGACGAGCAGTACCACACGCTGATGCACCTCAATGCGAGCGCAGCGACCCGCCGCGGGCGAGGCTGGGCCCTCTCCGAGCGGTCCCTGCCCTTCAGCTCCACCGTTCGCCGGCAGCGCACGGCACAGGCGAACAGCGATGACGCCTGGTCGGCTGCGATCAGCTCGCTCGCCTTCATGACGGTCGCCGAGATCTCGATCACGTCCTACCTGGACCTGATCGAGGACGACGACGTCATCCAGCCCATCAATCGGGCGACCGTCAAGCTGCACAACCGCGACGAGTACTGCCATGCGTCGATTGCCGACGACATGGCCGCGATCGTCTTCGACCGACTCGGAGCGGACGACCGCCAGAAGTTCCTGGACGGTCTGGTCGATGGCATGGATGCGTTCTCGAGCAGCGACTTCTCCACCTGGGGGCGCATTCTCGAACTCGAGGGCGTGCGCGGTGCCGACGCGATGCTCGCGGACGTCGAGCAGGACAAGAGCCGCCGTGCACTCGTTCAGGACTACAGCGGGTTGCGGTCGCTGTGCCGAAAACTCGACGTCGAGGACAGCATCGATATCGACTGGGGTTGACAGCCGAGGTCACCCGGCCCTGACCCGCAGGTAACATTTCCGGGGAATTCCGGTATCAACCAGTGGCCCTCGACCCATGGGTCCGGTCCCACCATCCGTCCCAACAGCTCGGAGATTCGATGTCGTCAGCTCAACACGCAGCCGTACACGTGGAGGACGTTCACAAGTCCTTCGGTGATGTGCATGCGCTGCGCGGCATCAGCTTCTCCGCCGAGCGAGGGACCGTACTGGGCATTCTCGGCCCCAACGGTGCAGGCAAGACCACCACCGTCAAGGTGCTCTCGACCCTGATCGCACCGGACAGCGGCAGAGCCTTCGTCGCCGGCCACGACGTGGCTGCCGATGCCCCGGCAGTGCGGCGCTCGATCATGATGACCGGGCAGTACGCAGCGCTCGACGACACCCTGTCCGGTCGCGAGAACATCGAACTCTTCGGCCGCCTGATGGGCCTGGACAAGAAGGCAGCCAAGGCCCGCGCCAAAGCACTGCTCGACGAGTTCGACCTGTCCGATACCGGCAAACGGCCCGTACGTGGGTACTCGGGCGGCATGCGCCGACGCATCGACATCGCCTGCGGTCTGGTCGTGAGGCCGGAAGTCGTATTCCTGGACGAGCCGACCACCGGCCTCGATCCCCGCAGCAGGCAGGGTGTGTGGTCGTTGGTCGAGGCACTCAAGGCCCAGGGAATCACCGTGCTGTTGACGACGCAGTATCTCGAAGAGGCCGACGTCCTCAGCGACAACATCATCGTCATCGACAAGGGCACCGTGATCGCCGAGGGCACGTCGGATCAGCTCAAGGCCATGACCGGTGGCAGCTACTGCGAGGTGGTTCCTCTCGATCCCGGGCAGCTGCGCGCGGCCGCCGAAGCATTGGGCGACATGGTCCCACCTGCGGTGCACGCCGAGATCACCGCGGCCTCCGACCGACTGTCCGTGCCCGCACCCGACGGCGCTGCGACTCTGTCGGAGATCCTGCGGCGTATCGACGCACAGGGCATCGTGTTGGCCGACATCGCGCTGCGGCGCCCGTCGCTCGACGACGTGTTTCTCACCCTGACCGGCCACTCACAGACGAGTTCGAGCTCGTGACGGCCACTACGCGAGGCGTCCCCAAGACGCAGGCACGGGTCGTGGAGCGCACCGGTGCCGGGTCGACGACTCAGCAGCCGAAACGGCGATCGAGAACGAGACCGTCGGGCTTCGTGCAGTGGCAGGCCCTCACCGGCCGTGCCCTCTGGACCATGCTGACCAAGGGCGAGTTGCTGATCGCGGTCATCGCCCCGCTGATCTTCACCATCGGCTTCTACCTGCCGTTGAAATTCGTGATGGGCCTGCAGGGCATCAACTACGCGCAGTTCCTGATGCCGATCATCGTGCTCCAGGCCATGGCGTTCACCGCTATCTCCGCCGCGCAGAGGGCATCGACGGAGGCTATGAGTGGACTGAATTCTCGTTTGAAGACGATGCCCGTCGTACGCGGTGTCCCACTGGTGTCACGAATCTCGAGCGGAGTCGTCCGCTCGCTGGTGTCCCTCGTATCCGCCCTCGGTTTCGGTTATGTCATCGGTTTTCGCTTCACTGCAGGATTCGGTCAGGCCCTGTTGTTCTGTGCACTCGCCATGCTGATCAGCACCACGTTGTCGATCGGTGCCGATGCGATCGGGACGCTGTCCAAGAGTCCCGAAGCAACCAGCCAGGTACTGACCCTCCCCCAGCTCATTCTCGGTATGGCCTCGTGCGGGTTCGTTCCGGAAACTGGTTTCCCAGAACTCATCCGACCGTTCGTACGCAATCAACCGATTTCGCAGTTCTCCTTCGCGATGCGCGACATGGCCGAAGGCGGAGTCAGCTTTCAAGTGTTGTGGCCGTCGCTCGCGTGGGTGGCCGGCTTGATTCTGTTCTTCGTACCGCTCGCCATCTGGGCGAGCTCCAGGCCGGAATGACGAGGCCGAGATGACGATGTCAGAAGCGTCGGTGAACACCGCGCGCGTTTCCAACTTGACCTTTCCCGAGCCCAATATGGCCCTCCGAGAAGGGTCGATCCGTGCGCTCTGGACCCACAGTCTGATCCAGGCCAAGCGCCTGTTGATGCGATGGATGCGCGATCCGTCGACGATGATCCAAGCGTTGCTGTACCCCGCGCTGATGTTGGTCATGTTCCGCGTCGTGCTCGGCAACTCGATTTCCGCAGCCACCGGATCGCCGGCGATCTACGGTCAGGTGCCGATGATCGCCCTGGTCGGAGCCATGTTCGGATCGATCGTCAGCGCTGTCGGTCTCAAGGGCGAACGTAAATCGGGTTTGCTGTCACGGTTCTGGACGACACCCACGCACCGGGCCGCCGGTCTGCTGGGCAGGATGATCGCCGAAGCCGTCCGGGTGCTCGTCACCACCATCGTCATCACCTGCGCCGGTGTGGCACTGGGGTTCAGGTTCACCCAGGGAGTTCCAGCCGGCATTTTGTTGATCTTGTTGCCCGTCGTATTCGGTATCGGGTTCGCGGTGATGATCACATTCCTGGCCACTGTCGCCGGTGATGCACCCCTGGTCGAGGTCGTGTCGATCTTCGCGACGCTGCTCATGTTCTTCAACGCCGGCTTCGTACCCGTGCTCGCGTATCCGCCGTGGCTTCAACCGGTCGTCGGGGCCCAGCCGATGTCAGTCGCGGTCAATGCAATGCGAAACCTGGCAATGGGTGGTCCGGTCCTGACACCGGTGTTGCAAACACTTGCGTGGTCACTGGGAATGGCCGTTGTGTTTCTGATCCCGGCCATCCGCGGTTACAAGAAGGCATCGTCCAGCGGCTGATCCCCGTGCGTGTGCAGCTCGGCCCAGTGCACGGTTCCCTCGGCAAGACCGTTCGAGGCCTGGAATTTCCCCGGTGATGTCCGACACACCCACTGGCTCCTCGGCTCGGCCGGAGTGCACTCTTGACCCACGTGCGTGTAACGAATGGATGACCGATGTTACGGTCGACAGCACGGACCAGCCGGAACCGGCGGTCCCGTTCCACGCCTTCACACGAGATCGAGGCCATGTCGAAGACGCTTACCCGAGTGCTGCCCGCGGCGGTTGCCGCTGCCGTAGCCGGTGCCCTGTGCCTGACCGGGGCCGGAACGGCGACCGCTGCGCCCTCCCCCGCCGGTACGTCGGTGTCGACCACTCCCGTACTGGAGGGGGCCAACGACTTCGGGTGCGTTCCCAGTGCGGCCCATCCCCGTCCGGTCGTACTCGTGCACGGAACCAAGATGGACGCGTCGACGTGGAAGTCGCTCGCTCCGCAGTTGAAGAGTGAGGGGTACTGCGTCTTCGCCCCCAACTACGGCGGCGTCTCGCTTCTGTTCGATCCGAACACGACCGTGTGGGGTTCGGGCGACATTGCCGAGTCGGGACGTCAGATCGGCCGGTTCGTCGACGAAGTACTTGCGGCCACCGGTGCCGAACAGGTCGATCTCGTCGGCCATTCACAGGGTGGCACATCTTCGCGCCAGTACATGAAGTTCGACGGCGGTACAGATCCACAGGATCCGGCCCGAAACAAGGTACACACTCTGGTCACCCTCGGCGCGACCAACCACGGCACCACGTTCGGCGGTTTGCAGCAGCTCACCGAGTTGATCACCTCCCTCGGTCTCCCCGGTGACGCGCTCACCCCGTTGATCTACAACATGGCCGGTGCACAGCAGTTGGTCGGCTCTACGACGTTGACGAGTCTTAACGATGGCGGAGACGTTCAACCAGGAGTCGAGTACACCGTCATCGCCACCCGCAACGACACGGTATCGACGCCGCCCGGAAACACCTTCCTCCGGTCCGGCGACCCGTCGGTGGTGCACAACGTGTGGGTTCAGGACGTATGCCCGGCCGCAACGACCTCGCACATCGGCCTCGTCACCGATCCGGCCCCGCTGTACATGGTCCAATCGGCACTCGATCCCGACTTCGCTGCCTCGACACCGGCACCCTGCTGAGTTCGACCCAATAGTTCGACTGGGGCCTCACGACGTCACGTCGTGAGGCCCCAGTCGTCTTCTACGGCTACCGGTCCAACTCGGACTGCAACACGGGTCCGATCTCCGCGAGCGCAGACTGCGAGGCCATCTGCCAGTGCGTGGAATGCACCGGGACGACCGTGACGCCCTCGCTGACCGACCCGGCCCACGTCGACGCCGCCACGCTTCCTGTCGGATCGTCGACGACCGACGCGAAGAGAACCGACCGCCCGAGAAACAGCTGGGGTACATACGCTTCCATCAGCACGGCCGAGCGGGCGATCCCGTCGAGCATCCCGGCGACCCGTTCGCGAGATATCGCATCGAACGGTGCAGGCATCGACGCCAACAGTTCCGCCGCAGAATCGATCGTGAGCTCGCCGATCTCGATATCGGAGGCTGCACCGAGACCCAGGCCGCCGAGCATCTCACCGGCCGACACGGGACGGTCCACGAGGTGGTCGGTCCTGCCCGCGACGAACGAATCCATCATGGCCAGTGTCGCTACCGACTCGCCGTCACGCTGCAGTTGCACAGCCATGGCGTGAGCGATCGATCCGCCCATCGACCAGCCGAGCAGGTGGTACGGGCCGGACGGCTGCACGGTGCGAATCCTGTCCACGAACAGGGCTGCCCACTGCTCGATCGATTCCGGTAGGGGTTCGGCTCCGGAGAGGGCAGGAGACTGCAACCCATAGATCGGACGGTCGTCGCCGAGGTACGCCGACAGTCCGCCGAAGGCCCAGGACAGACCAACGATGGGATGGATGCAGAACAGCGGTGAAGAGGAACCACCGATCCGGAGGGGAATGAGTGTCTCGAGCCCGCTGGATTCGGTCCCCTCGCCCGGCGACGCTGTCGCTGCCGTGACCCGCTCGGCGAGCGAGGCCACCGACGCATCGACGAACAACCAGTTCAACGGTATCGGCCCCCCGCCCACAGCTGCACGGATCTCGGATACCAGCTTCACCGCCAGCAACGAGTTGCCGCCGAGCGCGAAGAAGTCGTCGTCGAGCCCCACCCGCTCGACACCCAGCACCTCGGCGAACACTGCGGCGACCGTTTCCTCGACCGCTGTCTGTGGTGCTTTGAACTCGCGGGTCTCGAATTCCGGGGCCGGCAGCGCCCGACGGTCCAGCTTTCCCGCCGCATTGAGCGGGAGCGTGTCCAGAACCACGAACGCCGACGGCACCATGTACGACGGCACCGCCGACCCCAACTCCGACCGCACCGTCTCGACGTCGACATCTGCCCCTACCGCAGGCACCACGTACGCCGCCAACGACTCCCCCACCGACAACTGCGCCACCATCACAACGGCCTGACTCACCGACGACAACGCGGTCAACGCCGTCTCGATCTCCCCCAACTCGATCCGCTGCCCACGGAACTTGACCTGGAAATCGGTTCTACCGATGTATTCGAGTCGACCGGCATCCATCGACCATCGCACCAGATCACCGGTGCGATACATCCGCGCTCCCGCATCACCGAACGGATCGGCAACGAAACGCTCCGACGACAGATCCGGCCGCGCAACGTAACCGCGAGCCAACTGCACCCCGGACAGATAGAGCTCACCCGGCACACCGACAGGAACCGGATGCAATCGCGAATCCAGAACGTACACAGAGGTATTCCACTCCGGCACACCGACAGACACCGAACCGTCGACCGTGGCGTCCTCGGACACATCGCGGTAGGTGACACTCACCGCGGCCTCGGTCGGACCGTACAAATTGTGCACCCGAGCATTCGACACGGCCCGGCATGCAACCACGGTCCGCGCGGGCAACGCCTCACCGATCACGAAAATATGCCGAAGCGAAGAAATTGACTGCGCAGCAACCGATTCGGCAAACACCGTCAACATGGACGGCACGAAGTCCGTGACGGTCACACCGTACCGCGAGATATCGGCAGCAACGGCTTCCACATCGCGTTGCGCTCCGGGAGCCGCAACGATCAGCCGACCACCGGTACGCAGCGGCAGGAAGAACCCCCACAACGAGACATCGAACGTCGTCGCCGTCTTCTGCAGATACACATCCGACGCGTCGAGTCCGTACTCGTTCGCCATCCAGGCCAGCTGATTGACGATGGCGCGGTGTTCCACCGCCACACCCTTGGGACGACCGGTCGACCCCGACGTGAACAACACGTACGCCAGGTCGTCCCCGGAGGCGCGCGGAAACACCACCGACCCGGACGGCTCCGGCGGATCGGTGATGTCGACGACCGGAATCGCTGTGCCCGTATCGAATTCGTCCCGCGCCGTCGACAGAACGACAACCGGCGACGCCGTGTCGAGAATGTAGTCGTTGCGCTCGGCCGGCTGATCCGGATCCACCGGCACATACGCCGCACCGGACCGAAGCACGGCATACATCCCGACCACCAACTCGACGGAACGACGCATCGCGAGCCCCACCAACACACCGGGCCCGGCACCGTGCTCATGCAACAGCTGCGCAGTCGTATCCACCCGGTCCGAGAACTCCCGATACGTCAACGAGCGGTCACCGAACACCAACGCCACCGCATCCGGCGAATCGGCCACCACTCGGTCGAAACCGTCCAACAGCACCTCACCCGTAGCGGCCGCGGAAACCCGAGTGTCGTTGACCACCGACACCAGCCGATCACGCTCACCGGAATCGAGTACATCGATATCACCGACCGCGAGGTCGGGTCGCGCGGTCACCGTGTCGAGAACGGTCACCAGCCGCCGCGCGAACGATGTCATGGTCGACTCGTCGAACAGATCCGTCGCGTACATCAACTCTCCGACCAGACCTGCGTCCCCGCCCAGCTCGGTGAACGTCACCTGCAGGTCGAACTTCGCCGATGCCGCGCCGGAACCGAACGCCTCGACGCTGAGATCGGGCAGCTCGAACGAACCTTGGGAGAAGTTCTGGAAGAAGAGTGCAACCTGGACCAATGGGTGTCGTCCCTGCGACCGCACAGGATCGAGTACCTCGACCAGACGCTCGAAGGGAACGTCGACGTTGTCGAAGGCCTCGAGGTCGGCCGTGCGCACCGTGTCGAGAACCTCGGTGAACGAGGCACCGGAGTCGACGACGGTTCGGAGCACCACGGTGTTGACGAACATGCCCACCAGATCGTCGAGCCGCGCGTCACCGCGGCCACCCACCGGCGCTCCAACGGCAATGTCGGCCGTACCCGACAGTGTCGCCAGCAGCACGGCCAGCGCGGCGTGCACAACCATGAACGGGGTCGCCTCGCTCGTGCGGGCGCACTCGAGCACCCGGGCATGCAGCTCGGGGTCGATTCCGAACGGCACCACCGCTCCTCGACCCGACGCGACCCGCGGTCGCGGCCGGTCGGAGGGAAGCTCCAGCTGCTCGGGTAGGGCGTCGAGCGCGTGCTGCCAGTAACGAATCTGATTGCTGGCGACGGACTTCGGGTCCGATTCGGAACCCAGCATGTCGAGTTGCCACAGCGTGTAGTCGACGTACTGCACCGGCAGCGGCGTCCACTGCGGTACCGAACCCGTGCGTCGCGCAAGGTATGCCGTCATGACGTCGCGAGACAGCGGAGCCATCGACAGACCGTCGGCCGAGATGTGGTGTGCCACGAAGGCGAGTACGTACTCCGGCGCAGAACCGGCGGGGTCGGTGATCTCGAACAGCCGGACGCGGAACGGAATCTCGACCGTGACGTCGAAGCCCATGGTGAAGAACGTCGTGACGCTGTCGAGAGCGCTCTCGCGGGCGACGGGCACCACGGCCATGTCGACCTGCGCATCGGCCCGGTCGAGCACCTGCTGATATCCACTGCCGTCGATCTCGGGGTAGACGGTGCGCAGCGATTCGTGACGGCCCACCACATCGAATACGGCGGCCTGCAGCGCATCGACGTCGAGTGGACCGCGCAGCAGCAACGCGACCGGCACGTTGTTGAGCGCCGAGGCGGTGTCGAGTCGGTTCAGGAACCACATGCGTTGCTGAGCGGACGACAGTGGAATGTGTTGCGGCCGCTCCCTCGAAGCATCGAGCTGGGCCCGAACCGGAGCGTCTGCCGAGGCGACGGTGTTCGCCAGCGCTTCCACAGTGGACGACTCGAACACCGAACGCGCCGGTACGTGCACGTTCAGGGCCGCACCCAGCCGAGCCGCGAGTTTGGTGGCGATCAACGAATTGCCGCCGAGCGCGAAGAAGTCGTCGTCCAGACCGACCCGTTCGACCCCGAGCAACTCGACGAAGATGTCGGCTACCGCCTGCTCCACGCCGGTCGACGGAGCGCGGAACTCCGCGACCTCGAACACCGGCTCCGGCAACGCATCTCGATCGAGCTTGCCGGTGGGAGTCAGCGGTATAGAACCGATCACGGTGACCACCGACGGCACCATGTGTGCAGGCAGGCTGCGTCCGGCCGCGGCGAGCAGTTGGTCGACGTCGAGTTCGACCCCTGTCGCCGGCAGCACGTACGCCGCGAGAACCGTTGCTCCCGTGGCGCTCCGGTAGCCGAGCGTCGCTGCGAACTCCACACCGTCGAGTGCGGCCAGAACCGCGTCGATCTCGCCCAGCTCGATCCGGAACCCCCGAATTTGGACCTGAAAGTCGTTGCGGCCCATGTATTCGATCACGCGTCCGGACGCCCCGTCCCGCCACCGCACGAGGTCACCGGTTCGGTACAGCCGGGCCTGATTCGAGTCACCCTCCCCTGCGTACGGGTTCGCGACGAAGCGTGCTGCCGTCAGCCCGAATCGACGATGGTAGCCACGGGCCAGGCCCGCCCCGGTGAGATACAGCTCGCCCGGGACACCAGCAGGGACCTGGCGGAGCCGGTCGTCGAGAACGTGATAACCCATCTCCCTGGTGGACGGCCCGAGCAGCACTGCCTCGCCTGCGTTCAGCGGTTGCGAGATGTTGCACACCATGGACGCTTCGGTGGGCCCGTAGACGTTGTGGAACCTGCGGCCGGTGGCCCATTTCGACATGAGTTCCGACGAGAAGGCCTCACCGCCGACTGCCAGCACTCGCAGTTCGGGTACATCGGCCGGGTCGAGCGACGCCAGCGCCGCCGGGGTGATGAACGCATGAGTGACGCGGTGGCGTCGTAGCACCTCGCCCAGATCGGCACCACCGTAGACACCCGGTTCGATGATGACCATGGTCGAACCGGCTCCGACTGCCATCAGCAGTTCGAGAACGGAGGCATCGAAGCTGGGGGACGCGAAATGCAGTGTGCGAGAATCGGAGTCCAGACCGTAGGTCTCGACCTGTGTGGCAGCCAGTGGTGCCAGGCCCGCCTGGGAGACGGCAACGCCCTTCGGCAGCCCCGTCGAGCCCGAGGTGTAGATGACGTATGCGAGGTCGGTCGTGCGGATCGGTGCGCGTCTGTCTTCCGCGACGACCGAACTGTCCGAGAGCCGACTCAGTTCTTTCTGGGTGTCCGATGCATCGAGCGCGATCCACGACACCGCACTCGGCATGGCGGCCTCGAACTGCGCTGCCGTGACACCCATACGGACACCCGAGTCGGCGGCCATGTGTTCGATGCGCGCAGCCGGGTAGTTGGGGTCGATCGGCACGAATGCGGCTCCGGTCTTGGCCACCGCCCACACCGCCATGACCGATTCGATCGATCGAGTCAGCGCCAGCGCCACGAAGTCTCCTGGCCCGACCCCGCGAGAGAGCAACAGACGGGCCAGCCGAGACGATCGGGAATCGATCTCCCGATACGTCACCGACCTGTCCCCGAATTCGGCCGCGATGCCATCCGGGTTCTTCTCCACCGCCGCCGCCAGCAGCGTCGACAGCGAAACGGTACGGGCGGGCCGAGTACGCGTCGGCCGAGATCGGGTAGGTCGGGGGCGGGTCGGTCTGCCGCCCACTCGACCGCCGGACTCGGACGGTGTGCCGGTCGATCCATCCGCACTCATCTTAAGCAATGACTCCTCACCAGTGTTGCGCCGCACCGTCGACTGTGGGGGTGACCACCGGTCACCCCTCACAGTCGAATCGTTCACGCAGTGGTCGGCGTTGCAGTTCGCCTCAGCCTATCGGTCGGTCCGGCACGATCTGTGCGGGCAGACGGTGTATCGGGGTGCCGCCCGTCGGTACCTCGTGTCGGTCACCGTCGACCGACACGAGAGCGACGAGATCCTCCAGATCACCCGGTTCCCACTCTCCGACCGCGGTGATGGCCGCCGCGGTGAGGAAAGCGTGCGTCACCCATTCGGCGGACACGATCTCGGCGGCGTCCTCGGCCGACTCCGCTCGGTCCAGAACCAGTGCTGCGCCCGCGGTCACCGCGACGACTCCGGCAAACACCGCCTGCGCACTGTCGAAACGGTCGGGAACCGCAAGTCGCGAATCGTAGGCAACCACCCAGTCGGTGACGGCGTGCGCCGCCAGTGCGGCGAGTGTCCCGTGGTCGACGACGGTTCCGTCGTTGCCGACCAGGGCTGGGCTGTCGGGCCCGAGTACCGCGGTCCGATCCGTGTAGGTCACCGGCCGCGGCGAATGTGCAGCGATCGCATCGGCGACGTCGTTGCGACCCAGTCGGACAACCGTCGTCGACCCGGCCCACGCCGGTGCGTCCTCGGCGTCGAGAACGAGAACCGACGCACCCGTCCGCGGGGGCATCGACTGTGTGTCGGCCGCGCCGGTCGGATCGACCGGAGCGACGGCACCACCCGCCTTCGCCACGGCCCACCGCGTCACGACGGACTGCACGCCATCCTGTACCGCGTCGGCGACGACGACGCCCGGCTCGACACCTCGCTCGATCAACAGTCTGGCCAGACGCGACGAGCGCTCGTCGAGCTCCCGATAGGTCGTCTCGACACCGCCGGAGGACAACGCGGGCGCATCGGGGTCGGCGTCCACCGACATCGTGAGCACCTGCGGCAGAGTGAGATCCGATCGGACCGGCACCGCGCCGGATCCCTCGGTCTCTCGGACTTCGGACAGGGCCGCTCGTTCGTCGACATCCAACACGTCGATGTCGCCGACGATCACCGACGATGTTGCTGCCACCTCCTCGGCGATGCGGGTGAATCGCGCTGCCAGCGACGCCACGGTGGACTCGTCGAAGATGTCGGCGGCGTACACCCATTCCACGGTCACGATTCCGGTTCCGCCATCCCCGTCGGCTGGCTGTGTCTCCACCGTGACCTGTAGATCGAACTTCGCCGTCGGCTCGAAGCCACTGACGGGTTCCACCACCAGATCCGGCAGCTCGAAGCGTGCCTCCCCGTGTGGCTCGACGGACAGGACCGTCTGGAACAGCGGTGAGTAGCCGGCGTTCCGATCCGGCGCGATCGTGTCGACCACCCGCTCGAACGGCACATCGGAGTTGGCAAAAGCCCGAAGATCGTTCTCGCGCACGGTGTTCAACAAGTCCACGAATGTGACGTCGGGGTCGACGTCGGTGCGCAGTGCCAGTGTGTTGACGAACATGCCGACCAGTCCGTCGAGTTGCTCGTGCCCACGGCCCGCAATCGGCGTGCCGACGGCGAAATTGCGGGATCCGCTCATTCGCGAGAGCAGCACGCCCAACACGGCGTGCAGCGCCATGAACAGAGTTGCGTTGTTCTCGCGGGCGAGCGCAACGAGCCGGGCGTGTGTCGACTCGTCGAGCTCGGTGGTCACACTCGCGCCACGCAGTGTTGCGGCAGCCGAGCGCGGTCGGTCCCACGGTAGCGACACGACCGGGGTGATGCCGGCCAGCTCGTCCGCCCAGAATGCCAACTGCTGGGACAGAATCGAGCTGGGATCGCTGTCCGATCCCAGCACCTGACGCTGCCAGACCGCGAAGTCGGCGTACTGCACCGTCAGTGGCTCGGGGGTGTACGCGTTTCCGGAGGTCGCAGCCAGGTAGGCGGTCATGACGTCACGTGCAAGGGGCATCATGGAAGCACCATCCCCGCTGATGTGGTGCATCACGATGACGAACACGTACTCGTCCGGGCCGGTGCGGAACAGGGATCCGCGGATCGGTGGTGCCACGGTGACGTCGAAGCCGCCGTGAATCAGCTCGCGGATTCGATCGGCAGTGTCTGCGTCGTCGGGCGCGTCGACGGGGGTCAGGTCGGGAACGACACCCGCGGCGTCCAGGATCTCCTGGTAGGGCGATCCGTCCGAGTTCTCCGGGTACCGGGTACGAAGTGATTCGTGCCGCTCGACCGTCGACGTCACCGCAGCCTGCAGTGCAGCGATGTCCAGTCCACCTCGTAGACGCAGCGCAAGCGGCATGTTGTACGCACCGGAATCGGGGTCGAGTCGGTTGAGCACCCACATGCGCTGTTGAGCGAGCGAGAGCGGAACCCGTCCGCCGGGTACCCGCCGGCGCAACGGCACGGCGTCGTCGTCGATACGTGATTCGGCGCGAGCCGCGAGTGCGGAGACCGTGGACGCCTCGAACAGATCGCGAACACCGACCTTCTTACCGAGCGCCGCAGCAACGCGCGCGGCGACCCGGGTGGCGATGAGCGAGTTTCCGCCGAGATCGAAGAAGTCGTCGTCCGATCCGACGCGCTTCACACCGAGCAGTTCGGCGTAGATCTGCGCCACGATCTCCTCGACGGGTGTCGAAGGAGCGCGGAACGCCTTGGCCTCGAAGACCGCCTCCGGCAACGCTTTCCGGTCCAGCTTGCCGCTCGTGTTCAGCGGGAACTCGGAGAGCACCATCACCGTCGCCGGCACCATGTACGCAGGCAGGGCACCGCTGACGAAGGTGCGCACCTCGGCCGGGTCCAGCGTGCGGCCCGGCGCCGGAACGACGTATCCGACGAGCTGATCCCCGGTACCGGTGGTGGCGACCACGGCAGTGGCCTGGTTGATGTCGGGATGGGTCAGCAGCGCGGTCTCGATCTCACCCAGCTCGATCCGCAGGCCGCGGAACTTGACCTGGAAGTCGGTGCGGCCGATGTACTCGAGTACACCGATCTCGCCGTCCACCGGACGCCACTTCACCAGGTCGCCGGTTCGATACATGCGATCACCGTTCGCCGCGAACGGGTTGGCCACGAAGCGGTCCACGGTCAGGTCGACGCGGCCGAGATAGCCGTCGGCGAGCTGGGTGCCCGCGAGATACAGCTCGCCTGCGGTGCCTGCAGCCACCGGATGCAGCCTGCTGTCGAGGACGTAGGTCTGGGTGTTCCATTGCGGTGCGCCGATCGGCACCGTACTCACGTCCGCAGGCCCGGTCTGCCAGTAGGTCACCGACACAGCAGCTTCGGTCGGACCGTACAGGTTGTGGACACCGGCCGAGCTGATCGCACGGAAGTCCGCCACCGTTTCCGGCGGAAGCGCTTCACCCACCACGAAGACATGCCGAAGCGAACGGCACTGATCGGCTGTGGCGTACGCGGCGAACACCGTGAGCATCGACGGAACGAAATCCGTGACGGTGACGCCGTGCCGGGCGATGCGCTCCGCGACGTACGCCGGGTCGCGGTGGCCGTCGGGGGTTGCGAGAACGAGGGTCGCACCCACCTGGAGTGGCATGAAGAATCCCCACAGCGACACGTCGAACGTCGTGGCGGTCTTCTGCAGATACACGTCCGACGCGTCGAGGGGGTATTCCTTCAGCATCCATGCCATCTGGTTGACGATGGCGCGGTGCGGCACCGCAACACCCTTGGGGCGACCGGTCGAACCCGAGGTGAAGATGACGTAGGCGGTGTTCGCAGCGCGCATCGGTGCCAGTCGATCGGCATCGGCCACGGCACCTGCCGGGTACGACGCGAGATCGACCGTGTCCAGTTCGAGAATCGGGAACCGCTCCGGCAGACCCGTCCGATCGTGGCTCGTCGACAGAACTGCGACGGGCACCGCGGTGTCGAGGATGTACTCGATCCGCTCGGCCGGGTGGTCCGGATCGATCGGTACGTAGGCACCACCGGCTTCGAGGACGGCGTACATGCCGACCATCAGATCGATGCCGCGCCTCATACCGAGAGCGACGAGGGACTGCGGGCCCACGCCGAGCGAAATCAGATGCCGCGCCAGACGATTGACGCGATTCGAGAACTCCACATACGTGATGGTCGTGTCCTCGAACACCACGGCCGGAGCGTCCGGGTTCGCCGCAACACGAGCCCTGAACGGCGCGGTCAGCATGGTGCCTGCGTCGATCTCGTGCGCGGTGTCGTTCCAGGTCTCGACAACTCGGATACGTTCGTGCGCACCGAGGAGGTCGATATCGCCGATCGGCGCAGTGGTGTCGGAGACGAAGGTCTCCAGAACACCGACCAGCCGGGACAGGATGGATTCGACGTACGCAGCGTCGAACAGATCGCTGATGTACTTGAGCGTGAACGAGATTCGATCCTCGGCCACGACCAACAACGTCAACGGGTAGTGGGTGTTGTCGTTGGAGCTCACCGCCTCGACGGTCATCCCGTCGATCGCTGCCGCCTGCTGCGTCAACTGAGCTTCGTCCACCGGGTAGGACTCGAAGATGGTGAGGGTGTCGAACAGATTCCCCATTCCGATCGCCCGTTGGATGTCGACGAGTCCCATGTGATGGTGGTCGAGCAGGTCTGCTTGTTCACCCTGAATCCGGACCAGGTAGTTCTCCACCGTGTCGGCGGGATCGAATCGAACCCGTACCGGGATGGTGTTGATGAACAGCCCGATCATCGACTCGACGCCGGGAAGAGCAGCGGGACGTCCGGAGACCGTCGCGCCGAACACGACATCGGTGCGACCGGTGATGTGTGCGATCAGCAGGCCGTACGCCGCCTGCACCAGCGTGTTGACGGTGACGCCGAGTCTGCCACCGAGCGCCACCAGCGACGCGGTGGTCTGGGCATCGACGAATAGCTCCGTCTCGGACGAACGTGCAGAAATCTCTCGTCCCGCACTCGGCGGTGCGACGAACGTCGGCTCCTCGACTCCGGCAAGCGCCGTGGTCCACGCATCGAGTGACACGGCCGGGTCCTGTTGGTTCAGCCATGCCAGGTACGAGCGGTACGAGCGAACCCTCGGCATCGACGCCGTGGAACCCCGAGCGGCGTACAGATACAACAGTTCCTTCATCACCAGCGGCAGAGACCAGCCGTCGAGGAGCACGTGATGGTTGGTCATCGCGAGCTTGTAGGTGGTCGGGGTGATCCGTACCAGCATGAAGCGCAGCAGCGGTGCGGTGGAGACGTCGAAGTGTCGTCGCTGCTCCGCCGCCAGCGCATCGGCGACGGCTGTGCCGCGTTCCGGCTCGGCCAGGTGCGACAGATCCATCGTCGTCCAGGGCAGAAGGACGTCCTGATGGACGATCTGCACCGTCTCACCGTCTGCGGTCGCGGTGAACGAGGTACGCAGATTGTCGTACCGGTCCAGCAGCGTCTGGGCAGCGTGATGCAACCGTTCGGCGTCCACCTCGCCGGCCAGGTCGAGTACGACCTGCATGGTGTAGACGTCGATCGACGCATCGGCGAACAACGCGTGGAACAGCAGTCCTTGCTGCAACGGAGACAGCGACCAGATGTCGGTCAGCTGCGGGTGGCGCGTTTCGAAGGACGCGATGTCGGCCTGCGAGAGCGCCACCAGCGGCACGTCCGACGGGGTCAGGCCACCCGAGCCGGGTGCCTCGGCGTACGTGGCCAGCGCCGTCAACGCGTCGGACCACAGCCCGGCGATGCGCTCGACCGTGTCCGTGGACACGGCTCCGGTCGGGAATGCGAAGCTCGCACTCAGGACGCCGCCCTCGTCGGTGTCGAGCACGATCGCATTGATGTCGATCGTCTTGTTCGCCGCCATGTCGGCGTCACCGGGTGCGGAGAGCTCACCGTCGGCAGCCGGCAGCCAGCCGAGCGACTTCATCTCCTCCGGGACCTCGCCGACGTTGACCCGACCCAGGTAGTTGAAGCTGATCTGTCCGGTCCCGAGTTCCGCCAGTTCGGCAGCGGTCTCGGAGTTCAGGTAACGGAGCAGTCCCCAGCCCATGCCTCGATCGGGCAGCGCCAGCATCTGTTCCTTGACGGCCTTGACGGCATCGCCGAGCTGCGACCCTCCTGCGAACGCAGCGTCGACGTCGATTCCGGTCAGGTCGAGGCGGACGGGGAACAGGCTGGTCAGCCAGCCGACGGTGCGACCCAGATCAGCTCCGGGGACCACCGCTTCCTCGCGGCCGTGGCCTTCGAGCTGCACCAGCGTTGCCGGTGCGGTGACGCCGCGCTCGGACCGCAGTCTCGTGACGGCCAGAGCGAGTCCGGCCAACAACCCGTCGCCCACTCCACCGCGGAAAATCTCCGGAACGGTGGTCAGCAAGGTGCGCGTGACGTCGGGTGCCAGTTCGATGTTCACCCGTTCGAGCGTCGCCACGACGTCGACCGCGGGATCGAAGGGGCGGTTGCCCAGCACGGGATCCTCGGTGTCGGCGATCGAACGCCACAGCGGCAACTCGGCCAGCCGCGCTTCGCTCGCTGCCGCGTCGACCAGAGCATGGGTCCACCGCCGCATCGAGGTTCCGACCTCGGGAAGGCTCGGGTCCACTCCCCCGGACACCTGAGCCCAGGCGGACACGAAGTCGGGGACCAGAATTCGCCACGACACACCGTCGATCACGAGGTGGTGCGCCGCGACGGTCAGCGTGCCCGGTTGCTCGGGTCCTCGATCGACCCAGACAAGGGCCAGCATGCGCCCGGCCGTGGGGTCGAGTGTTCCGACTGCATCGTCGAATATTGTTGCGGCCGAACCGGTATCGACCCGGGTGAGAAACGCATCCACGTCGACGGTACCGGTGCGCGCAACATCGAGGCCCCAGCCGCGGTCGTCGTGTACCAGGGTGGACCGCAGCACATCGTGTCGATCGACCACTGCGGTCACCGTGGCGAGAATCCCGTCTCGGTCGATACCGAGCGGCAGCTCCAGCGTGACGGCCTGATGGAAGCGTGACCACCCGCCGCCGCGCTCGATCATCGCCACGCCGAACGGGGGTAGCGGCATCCAGCCGACGCCACCACCGTCGAGTTCCTCGAGCACGACCGCGTCACTGCCCTCGCCGACGATCACGGCGACCTCGGCGAGACCGGCAACGGTCTTGCGCTCGAACACATCTCGCGGCCCGAATTGAACGCCCCTGGCCTTGGCGCGAGAGACGAGCTGAATCGAGACGATGCTGTCCCCGCCGAGCGCGAAGAACGAGTCGTCTACCCCGACCGTGTCGAGGCCGAGGACGTCCGCGAAGACCTCGGCAATGACGCGTTCGGTGTCGGTTGTCGCCGTGCGGAACTCGGCATCGCTGCCGAATTCCGGTTCGGGTAGTGCTCTGCGGTCGAGCTTGCCGTTCGGCCCCAGTGGCAGGGCATCGAGCACGATGAGCCCGGCCGGAACCATGTATTCCGGAACCAGGGTGGCAACCGACGCGGTGACCGCTGCGGTGTCGATCGTCTCCCCGGCGACAGGAACGACGTATCCGACCAGTAGTTCACCTGCCGACGGCGTCCTGCGCACGAGAACCACGGCTTGATCGACCGACGGGTCTGCGGTCAGAGCGGCTTCGATCTCGCCGAGTTCGATCCGCAGGCCTCGGAGTTTGACCTGGAAGTCGGTGCGGCCGAGGTACTCGAGCTCGCCGTCTGCGTTCCAGCGCACCAGGTCTCCGGTGCGATACATCCGCGAGCCGGCTGCGCCGTGCGGATCGGCGACGAACCGGTCGGCGGTCAGGTCGGGGCGGCCGAGGTATCCGCGGGCCAGTTGCCGCCCGGCGAGATACAGCTCTCCGGGAACCCCGATGGGCACGGGGTGCAGTCGCGCGTCGAGCACGGTCACCCTCGTGTTCCACACCGGTGCACCGATGGGAACCGACACGGTATCCGACGGCGCGACGCGGTGATACGTGACGTCGACAGCGGCCTCGGTCGGGCCGTAGAGGTTGTGCAGCTCGGTTGAGGGCAGAGCAGTGCGCAGTGCGGCTGCCACCGATGCGGGTAGTGCCTCACCGGAGGCGAACACCGCGCGCAGACCGGTGCAGTTCGAGACGCCGTCCGCGGCGGCGAACACGGCCAACAACGACGGCACGAAGTGCGCGACCGTCACGCCGCGTTCGGCGACGGTGCTCACCAGATATGCCGGATCACGATGGCCGTCGGGCACCGCGATGACGAGTTCGGCTCCGATCTGCAACGGCCAGAACAGCTCCCACACCGACACGTCGAACGTGACCGGCGTCTTCTGCAACACCTTGTCCTGCTCGGTGAGGCGGTACTCGTCCTGCATCCACAGCAGACGGTTGACGATCGCTTCGTGGCTGACCGCAACGCCTTTGGGGCGACCGGTGGAGCCGGAGGTGAAGATGACGTACGCGGTGTCCGCCGGTCGCAGCGGTGCGGTTCGCTCGGCATCGGTCACCGGTGCCGTGGACAGACCTGTCGTGTCGACGGTGTCGACCAGGATCCTGGCGGCGTCGGTGACGAGACCTGTGCCGTCGTGCTCGGTCGTGAGCAGCACCACCGGTGCCGCTGTGTCCAGGATGTAGCCGATTCGTTCGGCCGGTAGATCCGGGTCCACCGGGACGTAGGCACCACCGGCGGCGAGTACGGCGTAGATACCCGTCAGCATGTCGATCGAGCGGCGCATGGCTGTGGCCACCACGGTTTCCGGGCCGACTCCCTCGGCGATGAGCAGACGCGCGAGCGCGTTGACCCGCTCGGAGAATTCGCGGTATGTCACCCGATCGTCGAGGAAGCTCGTGGCGGTGTTGTCCGCGGACTCGGCAACTCGGTTCTCGAACAGCGACACCAGCGTTGCGCCGGGATCCACCTCGTGTGCGGTGGCGTTCCACTCCTCGAGGACGCGGGTACGTTCACCGTCCTCGAGGATGTCGATGTCGCCGACGACCCCGCCCGGTGTGTCGGTGAGCGCGTGCAGCACCCGGACGAGCCGTCTCCCGAGGGAGGCCATGCTGGATTCCTCGAAGAGATCTGTGGCGTAATCGAATTGAACGTCCATGCCGGCGGGAGCACCGTGTTCGTCGGTGTTCTCCCACAGCGTCACCTGCAGGTCGAATTTCGCGAACGCGCTACCGAGATCGATGCCCTCGACGCTCAACCCCGGCAAGGCCAACGTCTGACGGTTCAGGTTCTGGAACGTCAGCATCACCTGGAAGATCGGGTGACGAGCCTGAGATCGGTCCGGGGCCAGCTCGTCGACGAGGCGCTCGAACGGAACGTCGGCGTGTCCGAAGGCACCGAGGTCGGCCTCACGGACAGCGGCGAGTTGCTCGCGCAACGTTGCCGCAGGGTCGACCGCGGTACGGAGCGCGAGCGTGTTGACGAACATGCCGACGAGCTCGTCCAGATCCGCGTCACCGCGGCCGGCGACCGGGGTCCCGATCGTCACGTCGTCGGTACCCGCCATCGCACCGAGGAGCACGGCGAGCGCGGTGTGCACCACCATGAAGTTCGTGGCGTTGCCGGCTCGGGCGGCCCGAGCGATGTTCGCCTGCAGTGCCGCGTCGATCGAGAAGTTGTACGCCGCACCTCGGTACGACGCCACCGCCGGGCGCGGCCGGTCGGTCGCGAGATCGAGCTGCGCCGGGGCACCGGCCAGAGCCGACGTCCAGTAGGCGAGCTGCTTCGCCAATGGCGAATCGGGGTCGTCCTCGGAACCGAGCACCTCGCGTTGCCACAAAGCGTAGTCCGCGTACTGCACCGGAAGTGGTGCCCACTGCGGGCTCTCCCCCGCGGCACGTGCGGTGTAGGCCACCATGACGTCGCGCGTCAGGGGTCCCATAGAGAAGCCGTCCGCGGCGATGTGGTGGGCGACGAATGCCAGTACGTGCTCGGTCTCGCTCACTCGCAGGATCCGGATTCGGACCGGAACAGCTCGGGTCACGTCGAATCCCGCGGACACGAAGTCGCGCAGGGCCTGCTCGATCGAAGTCTCGGCGACGTCCTCGACGGCGACCGTCACGCCGGCCTCCGCGGTACCGAGCACCACCTGATGTCCTCGTCCGTCGACCTCCGGGTACACGGTGCGCAGAATCTCGTGCCGTGCCAGCACGTCGTACACGGCGCCGGTGAGTGCATCGACATCGACGTTGCCGGACAACCGAATTGCCACCGGGATGTTGTTGACGGCGGAGGTCGGATCGAACTGGCTCAGGAACCACATGCGCTGCTGCGCCATCGACAGCGGCACCGAGTCCGGTCGCGTTCGAGCCGTCAGTGCCCGGCGCGCACCGGTACCCACCTCGGACTCGATCGCACGTGCGAGCGACTGCACCGTCGGAGACTCGAAGATCGAGCGGACCGGCACCTGAGTATCGAGCGCCGCCCCCAGCCGGGAGACCACCTGAGTGGCGATCAACGAGTTACCGCCGAGCGCGAAGAAGTCGTCGTCCAGACCCACGCGCTCGACCGCGAGAACCTCGGCGAAGACCGCCGCAACGGCCTCTTCCACCGGGTTGGTCGGTGCGCGAAATTCGGCTGTCTCGAACTGCGGTTCGGGGAGCGCCTGTCGATCCAGCTTGCCGTTGACGCCGCGCGGAAGAGCGTCGAGCACAACGAAGGCCGGCGGGATCATGTACGACGGCAGACGTTCGGCGAGTGCTCGACGGATGCCGTCCTGATCCAGCGTCACCCCATCGGCGGGCACGAGGTAGGCCACGAGCCGCGCGCCTGATCCCGTGTCCTCGACAGCGATCACGGCGACGTCGCGAATGTCGTCGAGCGATCCGAGAGCGGCATCGATGTCGCCGAGCTCGATACGGAAACCGCGAATCTTCACCTGGAAGTCGGTGCGGCCGACGTAGTCCAGTTCGCCGTCGGCGCGCCAGGATACGAGGTCACCGGTGCGGTACAGGCGGCCGCCGGGGGTGAACGGGTCCGCGACGAATCGCTCGGCGCTCAGGTCCGGCCGGGCGAAGTACCCGTCGGCCAGCTGCGCACCCGCGAGGTAGAGCTCGCCTGCGACGCCGACCGGAACGGGAGCCAGACGCGAGTCGAGCACGTAGACACGGGTGTTCCACTCCGGGCCACCGATGGGAACCGTTGTGCCGTCGACGGTCGTCACCCGGTGCGAGGTCACCGAGACCGCGGCCTCGGTCGGCCCGTACAGATTGTCCAGTCGCGCAGCAGAACTGCGTAGTGCGCGCTCGGCCGTCGCCACCGGCAGCGCCTCGCCGATCGCCAGGATCCGCGTCAGGTGTTCGGGCAGTGCGCCCGCCGACGCCGTGACCAACGCGTCGAGCACGGACGGCACGGTGTGCAGTGTCGTCACCGATTCCCGGTTCATCAGATCGACGAGGTAGGCGGGATCGCGGTGACCCTCGGCGTCGGCGACGACGATCGCACCACCGGAGACGGTGGCGACCCAGAACTCCCACACCGACAGGTCGAAGGTGGCCGCGGTCTTGAGCAGCACTCGGTCGGTGCTGCCCAGTCCGTAATGGGCGCTCTGCCACAGCAGCTGGTTGACGATGGCGGCATGACCGACCGCAACACCTTTGGGACGGCCGGTGGATCCGGACGTGAAGATGACGTACGCGGTGTTCGCGGGCCGTAACGGCGACAAACGCTCACTGTCGGTGACGGGCGCGTCCGAGACCTCTGCGTCGAGCAGTCGAGGATCGGTGTCGACGAGCAGAACCGGAATCGACTCGACGTCGACATCGTCCCGCGCAGTGCTCAATACCAGAGCGGGAGCGGCAACGTCGAGAATGTAGGCGTTACGATCCGTCGGCTGATCCGGGTCGATGGGTACGTACGCCCCGCCGGCCTTGGCGACGGCGTACATCGCGACGAGCAGATCCACCGAGCGCCTGATCGCCAGGGCAACCGTCACCTGCGGGCCGACGCCGGCACCGATCAGGATGCGGGCCAACCGGTTGATTCGACGATCGAACTCGCCGTAGGACAACGGCTGTCCCGCATGGACCACCGCGATCGCGTCGGGCTGATTCTGCACTTGTCGATCGAACAGCGATACCAGCGTCTGCGACGCGTCGACATCGTGGTCGGTGTCGTTCCACGTGCGCACGATCCGGGTGTGCTCTTCGGGCGAGAGCAGCTCGAGGTCGCCGACGACGGCCGACGGGTCCTCGGCCACGGCGGCGAGGAGGCGAACGAACCGGTCGGCGAACCCCTCGACCGTGGCGCGATCGAAAAGGTCGGTGGCATAACTGAATTCGGCCGACAGTTCCGCGGGCGAGCCGTCCGGGGCATAAAGATCCGAGATCGACAGTTGCAGGTCGGTTTTCGCAGTCACCGCATCCGCCTCGACGGCACTCACCGTCAGACCCGGCAGCTCGAACGTCGACTCGGCAAGGTTCTGGAAGGACAGTCCTACCTGGAACAACGGGTTGCGCGCCGTCGACCGCACCGGGTTCAGCACCTCCACGAGACGCTCGAACGGAACGTCGGAGTGCGCGAACGCGGCCAGGTCCCGCTCACGGGCCTGAGCGAGCAACTGACGGAAGGTCATCGACGATTCGACAGACGACCGGAACACCAGGGTGTTGACGAACATACCGATCATCGAATCGAGAGCCCGCTCACCGCGGCCGGCGATGGGCGTTCCGACAGCGATGTCCTCGGAACCGGACAGGCGTGCGAGCAACACCGCGAATGCCGAGTGCACCACCATGAACAACGTCGCCTGTTCGGTACGCCCGAGTTCGGCGAGAGCGGCGTGCGTGCCGGCGTCGACGGTGAACCGCACGGCATCGCCGCGGAAACTCTGTGCCGGCGGGCGCGGGCGATCGGTGGGCAGTACCAGTTGATCCGGCAGCTCGGCGAGCGCATCCTTCCAGAACGACACCTGCTGCGCTGCAACCGAATCAGGATCCGATTCGGTACCGAGCACGGTTCGCTGCCACAGCGCGAAGTCGACGTACTGCACCTCGAGCGGCTCCCAGTCCGGAGCCGTCCCTGCAGATCTCGCGGTGTATGCGGTCATGACGTCGACGGCCAGCGGGCCCATCGACGCGCCGTCGGCCGACACGTGGTGGACGACGAAGGCCAAGACGTGCTCGTTCTCGTCGACGCGGAACACGCGCGCGTCGACCGGTACCTCGGCGGTGACGTCGAAGCCACGCGTGAAGAATTCGGTCACGGCGGCAACGACGTTCGCACCGGCCACGTTTCGAACGGCGAGGTCCATCGGTACCTCGGACGCCGGGAGCACCTGCTGGAACGGGCCCCGCGCCGAGTCCGGGTACCGGGTACGAAGAGACTCGTGGCGTTCGACGACGTCGCGTACCGCCGACTGCAGCGCAGCGACGTCGAGTTCGCCGGACAACCGCACGGCGAACGGAATGTTGTCCACCGACGACGTCGTGTCGAACTGGTTGAGGAACCAGTACCGCTGCTGCGCAGGCGAGAGCGGCGGGTGCTCGGGACGCGGACCCGCCACGAGTGCAGCTCGCCCACCCGAACCGACGGCGCTCTCCACGTGCGCCACCAGTGCAGCCACGGTCGAGCTCTCGAACAGCGTGCGCACCGGCACGACGGTGTCCAGTGCGGCACCCAATCGCGAGACCACCTGGGTGGCGATCAACGAGTTACCGCCCAGGGCGAAGAAGTCGTCGTCCAGCCCCACTCGATCGACGTGCAGGACGTCGGCGAACACTCCTGCGACGATCTCTTCGACCGCGGTGGTGGGTGCTCGGAATTCACGGGCCTCGAACACGGGTGCGGGAAGCGCGGCACGATCCAACTTGCCCACCGGGGTCAGCGGAACGGTGTCGAGAACGATGATCGACGACGGAATCATATACGCGGGCAATGATTTTCCGACGAAGGCGGTCAACTCGTCGACGTCGACGACGGAACCACGCGTCGGCAGCACGTAGGACACCAGGGTGGTGACACCCGAGGGCAGTTCGTGCCCGAGAGTGACGGCGAAGTCGACCTCGGGAACAGCGGTGAGCGCGGAATCGATCTCGCCGAGCTCGATACGGAAACCGCGCACCTTGACCTGGAAGTCGGTGCGGCCGACGAACTGCAGCTGCAGGTCGTCCGTCCATCGCACGACGTCGCCGGTGCGGTACATCCGTGCGCCGTCGATGCCGTACGGGTTGGCCACGAAGCGCTCGGAAGACAGACCGGGCCTACCGAGATAGCCGCGAGCGAGCGCACCGCCCGACAGATAGAGGTCACCCGCGACACCGGTCGGAACCGGTTCGAGTCGGGAATCGAGGATGAGCACGGACATGCCGTGAATCGGTCGACCGATGGTTATCGGCTCGCCGGGCGTCAACTCGGCGAAGCTGGAGATGATCGTGGTCTCGGTCGGCCCGTACCCGTTGAAGTACTTGCGGCCCGGTGCCCACCGTGCGAGCAACTCCGGGGTGGTGACATCGCCGCCGACCGAAAGCACTTCGAGCGAGTCGATCCCGTGCGGGTCCATGGTCCCAAGCACAGCAGGCGTGATGATGGCGTGGGTGACCTGCTCGGACTTCAGCAGATCGGACAACTCGGTGCCACCGAGAATCGATGCCGGTACTACGACCAACGTCGCGCCGACGGAGAACGCCGCCATCCACTCCAGGACCGACGGGTCGAAGTTCGGCGAGCAGACGTGCAGGAACCTCGAGGCCGGCTTCAGGTGATACAGATCGGTTGCTGCGTCGAGTACACCGCCGAGTCCGGCGTGCGTGACGACGACGCCCTTCGGCTTGCCGGTCGAGCCCGAGGTGTAGATGACGTAGGCCGGGTTCTGGAACGTGACGGGTCGTAGGCGGTCCGCGTCGGTGACCGGCTCGGCAGAGCGGGTGCGGACCTCGGCCACGAACTCCTCGTCGTCGACACTCAGCCAGAGCAGGTCCTGCTGTCCGGCGGCCAGCTGGGCCGAGTGCGCCCGTGTGGTCAGGCCAAGTACGGCCTCGGAGTCCGTGACCATGTGGGCGATGCGATCCTGTGGGTACGTCGGGTCGACGGGTAGGTGTGCGGCTCCTGATTTCGCCACTGCCCAGACCGCGAGCACCATGAGGTAGGAGCGCTGGAGCCCCAGAGCCACAACGGATTCCGGGCCGGCCCCGCGCTCGATGAGCACCCGGGCGAGCTGCGAGGACGTCGCGTCGAGTTCGGCGTAGGAAATCGACCGGCCCTCGTAACGTATCGCGGTCGCCGACGGGTCGAGTGCGGCTCCGGCAGCGAAGATCTCGGCCAGAGTGCCGCCGGCCAACACGTCGTCACCGTGGACGTGTGTGAGCCGGTCGTATTCGTCGTCGTAGAGGATGGACAGATCGCCCACCGGGGTGTTCGGTGTCGCCACGATCGCTTCGAGCAACCATAGAAAACGGCGGGCGAACACCTCGATCGTGTTCTCGTCGAACAGATCTCGAGCGTAGACGAAGCTTGCAGCGAGGCCGGCCCCCTCCGGCTCTTCGTGCAGGGTGAGCGACAGATCGAACTTCGCCGTGTCGATCTCGAAATCGACGGCAGAGACCTCCAACCCCGGCAACGCGAACGTACTCGGCGGAAGATTCTCGAACGCGATAGCCACCTGGAACAACGGATGACGCGCTGTCGACCGCTCGGGTTCGAGCAGATCCACCAGCCGCTCGAACGGAATGTCGGCATGGGCGAACGCCGCCAGATCCACTTCGCGTACGGCAGCGAGCATCCGGTCGAAACCGAGCGCACGATCCACCTCGGTCCGCAACACCAGGGTATTGACGAACATACCGACGACATCGTCGAGCGCAGCGTCGCCACGACCGGCGACCGCAGTACCCACCGCAACATCGTCGGAGTTCGACATACGCGCCAGGAACACCGCAAAAGCGGCATGCATCACCATGAACAGAGTGGTTCCGGACGTCCGCGCCAGGTCAGCGAGACCGGTGTGGACATCGCCGTCGATATCGAACCCGAAGCGACCACCGACATAGGACTGAACCGCGGGTCGAGGACGGTCTACCGGCAACGACAGTTCGGCGGGTAGGTCCACCAGCGCACCACGCCAGTACTCCGCCTGCCGCGAGATCAGGCTCGCAGGATCCGACTCCGCACCCAGAACCGAACGCTGCCACAGCGCGTAATCGATGTACTGCACCGGCAGCGGCACCCAGTGCGGAGAAACGCCGGCTGCGCGAGCCACGTAGGCGGTCATGACATCACGAGTCAGCGGCCCCAACGACCAACCGTCGGCACTGATGTGATGTACCACGACCACCAACACATGTTCGTCGTGGGCGACGCGAAACAGTCTGGCGCGCAACGGAACCGAGACCGTCACATCGAACCCCGCAGAAACGAACGCCGTCACGTCGCCCACCATCGTGTTCACCGAAGAAGGCACCGGAGACAGATCCGGTACCGCAGCAGCCACCGGCAGCACAACCTGATAGCCCGACCCATCGACACTCGGATAGACGGTCCGCAATGATTCATGACGATCGAGCACGTCGGCGACAGCTACTCCGAGGGCATCGACATCGAGACTCCCGGACAGCCGAATGGCCACCGGGATGTTGTTCACAGCGGACTCGGGCTCGAACCGGTTGAGGAACCACATCCGCTGCTGTGCAAGCGAAAGCGGAATGTTCTCCGGTCGCTTCTGGGGCACCAGCGGGGATCCCTGGACGTCGCCGACGTGACTCTCCATCCGCGCGGCGAGCGCACCGACGGAACTTGCCTCGAACAGAGTTCGCACCGGAACCGATGCACCCAGTTCCACGCCGAGCCTCGACGCCACCTGAGTCGCCACCAACGAATTACCGCCGAGTGCGAAGAAATCGTCATCGACACCGACACGATCGACACCCAACACGTCACCGAACACCTGCGCGACGATCTCCTCCACCGGCGTGGACGGAGCTCGAAACTCTCGCGCCGCGAAGACCGGATCGGGCAGACCTCGTCGATCGAGCTTGCCGTTGGGAGTGAGCGGCAGCGCATCCAACACCACGAACGCGTCGGGCACCATGTAACCCGTCAGGAATCGGCCCGCGAACTGTGCAAGATCATCGGACTCAACGACCGATCCGTGCTCTGGCACCACGTAGCCGACCAGTCGATCGCCGAGCCGGTCGTCGGTACGCACCTCTACCACGGCCTGCAGTACCGATTCGTGGCGTTCGAGCACGGCCTCGACCTCGCCGAGTTCGATTCGGAAGCCACGCAGTTGCACCTGACTGTCGCTCCGACCGACGTAGTCCAGTTCCCCGTCGGCGGTCAGCCGCGCCAGGTCGCCCGTGCGGTAGATCCGCTCGCCGTCCCCTCCGTGGGGATGCGCGACGAAGCGCACAGCAGTCAGATCCGGTCGCTCGAGATACCCGAGCGCGAGCTGCCCACCGGCCACGTACATCTCACTCACGACACCGGGAGCAACCGGCTGCAATCGCGAATCCAGGACGAACACGCCGAGTCCCGGGATCGCGTCACCCACCGGGCTGGCCGACGAACGCAGAGCCGACGACGGGTCGAGCTCGTGGAACGAGACGTGCACCGTCGTTTCGGTGATGCCGTACATGTTCACCAGTACCGCTCGTTCACCGTGGCGCTCGAACCAGCCGCTGAGCCGATCGGGATCCAACGCCTCGCCGCCGAAGATCACGTAACGCAGAGCGAGTTCGCCCACCGAGTCTCCGGCCCGGCGGGCAGCCTCGATCAACTGATAGAACGCCGACGGCGTCTGGTTGAGAACAGTCACCTGCTCACGCACCAGCAATTCGACCATCGCTTCGGGCGATCGAGAGGTGAAGAAGTCCACGACCACCACCCGGCCCCCGGACAGCAGCGGAGCCCACAGCTCCCACACCGAGAAGTCGAATGCGAAGGAATGGAACATCGTCCACACGTCCGTGCGGTCGAATCGATAGAGATCGGCCGTGTTGTCCAGCAGCTGGGTGACGTTGCGATGCGAGATCCGAACGCCCTTCGGCGTTCCCGTCGATCCCGACGTGTAGATGACGTAGGCGGTGTTGTCCACGTGCAGCGGCAGGAGCCGGTCGTCGTCGGTGACCGGTGCCGAACTGCGTGCGGACACGGTCGACGCATCGACCGCGATCGTCGGAATGTCGGACACCGGAAGATTGCCCTGAGCGTCGGACCCGGTCACCATCGCAACCGGCCGCGCGTCCGTCAACACGAACTCCAGCCGTTCGGCGGGGTAGGTCGTGTCGATCGGCAGGTAGCCGGCTCCGGACGCGAGTACTGCGAGCAACGCGACGACCAGATCCGCCGATCGCGGCAGCGCCACTGCAACAAGGGTTTCCGGGCCGGCGCCCCGAGCGATGAGCTCGCGCGCCAGACGGTTCGCCCGGGCGGAGAGTTCCGCGTAGGAGATCGATTCGCCGTCGAACGTCACGGCCGTCGCAGCCGGATCGGCCGAGACCTGGGCCTCGAATCGCGCGCCGAGGTCGGTCGCTTTCGCAGTCGACGTGGCTGGGCGGAGGCGATCGAGTGCTCGATACCGCTCGTCGGCCTCGAGTACGTCGATATCTCCCACCGCTGTCGATGGCGACTGCGTGATGGCGCGCAGAACACGGACGAAGCGGCTGCCCAGCTGCACGATCGACGATTCGTCGAAGAGATCGGCAGCATAGCTCAGCGCGACGGTCAATCCGGATGGAACACCTTCTGCGGCAACCGAATTCCACAAGGTCACCTGTAGGTCGAACTTGGCCAGATCGGCTTCGTAGTCGAGTGCGGCCACTCGAAGTCCCGGAACTTCCACGGACGTCTGATCGAGGTTCTGGAACGTGAGCATCACCTGGAAGAGCGGATGCCGAGCTTGCGACCGTGTCGGTGCCAAGGCGTCGACCAGTTTCTCGAAGGGCACGTCGGCGTGCGAGAACGCGGCGAGGTCCACGCCCCTGACCTCGCGGAGGAATTCCTCGAACGTGGAGTCGGGTTCGACCACGGTGCGCAGAACCAAGGTGTTGACGAACATGCCGATGACGTTGTCGAGCACGGCATCACCGCGTCCGGCAACAGGCGTTCCGATCGAGATATCTTCGCTCGCAGACAGTTTGGCGAGAAGAATCGCCAGGGCCGCATGAACCACCATGAAGGTCGTCGCGCCGTGAACGCGGCCGAGCTTCTCGATCGCGGAGACCAACTCGGCGTCGATCTCGAACTTGTACGTGCCGCCTCGGGTGGTGGCCACGGCAGGACGCGGCCGGTCGGTCGGCAGTTCGAGCTGATCGGGAGCGCCACCGAGGCGTCCACGCCAGTACTCCTGCTGAGCGAAGAGCACCGAGTCGGGGTCGTCCTCGCTGCCGAGAACCTTTCTCTGCCACAGCGTGAAGTCTGCGTACTGAACTTCGAGCGGAGCCCACTGGGGAGCCTGACCGCTCGTACGTGCAACGTAGGCCGTCACCACGTCGCGAGTGAGCGGGCCCATGGAGAATCCGTCGGCCGCGATGTGGTGCACCACGAACGCAAGGACGTGCTCGGTGTCCGACAGCGCGAGCAGCAACGTTCGTAAGGGCAAGTGGACGGCGAGGTCGAAGGGGCGCAGTGCGAACTCGAGCAGCGTTGCCGGAAGGTCCGCTGCATTCGCCTCAGAGATCTCCAGTTCGACTGTCGCCGAATCGGATCGGAGTACATGCTGGTACCCAACACCGTCGAGGTCCGGGAACACGGTCCGCAGCGATTCGTGCCGATCGAGAACGTCGGCGAGTGCAGCCCTCAGCGCGGCGAGATCGAGCGCCCCGGACAGGGTCAGGGCCACCGGAATGTTGTTCACCGCAGAGTCGGGCTCGAATCTGTTCAGGAACCACATGCGTTGTTGAGCCAGCGACAGGGGCACGTCGTCGTGATCGGGCTGCGCCGTCAACGGAATTCGACGATCGGTCGAATCCGACGCGTCCACGGCCGCCGCGAGTTCGGCAACCGTCGGAGCGTCGAAGAACGCGCGAACATCGACGGCCGACCCGCGTTCGGCATTGACCCGCGCAATCACCCGGGTGGCGTTGAGAGAGTTGCCTCCGAGCGTGAAGAAATCGTCGTCGACGCCGATACGGTCGATACCGAGCACGGTCTCGAAGATCGTGACCAAGGCCGCCTCGGTGTCCGTGCTCGGTGCGCGGTACTCCCGCACCAGCGACGCGAAATCGGGCGCGGGCAGGGCCTTTCGGTCGAGCTTGCCGCTCGCGTTCAGCGGGAACTCGTCCAGGACGACGAACACCGACGGCACCATGTACTCCGGCATGCGTCGTCGCACCGCGTCGGCAAGACCCTCGTGGTCGATGCCGGGGTCCGAGCTGACGACGTATGCGACGAGCTGTTCGTCCAGCTGTGCCTGCGCGGGGTCGGCGTGAACGAGCACAGCTGCCTGGGTCACCTCGGGCTCGGCGAGGAGAGCCGATTCGATCTCGCCCAACTCGATGCGAAGGCCGCGGAGTTTGACCTGGAAGTCGGTGCGGCCGATGTACTCGATGAGGCCGTCGGCGCGTCGGCGCACCAGGTCGCCGGTGCGGTACATCCGGTCCCCCGGCTCACCGAACGGGTCGGCGACGAATCGATCGGACGTCAGGTCCGTGCGTCCGAGATATCCGCGAGCGAGCTGCACGCCCGCGAGATAGAGCTCTCCCTCGACTCCCCGGGGTGAGCGCCGCAGACCCTCGTCGAGCACGTAGAGGTCGGTGTCGTCGACGGCAGCGCCGATCGGTACCGAGCCGTCCTCCACCTGCTGGGTTCGGTAGTACGTGACGTCGACGGCTGCCTCGGTGGGACCGTACAGGTTGTGCAATTCCGCGTTCGAGATCGCATGGAACGCGTTGACGGTTCGCGCCGGCAGCGCCTCACCCGAGGCGAACACCATTCGAAGCGAATCGGTCTGTGCGGCAGTGGGTTCGGCAACATAGACCGACAGCATCGACGGTACGAAGTGGGTCACCGTCACGCCGTACTCGCCGATGATGCGCGCGAGATAGGCGGGGTCACGGTGCCCCTCGGGCTCGGCGATGACGAGCGTGGCACCGATCTGCAACGGCCAGAAGAACTCCCACACCGACACGTCGAACGTGAACGGAGTCTTCTGCAACACGACGTCGGTGGCACTCATCGTGTACTCGCGCTGACGCCAGGAGATGTTGGCGACGATGGCGCGGTGGCTCACCGCCACCCCCTTCGGGCGTCCCGTCGAACCGGAGGTGAAGATGACGTACGCGAGGTCGTCCTCGGTCAGGGCCGCCCGTCGATCGGCATCGGTGATCCGTCCTGCGGGCACATCGATCAGGTCGAGGTCGTCGACGAGAACGGTGGCGGTCCCCTCGGGGAGTTGCGGCAGATCGTCCGTGGTCGTCAGCACCAGGACGGGGTTCGCGGTGTCGAGAACATATCCCAGACGGTCGATCGGGTGATCCGGGTCCAGTGGAACGTAGGCTCCGCCGGCCGCGGAGATGGCGTACATACCCACCAACAGATCGAACGAACGACGGATCGACAGGCCCACCGATGCATCGGGCCCCACTCCGCGTGCGATCAGAACGCGTGCGAGACGCTCGACCGACGCGGCGAACTCGGCGTAGCTGCGGGTCTCCTCACCGAAGACGAGGGCGGGTGCGTCCGGGGTGCGTTCGGCTCGATCGGCGAACAGCGCGTACAGCGTCGAGGCTTCGGGGGTAGCCGCGCTCGACACCGCGTCGTCGTCACCGAGAACTGTGACGGCGTCGGCGACGACCGTCGACACCACCGCGTCCAGACCGCCCTCGGTGGCCTCGATCAAGCCAGGAGCAGTGTTGGACAGCACCACCGGAACGAGCGCGTCGGGGCCGAGGACGCCTCCCATGGCCGCATCGAGGGTGGTGATCTCCTCGTCCAGGCGGGCGTAGGTCAGTTCCGTACCGAGGTGCGTGAGCGCTACGCGATCGGGTTCGACCGCTGCGACGCTCCGAACCAAGCGCGGAAGGTCCTCGACCGTCAGAGCTGCATCGCTTCGACGTCCTACCGCCATCTACCTTTTCCTCCTGATCGATCCACGTGCACAACCGGCGAGCTCGGTATTCGTCACGACGACGCGATCACCGATTCCGCCCGTTCGATCAACGATGCCAGAGCGGTGGTGAGCCCCTCCGCACCGAGGGCGGGCAAGATACCCGGAATCAGCGCCGACAGAGTGACCGTCACCAGGGCCTGCGGCTTCATCGCAGAACCCATCGTTGCCGACATCTGTGCCAGCTTGGCGTGTAGCGCAGCGAAATCGACTGCCGTCGACTCGTGTTCGACGGCCACCGCGTCGGGTGCGACGGTGGCTGCCCGGGCAATCAGTTCGGGCAGATCGTCGACCGTCTTGGGCTTGGCTCGCGGCGCGAACTCGGCCTTCTCCTCCTCCGAGAGGATGTCGATGGACCGCAGCACCACATCCGGATCCGAGACGACAGCGGTCAGAATCCGCAGCAACCGATCGGCGAACGTCGCGATCGACGACTCGTCGAAGATCGACGTCGCATACGTGAACGTCGCCTCGATGTCGCCCAATGCGCCGGTGTCGTCGAACCTTTCGACGGCGGTCAGCTGCAGATCGAACTTGGCCTGGTCCTCGCCTGCGGGCAACGCCTGCACCTGCAGACCTGGCAGCTCGAATGTCCCGGTCACGTGATTCTGGAATGTCAGCATCGCCTGGAACAGCGGTGTGTAGGCACTCGACCGCACCCGGCCCAGTGCGTCCACGAGCCGCTCGAACGGGACGTCCGCATGCCCGAACGCTGCGAGGTCCTTGTCCTTCGCCTGCTGCAGCAGATCTACGAACGTGCCGCCCTGATCGAGTCGAGTACGCAGCACGAGCGTGTTGACGAACATACCGACCAACTCGTCGAGCTGCTGTTCACCGCGACCTGCTGTCGGTGTGCCGATACTGATGTCGGAGGAGTTGCTCAGCCTCGACAGCAGCACCGCGAAAGCACTGTGCACCACCATGAATGTCGTCGCAGCGTGCTCTCGGGCGATCTTCTCGATTGCCGACGCGATATCGGAGCCGAACGAGAACTCGTAGGAGGCGCCCTGCATCGTCGGACGAGCCGGTCGCGGTCGATCCAGCGGCAGCGCCAGCTGTTCCGGTGCCCCGGCCAACTCGGTCGTCCAGTACGCCAGTTGCTTCGCGAGCGGACTCTCGGGATCGCTCTCGCTGCCGAGCACGTCACGCTGCCACAGCGCGAAGTCCGCGTACTGGACCGGTAGCGGCGTCCATGTCGGCGTGTCCCCCGCAACCCGAGCGGTGTACGCCACCATGACATCGCGGATCAACGGGCCCATCGAGAAGCCATCGGCGGCGATGTGATGCGCCACCACCGCGAGGACGTGTTCGTGCCGGCCGACCTGCAGCAGTGCGGCCCGAACCGGAACGGCCTTCGTGACGTCGAAGCCGGCGGAGAGAACTTCGGTCAAGCGCGCGATCACTGCATCCGGCTGCACCGGCTCCGGAGTCAGATCCACCCCCACCTCGGCGACGGAACCGATCTGCTGGACCGGGCCGTCCGCAGCATCGGGGTACGCCGTGCGCAGGATCTCGTGGCGGGCGAGTACATCCTCGAATGCCCCGCGCAGAGACTCGATGTCGAGCTCGCCGGTGAGCCGGACTGCAACAGGGATGTTGTATGCCGAGGAACCGGGGTCGATCCTGTTGATCGTCCACATTCTTTCCTGGGCGATCGACAACGGAAGGAGGTCGGGACGCTCCCGGACGGTCAGTTCTCGGCGCGCACCGCCGCCCACGAGCGGAGCGATGTGAGCGGCCAGGCCCCCAACGGTGGACGCGGCGAACACTGCTCGCACCGGAATCTGGGCGTCCAGCGCTTGACCCAGCCTCGACACCAATTGTGTTGCGATCAAGGAGTTTCCACCGAGCGCAAAGAAGTCGTCGTCGAGACCGGCGCGGTCGATACCGAGCAACTCCGCCACGATGTCGGCAACGATCTCCTCGATCGGGGTGACCGGGGCGCGGAAGTCGGCAACCTCGAACTGCGGTGCCGGAAGTGCCCGTCGATCCAATTTGCCGTTGGTGTTGAGCGGGAGAGCATCGAGGACGACGAACGCTGCAGGAACCATGTACGACGGCACGGCGCGGGCGAGTTCGGTCTCGACACTCGCAACCTCGAGTACAGCTCCGGACTGTCCGACGACGTAGGCGACCAACTGATCGCCCATGGATTCGCCGGTGTGCACCACGACGGCGGTGTCGGCCACCGCTTCCTGACTGCGCAGGGCGGCTTCGATCTCACCGAGTTCGATGCGGAACCCACGAATCTTGACCTGGAAGTCGGCGCGCTCGATGTACTCGAGTCGAGCCGCCGCCGGTGCACCGTCGACGAGCGGAACGCGCCAGCGGACGAGGTCGCCCGTGCGATACATCCGCGTGCCGTTCGCGTCGAACGGATTCGCCACGAACCGTTCGGCGGTGAGGTCTGCTCGGCCGAAATATCCTCGCGCCAGTTGCACACCGGCGAGATAGAGCTCTCCGGTGACTCCGGCCGGAACCGGATGCAGGCGACTGTCCAGCACGAACACTGCGGTGTTCGCCTCGGGCACACCGATCGGCACTGCGGCCGTGTCGGCATCGGTGACCGGATGCGCGGTCACCGACACTGCTGCCTCGGTCGGACCGTAGAGGTTGTGCAGCTCGGCAGAACCGTTGTGCCGACGGAAATCCTGGGCCACCGCTGCGGGGAGTGCTTCACCGATGGCGAGGACGCGTCGCAGATCGGGTGACAACTCGCCTGCGGCCACGGTGCCGAGCATCGACAGCATCGACGGCACCAGATGCAGCGTCGTCACTGCGTGCCGACGGATCAGCGTGAGCAGGTAATCGGGATCGCGATGTCCCTCCGGGTTCGCGACGACGAGTCGCCCTCCCGAGGTCAGCTGCGACCAGAACTCCCACACCGACAGGTCGAAGGTCGCTGCGGTCTTGAGCAGAGACGCATCGGTCTCGTCGAGGCCGTACTCCGCACGCAACCAGTTCAGCTGGTTGACGACGGCGCCGTGCGAGACCGCAACGCCCTTGGGTCGGCCGGTCGAGCCGGACGTGAAGATGACGTAGGCCGTGTTGTCGGCCGAGAGCTCGGTTCGGCGCTCGGAGGCCTCCACCGGCGCGGGCGAGTAGCCCGCGAGATCGAGCTGCGTCAGATCGACAACCGTTGCTGCAGAGGAGATCTCCGGACCGACGGCACCGGATGTCAGTACGCACAGCGGAGCTGCGGTCTCCAGCACGAGCGCGTTGCGCTCGGCCGGCTGATCCGGATCGATCGGCACGTACGCCCCGCCCGCCATGGCGATGGCGTACATGCCCACCAGGAGATCCACCGAACGTCGAATAGCAAGGCCCACGGGCACTTCCGGTCCGACACCTCGGTCGATCAGGTGGCGGGCCAGTCGCGACACCCGCTCGGAGAACTCGCCGTACGTCAGCGTGCCGTCGTCATGGACGAGTGCAACAGCATCGCGATCGCGCTCGGCAGAGGCGACGAAGAGCTCGGGCAACGTTGCCGCGCCGGCGACGCCGAAGTCATGGTCGGTGGCGTTCCACTCGTCGACGATGGCGGGTAGCTCACCGTCGAGGAACAGATCGAGGTCGCCGACCGGGGTCGACGGCGATGCCGCGACGGCGTCGAGAACGGCCTCGAAGCGCGCCACCAGCGAGCGAGCGGTGCGTTCGTCGAACAGATCGGTCGCGTAGGTCAACAACGCATCGAAGCCGCCCGATGCCTGGTCGTCGTGGTGGGCCTCGTCGTCGCGCGGGGCGTCGGAGACGATGAGGTGCAGGTCGAACTGCGACGTTCCGGTCTCGGTGTCGAGTGCGGAAATCTCCAGCCCGTCGAGCTCGAATTCTCGGCGCGCGAAGTTCTGGAACGAGAAGCCGACCTGGAACAACGGATGACGCGCCGTCGACCGGGTGGGGTTGACGACCTCGACGAGCCGCTCGAACGGTATGTCGGAGTTGGCGAAGGCCTGCAGATCGGTTTCTCTGGCCGCGTCGAGAAGGTCGTCGAAGCTCGCTCCGGCCGACACGTCGAGCCGCAGCACCAACGTGTTCACGAACATGCCGACGAGGTTTTCGATCTCCGCTTCTCCACGACCCGCGATGGGGGTTCCGACGACGATGTCCGGCGATCCCGACATACGCGAGAGCAGCACGGCGAACGCCGCGTGCACCGCCATGAACACCGTCGCGTTGTGCGCGCGTGCCAGTTCGGTGAGGCGAGCGTGCGCGGCCGCGTCGATCCGGAAATCGACGCGGCTGCCCCGGAAGGTCTGTTCGGCGGGGCGTGGACGATCGAGCGGTAGTTCGATCTGCTCGGGCAACTCGGCCAGAGCATTCTCCCAGTACCGAATCTGCTGCGCAGCAATCGATTCCGAATCTTCTTCGGACCCGAGAACCTGGCGTTGCCACAGCGCGTAGTCGGCGTACTGCACCGGCAGAGGTGCCCACGCCGGATCGGAACCGCGGGTGCGCGCGGCATATGCGGTCATGACGTCGGTGGACAACGGCATCACCGACAGACCGTCGGCACTGATGTGGTGGATGACCATACCGAGTACGAATTCGGTGTCCGAGACTCGGAAGAGCGCGGTCTTCAGCGGAACCTGGGTCGTGACGTCGAATGTGGCCGACAGGAGTTCCAGAACGCGAGCGGTCACCGACTCCGCGTCGGTGTCGATCACCTCGAGGGTGGTGGGCACCTCCGACATCGGCACTATCACCTGATGCGGGCCCTCCGGAGAATCGGGGTACACCGATCGCAGAGTCTCGTGACGCTCGATCACGTCGGAGACGGCACGCTGCAGCGCGTCGACGTCGAGACGCCCGCTGAGCCGGAGCGCGAACGGGATGTTGTACGCCGTGGACTCGGAGTCGAAGCGGTTGAGGAACCACATCCGCTGCTGCGCGAGCGAGAGCGGCACTCGGCTCGGTCGCGTCGATGCCACCAGCGCCGGACGCGCGCCTGCGCCCGAACCCTGCTCGACCCGCGCTGCCAGAGCCGCGACCGTCGGTGCCTCGAACAGAGCACGGACGGGAACAGTCGTGTCCGCTGCGGCACCCAGCCTGGACACCACCTGTGTTGCCACCAGCGAATTGCCGCCGAGCTCGAAGAAGTCGTCGTCGAGACCGACGCGTTCGACGCCGAGAACGTCGGCGAAGACGTCGGCGACCATCTCCTCGACGGGAGTGGTCGGTGGTCGGAACTCACGGGTGCGCGCAGCCGGCTCGGGCAGGACTCGTCGGTCGAGCTTTCCGTTGGCGGTCAGCGGAATCGCGTCGAGCACGACGAAGGCCGAGGGCACCATGTACTCGGGGAGGTTCTCCCCCACCGCTGCCCTGACGGCATCGGTATCGACGGTGGAGTCGGCTGCAGGAACCACGTATGCGACCAGCCGGGTGGCACGTGGCGAGTCCTCACGCACGATCACCGCTGCCTGCCCGACGGCAGGAGCAGACGCAACGGCGTTCTCGACCTCGCCCAGCTCGATGCGGAAACCGCGGATCTTGACCTGATCGTCGGCGCGTCCGACGAACTCGAGTTCGCCGTCGGTCGACCACCGCGCGACATCGCCGGTGCGGTACAGCACGGATCCGTCGCCTGCGAAGGGATCGGCGACGAACCTCGTCGCACTCAACCCGGCTCGGCCGAGATATCCGCGTGCGACCTGGCCACCGGCGACGTACATCTCCCCCGGTACGCCCGCGGGCACCAGCGACAGACGCGAGTCCAGTACATATACCGAGAGTCCGGAGATCGCACGACCGACAAGGGATCCCGATGCTGTGGCAGCGGACTCCGAGTCCAGCGCGCGATACGAGACGTGAACGGTGGTTTCGGTGATGCCGTACATGTTGACCAGCTGCGGAGAGCTGTCACCGTGGCGATCGAACCAGCCCGCCAATCGCCGCAGTTCCAACGCTTCACCACCGAAGACGATGTACCGCAACGAGTACTCGGCCGCTGTCCCTACAGTGCGATCGACCTGATCGAACTGGTAGAACGCGGACGGCGTCTGATTGAGAACGGTCACTCGCTCACGAACGAGCAACTCGCGCAATGCTTCCGGCGACCTGGAGGTGAAGTAGTCGACCACGACGACGGTGCCGCCGGTGGTGAGCGGGCCCCACAGCTCCCAGACCGAGAAGTCGAACGCGAACGAGTGGAACAGTGTCCACACGTCGTCGCGACCGAAGTCGAAGTGGCGCTGCGTGTTCGCCAACAGCCGCACGACGTTGCGATGCGGGATCAGAACGCCCTTGGGCTTACCCGTCGAGCCCGAGGTGTAGATGACGTATGCGGTCGAGGCCGCCGTCGCGGGAGTCGGGTCGTCCGCCTGCGCGTCGTCCTGGGTCGAGGCGGTGTCGATGTCGATCCTGGGCAATCCGGTCGGAAGCGCAACCTCCACACCGGACCACGTCAGCACGGCCACCGGTCGAGAATCTGCGAGGACGAATTCGATGCGGTCGGCCGGGTAGGACGGATCGATGGGGACGTAGGCACCCCCGGCTTTGAGCACGGCGAGCAACGCAACGACGAGATCGGCGGTGCGCGGCAGCACGACGGCCACCAGCGACTCCGGCGTGACCCCCTGAGCGGCAAGCGTTCTCGCCAACACCGTCGAGGAATCGTCTATCTCGCGGTAACTCCGGGACACGCCTTCGAAGACCACGGCGGGTGCGTCGGGGTCCTCGGCCACCCGAGCGGCGAAGAGGTCGACGATGGTATCGAGCGAATCGGCGACGGCCGGTGCGTCCTGGGCGAGTGCGAGCACCCGACCACGTTCGCTGTCGTCCATCACGGAGACGTCGCCGATGCGCTGACCCGGATCGGTTGCCACGGACTCCAGGACGCGAACCAGGCGTTCCCCGAGTGCGCGCGCCGTGCTGTCGTCGTACAGGTCGCGGGCGAAGGTGACGTCGATGGTCATGCCGCCGTCGGCGTGGTTCTCGGTGAACGTGAACTGAACGTCGAACTTGGCCGTCTCGATGTCGAGATCGACTCCGCGCACGTTCAGACCGGGCAGTTCGAGTTCGGTCTGCTCCATGTTCTGCACGGTGAGCATCACCTGGACCAGTGGGTGACGAGCCGCCGACCGCGGTGGATCGAGCACCTCGACGAGCCGCTCGAACGGTACCTCGGCGTGGGCGAATGCCGACAGGTCGCTCTCGCGTGCCCGAGCAAGAAACTCGTCGAACGGTGCGCCGTGATCGATGTCGGTCCGCAACACGAGCGTGTTGACGAACATCCCGATGACGTCGTCGAGGGCTGCTTCACCGCGGCCCGCGACCGGGGTACCGATCGCGATGTCGGTCTCACCGGACAGTCGGGCCAGCAGCACGGCGAGCGAGGAGTGCAACACCATGAACAGTGAGCTCTGGTTGGCGCGAGCAACGTCCCCGAGCCTGCCGTGGGTGTCGGCATCGAGTGTGAGCGTGATGTTGCCGCCCCGATAGGACGACCTGTCCGGGCGGGCGCGATCGCCGGGGAAGGTCACCTCGTCCGGGAGTCCCGACAGGGCCCGAGTCCAATGTCGGATCTGGTTGGAGACCGGTGACGTGGGATCGTCCTCGGAGCCCAGAACGGATTGCTGCCACAGGGTGTAGTCGACGTAGCGAACGGCGAGCGGAGCCCACCCGGGCTCGACACCCGCGCTGCGGGCGGCGTACGCGACCATCAGATCCCGAGTCATGGGGCCGACCGAGAAGCCGTCTGCGGCAATGTGATGGGTGACGAACGCCAGGACGTGGCGATCCGAGTCCAGCTCGAACAGCTCGGCACGCAACGGCGGCGCAGCGGTGACATCGAACCCACCCATGGCCAGCGCCGCCAACGCGGACGGCAGTTCGGCAGTGGTGGTAGCCGTCGGCACCAGATCGGGGACCACCTGATCGGCCGGGACGATCACCTGAGAGGCGACACCGTCGACCTCCGGGTAGACCGTTCGGAGCGACTCGTGCCGCTCGATCACGTCGGCCACTGCCGCGCGCAGAGCGGAGATGTCGAGATCGCCGCTGAGCTCGATGGCGACGGGGAGGTTCTCCGTCGCGGACTCGGGATCGAACCGATTGAGGAACCACATCCGGCGCTGCGCGAGCGAGAGCGGTACCAGATCCGGCAGATCGGTACGCACGAGGGGAATTCGACGGCCAGAACCGGAGAGCTCGTCGAGCTTGGCCGCCAGGGCCGATACGGTCGAGGCCTCGAAGATCGTCCGAACGGTCACCGTGGTGTCGAGTGCCGCACCGATTCTCGACGCCACCCTCGTGGCGACGAGCGAGTTGCCGCCCAGGCCGAAGAACTCGTCGTCGGCACCGACGACATCGATACCGAGGACATCGCGGAACACCTCTGCCACAACGGTTTCCGACGTGGTGGCCGGTGCACGGAAAGCACGCTGCTCGATGTTGGGCTCCGGCAGAGCGCGACGATCGAGCTTGCCGTTGGGCGTCAGAGGCAGCGCGTCGAGCACGACGGTCGCGGCCGGGACCATGTAGCTCGCGAGCGAGCGCGACGCGAACTCCGTCAGCTCGGCGACGTCGACGGTCCCGCCGCCCGTGGGGATCACGTAGGCAACCAGCTGATCGCCTGCGGCAGCGGTCTGCCGAACCAGAACGACGGCGGATTCGACGGACGGGTGCTTGCGCAACACGGTCTCTATCTCGCCGAGTTCGATACGCAACCCTCGCAGCTTGACCTGGAAGTCGGTGCGGCCCAGGTACTCCAATCGTCCTGAGCCGGAGGACACTGCACGCCAGCGCACCAGGTCACCGGTGCGGTACATGCGCGTACCCGGTTCTCCGAAGGGGTCGGGAAGGAATCGATCGGCCGTCAGGTCCGTTCGTCCCAGATACCCACGGGCCAGTTGAACTCCGGCGAGGTACAGCTCGCCGGCCACCCCGGGAGCGACCGGAGACAGTCGAGAATCGAGGACGTACGTCCTGGTGTTCCATACCGGAACACCGATCGGAACGAGGTCGACGTCCGCCTCCGACACGGGATGGTAGGTGACGTCGACGGCCGCCTCGGTGGGACCGTAGAGGTTGTGCAACGCTACGCCCGGCAGGACACGTCGGAGCCGACTGCCGACCTCGGCGGGTAGCGCCTCTCCTGACGCGAACAGTGTCCGCAAAGAGGTCGCCGCAGGCGACGGAGCAGCTGCCACAACGGAGACGAAGACCTCGAGCAGCGAGGGTACGAAGTGCGCCGTGGTGACCGACTGCGCCTCGATCGTCTCGAGCAAGTACTGGGGATCGCGATGGCCGTCGGGCTTCGCGATAACCAATGTAGCGCCGATCTGCAACGGCCAGAACAGTTCCCAGACCGACACGTCGAACGTGATGGGGGTCTTCTGCAGCACGACGTCGGTGGCGGCGAGCTCGTACTCCGACTGCATCCACAGCAGGCGGTTGACGATCGCCTCGTGCGTGACCGCCACGCCCTTGGGCTGCCCGGTCGAGCCCGACGTGAAGATGACGTAGGCGGTGTTCGACGGTGTCAGAGCGCTGACCCGGTCCGCGTCGGTGATCGGAGTATCCGAGAAGCTCGACAGATCGAGGGTGTCGATATCGAGTACCTCGACGCCGTCGGTTGCCACCGAGTCTCGTGACGTGGTCAGCACGCAGACCGGTGCCGCGGTTCCGAGCACGTGTGCGATCCGCTCGGCCGGCTGGTCCGGATCGATCGGTACGTACGCACCACCGGCTGCGATGATCGCGTGAATTCCGACGAGCAGATCCACCGAGCGACGGGCAGCGATGCCCACTGCGCTCTCGGGTCCGACACCGCGGGCGATCAGGAACCGCGCCAGACGAGCGACCCGTTCCTGGAATTCGCCATAGGTGAGCGTCTCGTCTCCGAAAACCAGTGCAGCGGAGGACGAATCGACCCGGCCGGCGAGCGAGGCCAACGTCTGAGCCCGGTCGAGCTCGTGCTCGGTGTCGTTCCAGTCGACCAGCACCCGCCTGCGTTCGACGGGCTCGAGCAGCTCGATGTCGCCGACCACGGTCGAAAGGTTGTCGGCCACCGCTTCGAGAACGGTGATCAGGCGCTCTCCCAGCGTGACGACCGTGGCCTCGTCGAAGAGATCGGTGGCGTAGGTGACATCGACGGTCATACCCTGCGGAGCACCGCTGGGTCCGATCGATTCCACGAACGTGAACTGCAGATCGAACAGTGCAACGAGGGTCTCGAAGTCGACACCCGAGACCGACAGTCCCGGCAGTTCCAAGTCCTTCTGTCCCAGGTTCTGGAACGCGAGCACCACCTGCACGAGGGGATGACGAGCCGTGGACCGGGCAGGATTGAGAATTTCGACCAGGCGCTCGAACGGGACGTCGACGTGGGTCAGCGCCGACAGGTCGGTCTCGCGGGTGTCGGCCAGTACCTGATCGAACCGCCGCGCCGTATCGATCTCGGTACGCAGCACGAGAGTGTTGACGAACATACCGATCAGATCGTCGAGGGCGGCCTCACCACGACCGGCGACCGGGGTACCGATCGCGATGTCGGCCTCACCGGACAGCCGTGAGAGCAGTACTGCCAGCGAAGTGTGCACCAGCATGAACAACGTGGCGTTCTCGGCTCTCGCGGCGTCGATCAGGTCGCGATGCAGATCCTCGTCGATGGAGAACCTCACCAGCGCACCGTTGTTCGAGGCAACGGCGGGTCGCGGACGATCCGACGGCACATCGAGCTGATCCGGCAGGCCGGCCAGAGCGGTCTTCCAGTAGTCGATCTGCTGCGAGACGACCGACTGCGGGTCGTCCTCGGAACCGAGTACTTTGCGCTGCCAGAGGCTGTAATCGGCGTAGTCGACCGGCAGCGGAGACCAGAAGGGCTCCTGGTTCAGCGAACGAGCCGCGTACGCGTTCATCACGTCTCGGGTGAGCGGGCCGAGCGAGAACCCGTCGGCCGCGATGTGGTGGACGACGAACACCAGCAAGTGCTCGGTGGGGCTCACCTCGAACAGTCGGGTTCGGAAGGGCAGATCCTTCGAGAGGTCGAAGCCGGTGGTCGCCAGCTCTCGCATTGCATCCGCGACCTTGTGTGCGGCTATGTCGATCGGCGTCAGATCCGGTGTGGCCGAGGATGCGTCCAGGATCAGCTGGTGTGCCGTTCCGTCGGTCTCCGGGAATACCGTACGCAGAGACTCCTGTCGGGCCACGACGTCCGCAACCGCGATCTGCATCGCGCGGCGGTCCAGCAGGCCGGACAGTCGCACGGCGATCGGGATGTTGTTGGCGGCCGATTCCACGTCGAACTTGTTGAGGAACCACATGCGCTGCTGAGCCAACGACAACGGAATGTGTTGCGGCCGCTCCTGCGGCACCAATGGCGGGCGACTGCCGGTGGCGACCAACGTGCCCAAGCGTGCGGCGAGGTCGGCAACTGTGGACGCGTCGAACAGCTCGCGCACAGCGATCCTGGTGTCCAGGGACACGCCGAGTCTCGACACCAGTTGCGTTGCGATGAGCGAGTTTCCGCCGAGCTCGAAGAAGTCGTCGTCGAGCCCGACGCGATCGACTCCGAGCACCTGGGCGAAGACGTCGGCCACGGTGCGTTCGATGTCGTTGGTCGGTTCGCGGTACTCGGTCACCTCGAAGGCGGGATCGGGCAATGCCTTGCGGTCCAGCTTGCCACTGGCACCGAGCGGGAACTCCTCGAGCACGATCAGCGTCGAGGGCACCATGTACTCCGCCAGCCGTGACCGAAGTGCAGCAAGAACGGTCCCGGTGTCCACCGAGGCTCCGGCCGGTACGACGTACCCCACGAGTTGTTCGCGGCGGACCACGACGACCGCCTGAGAGATCGAGCGTTGTGCCAGCAGTGCCGACTCGATCTCGCCGAGTTCGATGCGCAGTCCGCGCAGCTTGACCTGGAAATCCGAACGCCCGACGTATTCCAGCTCGCCGTGTCGGTTCCAGCGCACGACGTCGCCGGTGCGATAGAGGCGTTCTCCACCCGGCGCGAACGGATTCGCCACGAACCGGTCGGCGGTCAGATCAGGTCGTTGCACGTACCCGCGAGCCAATTGAACACCTGCGAGATAGAGCTCACCTGCTACGCCGACTGGAGTGGGATGCAGACGCGAATCCAACACGTACACGGTGGTGTTCCACACCGGCGCACCGATAGGCATCACGTCCGAATCCTCGTCCGTGACAGCGTGATACGTGACATCGACGGCTGCCTCGGTGGGGCCGTACAGGTTGTGCAGCTCCACCCCGGCGATCGCCCGTCGTAGTGCGCGGGCCGTGGTGGGGGCCAACGCCTCGCCGGATGCGAACACCATCCGTAGCGATGCACCCGATGCCCGGCGCCGCTCGACCTCCGGTACGAACACCGACATCATCGACGGTACGAAGTGCACCACCGAAACACGTTCGCGAGCAATGACATCGAGAAGATACAACGCATCGCGATGACCGTCCGGAACGGCGATGGCCACCGACGCGCCGTTCTGCAACGCCCAGAAGAACTCCCACACCGACACATCGAAGGTCGACGGGGTCTTCTGCAACACCACGTCGTCGGCACTCAGGGCGTACTCGTGCTGCATCCACAACAACCGATTGACGATCGCGTCGTGCGAGACCCCGACACCCTTGGGCCGACCGGTGGATCCCGACGTGAAGATCACGTAGGCGATGTTCGAGGACCGCAACGGCGCGATTCGATCCGCGTCGGTCAGCGGTGCCGGAGACCACTCCGACACGTCGAGAGTGTCGATGTCGATCGTGTCGACTCCGGCGAAGTCCACGTGATCACGCGTGGTCGACAAGATCCGAACGGGTGCCGCCGTGGCCACGATGTACTCGTTGCGGTCCGCGGGCTGAGTCGGATCGATCGGAACGTAGCCTGCCCCGGCCTTCACGATCGCATACATCCCCACGAACAGATCCAGACTTCGTCCGATCGCGAGTCCGACGAGTGAATCCGGTTGCACGCCAACCGAGATCAAATGCCGCGCAAGACGATTGGCCCTCGCGGCGAACTCCGCATACGTCAGCCGCTCGCCCTCGAACACCAACGCCTGTGCATCGGGAGTCTCGGCGACCCGGCGGTCGAACAGGTCGACGAGCGTCAGCTGCTTCGGCACCTCGTGCTCGGTGCTGTTCCACGCTGTCACGATCTGCTCGCGCTCGGTGTCGTCGAGAAGATCGATGTCGCCCACCGACACCGACGGGTCCGTCACCACCGCAGTGAGCATCCGAACGAAACGTTCGGCGAAGCCCTGGACCGTCGCCGCGTCGAACAGGTCGGTCGCGTAGGTCAGCTCGGCGGCCATGCCCTGGCCGCGACCGTCGACCCCGATGGACTCGGTGACGGTCAGCTGCAGATCGAACTTCGCCACCTCGGCGTCGAGGGCGACGCTGTCCACCGACAGACCCGGAAGATCGACGTGCGTACGAGTGAGGTTCTCGAACGAGAGCATCACCTGGAAGAGAGGGTGACGTGCCTGTGACCGGGACGGATTCAGCACCTCGACCAGTCGCTCGAACGGAAGATCGGCGTGCCCGAACGCACCGAGCGCCACTTCTCTCGCTCGCCCGATCAGCTCCGAGAACGTCCGCTCGGACTCGATGTCGGTGCGCAGCACGAGGGTGTTGACGAACATGCCCACCACGTCGTCGAGTGCCGCATCCCCTCGGCCGGCGACCGGTGTGCCGATCGCGATGTCCTCGGTGCCCGACAGCCGCGCGAGCAGCGCTGCCAAAGCAGCATGTACAACCATGAACAACGATGCGTTGTGGGTGTGGGCCAACGACGACAGGCCTTGGTGAACCTCGGCCGACACATCGAATCGGATCGACGATCCCTGGTAGGACTGCCGGTTGGGGCGCGGCCGATCAGTGGGGAGATCGAGTTGATCGGGCAGTCCGGCGAGCACGTCGGCCCAGTAATCCACCTGACCGGAAATCAGCGACTGCGGGTCGTCCTCGGAGCCGAGAACCGAGCGCTGCCACAGGCTGTAGTCGGCGTACTGCACCTCCAACGGCATCCACGCCGGGTTCTCCCAGGCGGTCCGAGAGGCATACGCGATCATGATGTCTCTGGCCAGCGGACCCATCGACCAGCCGTCGGCCGAGATGTGGTGCACCACCATGGCGATGACGTGTTCGCGAGGACCGATCTCGAAGAGGCGAGCCTGAATCGGAACGTTGACAGTCACGTCGAACGTCGTCGATGCCAGCGTGAAGACCTGCCGCTGGATGTCTGCCGCAGACGTCGGCACCGGCATCAGATTCGGCACCGTTCGAGCGGCGTCGAGGATGGACTGCTGTGGGCCCTGCGCGGTATCGGGGTAGACGGTGCGCAGGGATTCGTGCCGGTCGATCACGTCCATGATCGCAACCTGCAGCGCGGCGACGTCGAGTTCGCCGGTCAATCTCAGCGCGAACGGGATGTTGTACGCCGTGGAGTCGGCATCGAAGCGGTTGAGGAACCACATCCGCTGCTGCGCCAGCGAGAGCGGAATCTGCTCGGGTCGCACGGTCGCAACGAGCGCGGTGCGTCCACCTTCTCCGGCTGCCTGCTCGACCCGTACCGCCAGCAGCGCGACAGTCGATGCCTCGAACAACATACGGACGGGCACGGTGGCATCGAGAGCGACTCCCAGACGCGAGACCACCTGAGTGGCGATCAGCGAGTTTCCGCCCAGCTCGAAGAAATCGTCGTCCAGACCCACGCGCTCGACGCCGAGAACGTCCGCGAAGACGTCGGCGACGATCTCCTCGATCGGTGTTGTCGGGGCCCGGAATTCGCGCACCTCGAACACCGGCGCGGGCAGTGCCCGCCGATCGAGCTTGCCGTTGACCGTCAGCGGAATCGCGTCGAGCACGACGAACGCCGACGGCACCATGTACTCCGGAAGCACGTCGGCGATACCGGTTCTGAGATCTTCGATGTCGACGATCGGCCGTCCCTCGACGGCAGCGGACACCACGTAGGCAACCAGTCGAGCCGCACCAGGCGAGTCCTCGCGAACGACGACGGCGGCCTGGGTGACGGTCGGCTGAGCGGTCACCACCGCCTCCACCTCGCCCAGCTCGATGCGGAACCCACGCACCTTGACCTGATCGTCCGACCGGCCGAGGTACTCGAGTTCGCCCGACGCGTTCCACTGTGCGAGGTCGCCGGTTCGGTAGAGCAGCGAGCCGGTATCGGCTCCCGACACGAACGGATTCGCCACGAAGCGAACCGAGGTCAGCTCCCGCCTACCGAGATAGCCGCGGGCGAGTTGTCCACCGGCAACGTACATCTCGCCGGGCACTCCCACCGGCACCGGGTGCAGGCGGGTATCGAGGACATAGACGCGCAGTCCGGCGATCGGCTTGCCGACCACCGAAGCGCTCGTCCCGACCGACGCTGCGGCGAGCGCCTGATACGACACGTGCACGGTCGTTTCGGTGATGCCGTACATGTTGACGAGCCGGGGCGCGCTGTCTCCGTGTCGCTCGAACCAACCGGTCAGCCTCCGCTGCTCGAGCGCTTCGCCGCCGAAGATCACGTAGCGCAGCGACAGCTCGCCTCCGGATGCGGCGGTGCGATCGGCCTCGGAGAGTTGATAGAACGCCGACGGCGTCTGGTTCAGTACCGTCACCCGCTCGTCGACCAGCAACTGGTGGAATGCCTCGGGTGACCGCGAAGTGAAGTAGTCGACGACCACGAGTGTGCCGCCGTACAGCAGAGGACCCCACAGCTCCCACACCGAGAAGTCGAAGGCGTAGGAGTGGAACATCGTCCACACGTCGTCGGCACCGAAACCGTAGACCGAATCGTTGTTGTCCAGCAGCCGAACGACGTTGCGATGCGGGACCATCACGCCCTTCGGACGACCGGTCGAACCCGAGGTGTAGATGACATAGGCGACGTTGCCTGGCCGGACCGGACGCGTCCTGTCCTCGTCGGTGACGGGATCGCCGGACACCGACGACAGATCCACGGTGTCGAGATCGAGCAATGCTGCGCCGGTGCGAGATTCGACGTCGGACGGCAGTTCCACTCGGTCCGCACCGGAGAGCAGTACGGTCGTCGGCCGCGCGTCGTCGAGCATGTATTCGACGCGCTCGAGTGGGTAGCTCGGATCGACGGGGAGGTACCCGCCGCCGGCTTTGATCACCGCAACGAGGGCAACGATGAGCTCGGCCGACCTCGGCAGAGCCACGGCGACGAGGCTTTCCGGGCCCACGCCGTGGGAAATGAGAACACGGGCAAGGCGATTGGCCTGCGCATCGAACTCGGCGTACGTCATCGACGAATCACCGAATCGCACCGCGACGGCGTCGGGGTGACCGGCGGCCGCGGCGTCGAGCAGATCCACCAGGGTCGCTTCTCGAGCGACGTCGTCTCCCGAGGCGTTCCACTGCGACACCACCGACCGGTACTCCGCAGCGTCGACGATGGCGACATCGCCGACCGGAACGGTCGCGTCCGTGGTGACGGCGTCCAGAATCGCCAGGAAGCGACGTGCGAAGCTCTGGATCAGCTCTGCGTCGAACAGATCCGTCGCGTACTCGAACACCGCGTCGAGGCCGGCCGGTACTCCGTCCTCCAGATGCTCGGTGAGCCACAGCTGCACGTCGAACTTGGCGATGGGAACGTCGAATTCGGCCGCCTCGGCGCGTAGACCGCCGACGGTGAGTTCGCGGGACATCGCCGACTCGAGCGAGATGGCGACCTGGAAGAGCGGGTGCCGAGACGTCGATCGCACCGGGTTCAGCACCTCGACGAGTCGCTCGAACGGCACGTCTGCGTGTGCGAACGCGGACAGGTCGGTATCCCGAACTCGGGCCAGGAGACCCTCGAACGTCAACGCCGGATCGACCTCGGTACGCAGTACGAGCGTGTTGACGAACATGCCGACCAGATCGTCGAGCGCGGGCTCGCCGCGGCCCGCCACCGGCGCACCGATCGCGATGTCGGTGGTGCCGCTGAGCCGGGCGAGCAGCAGTGCGTACGCCGACTGCATGACCATGAACAACGAGGCGTTGTTCTTACGAGCCAGGTTCGCCAGCGAGGCGTGCAGGTGCGCCGGAACATCGACGCGCAGCTTGCTGCCTGCGTTCGAGGACACGGCGGGGCGGGGCCTGCTCGACGGCAGCGCCAGTTGGTCCGGCAGATCCTCGAGAGTCGCGCTCCAGTAAGCGATTTCGCGTGAGGCCAACGACAGTGGATCGGTCTCCGGACCGAGCACCGCCCGTTGCCACAGCGCGTAGTCGGCGTACTGGACCTCGAGCGGCGTCCACTCGGGTGCGCGGCCCTGGACTCGGCTCGAGTACGCCACCAGCACGTCCCTCGCCAGCGGGCCGAAGGACGCGCCGTCTGCAGCGATGTGGTGCAGCACCATGGCAAGTTCGTGCTCGGTCGGTGAGATCTCGAACAGGGCGATCCGGAACGGTGTGTCCACCGTGACGTCGAACCCCTTCGCGACCAGCTCGTGCAAGTGGCCGCCGAGATCCCGGCGTTCGATGCGGACCGGCACGATTGTTGCCGGAGTCCGAGCCGCCTCCAGCACTACCTGTTCGGGTGAGCCGTCCACCTCGGGGTAGACGGTGCGCAGCGTTTCGTGTCGGTCGACGACATCGGCGAACGCGGCCGACAGGGCCGGCACGTCGAGAGCTCCGGTCAGACGCACGGAGAACGGCAGGTTGTACACCGCCGTGGTGGGGTCGAAGCGGTTCAGGAACCACATACGCTGCTGGGCGGGTGAGAGCGGAATTCGCTCGGGCCGTTCCAGCGACCGGAGTACCGGGGTGTCGGCACCGAGTCGGGCCGCCGATTCGGCTCTGGCCGCCAGCGCGCCGACGGTCGGAGCCTCGAACAGCTCGCGGACGCCGAGACGAACGCCGAGAGCGCTCCCGACTCGGGTCACCAGTTGGGTGGCGATCAGAGAGTTACCGCCGAGCTCGAAGAAGTCCTCGTCCAAACCGACCTTCGAGGCTCCGAGCAAATCCTCGTAGATGCCCGCGACCACGTAGTCCGCTCGGCTCTGCGGAGCTCGGTACTTCTTGGCACTGCTGAACACCGGTTCCGGCAACGCTTTTCGATCCAGCTTCCCGCTGGTGTTCAGCGGGAGGGCGTCGAGGACGACGACCGCTGCGGGAACCATGTACGACGGCAACGCATGTCCTGCGAATTCGATCGCCGCAGCGGATTCGATGGATCGGCCCGGTGTCGCAACGACGTACGCAACCAACTGGTCGCCGGTGACCGTCTGCATCACCAGAGTCACTGCCTGCGAGATGGATTCGTGAGACAGCAGTACGGTTTCGATCTCGCCGAGCTCGATGCGCTGTCCGCGGAACTTGACCTGGAAGTCGGTTCGACCGATGTAGTCCAACACTCCGTCACTGCGCCAACGAACGAGGTCGCCGGTACGGTACATCCGCTCCCCGCCGACACCGAACGGGTTGGCCACGAAGCGATCCGAGCTCAGATCCGGTCGGCCCACGTAGCCGCGCGCCAGCTGGACTCCGGCGAGGTACAGCTCGCCGGACTCGCCGATCGGAGTGGGGCGCAATCGACCGTCGAGGACGAAGGCTTTCGTGTTCCATTCGGGCACGCCGATGGGTACGGTGCGGGTGTCCTGCGCACTACTGGGGTGGTAGGTGACCGAGACGGCAGCCTCGGTGGGACCGTAGAGATTGTGCAGCCCCGCGGAGCACATCGCGCGGAACGACGCTGCGGTTTCGACGGGCAACGCCTCGCCGATCACGAACACGTGACGCAGGGAACTGCAGGTGTTCACCGGGGCGTTGGCCACGAAGACCGTCAGCATCGACGGCACGAAATCGGTGACCGTGACGCGGTGCTCGGCGATCTTGTTGGCCACGTACACCGAATCTCGGTGGCCGTCGGGGGTGGCCAGGACCATCGTCGCGCCGACCCGCAGCGGCAGGAAGAAGCCCCACAGCGAGACGTCGAAGGTGGTCGCCGTCTTCTGCAGATAGACGTCGGATGCGTTCAACGGATACTCCGCGAGCATCCATTCCATCTGGTTGTCGATTGCCGAGTGCTCGACGGCGACGCCCTTCGGCCGCCCGGTCGAACCAGAGGTGTAGATCACGTAGGCCGTGTTCGAGAGTCGCAGTGGCGCAGTGCGTTCGGCGTCCCGGATGGGTGCCGTGGAACGCGCGGTGCAGTCGACGACATCGACCGCCACGGTCTCGGTTCCGTCGGGCAGCGCGACGTCGTCGCGCGAGGAGATCAGTACGCACCTCGGCTGTGCGGAGTCCAGGATGTATGCGGTGCGATCGGCGGGGTGGTCGGGATCGATCGGTACCCAGGCACCGCCGGCCGCCACGATCGCGTACATGCCGACCACGAGGTCGAACGAACGGCGGATCGAGAGTCCGACGAGAACTTCGGGGCCGACACCCATGTCGATCAGATGGCGAGCGAGGCCGTTCACCCGAGCGGCGAGTTCGCCGTAGGTGAGTGCCTCGCCCTCGTACACGAGGGCCGTGGCATCGGGGTGCGCGGCTGCGGCGGACTCGAAGGCCGACAGCAGCGTGCGCGGATCCGTCTCGTGCTCGGTGGCGTTCCATTCGGCCACGACGAGATCGCGTTCGACACCGTCCGTCAGGGCCAGATCCCAGACCGCGTCCTTCGCTCCCGACGCGACGAACCGACCGAAGAAATCGACGAATCGTTCGTGGTTTCGTCCGGACTGCTCGGGTCCGTACAGGTTGGGGTTGGACTCGAAGTCGATGTGGGTGGTCGACCCGGCCACGCTGGTGTAGAGGTTGAGCCCGAAATCCTCGATGAGGCCGGTCGAGAGGATGTTGATGCCGCCGACCATCGATCCGAGGCGCACCTCGCCGAAGAACAGCATGATGTTGACCCATGGTCCGAAGAACGAGGCCTGACCGCTGGCCGCGCCCGCATCGCGTCGGATGTCCTCGTGTCGGTATCGCTGGTGGCGCAGTGCACCGGAGACCTCCGCGTTGACGCGTGCGAGCAGCGTCTCGACGGTGGTCTCGCTCGACACGTCGAGCCGTAGGGGTACGACGTTGGAGACCATGCCGCCGGAGCGACGCAGGACGGCGGTGGTGCGCGCGGTGACCGGGAGCGAGAGCACGACGTCCTCGCGTCCGGTCATCTGGGCCAGGTAGGCGGCGAATCCGGCGATGACGATGGTTGCCATCGTCGTGTCGGTCTCCGCCCGCAGAGCCTCGAGCTTCGTCATGGTCTCGGTGGACAGAGCCGTGCTGTCTATCTGGCTCTTCGCCGCAGGCGCAGCCGTGTGCCCGGCCAGGGTGGTGACTCCGTCGATCCCGTCGATACGCGAGGCCCAGTACTCGCGGTCGGCCTCGAAGCGGGTCGAATCGCGATAGGCCACGTCGATGTCGTAGACCTTGGTCAGGTCCGATGCCAGGTTCTTGCTCGGTTCGGTGCCCTCCACCGCTGCGGTATAGAGCTCGGCCGCTCGGTTCATGAACGTGACGGCACCGAATCCGTCGAGAACCACGTGATGCACGCGCTCGTACCAGAACCACACGTCGTCCTCGAGGCGTAACACGGTCGCGGCGATCAGCCGGTCTCGGAGTACGTCGATCGGCGCGCTGTAATCACCGTGCATCCACGCCAGGGCGGCAGCACGTGGGTCGGCTTCGCCGCGCAGATCCAGGTAGTTCAGCGAGTCGTCGAGAGTTGGATCGACCAGCTGCCGAGGTTCGGCGTCGACCTCGACGATGCGCACGAATCCGGACTGCAGCTCGAGCGCAGCCTGGGAGGAGGACCGACGAAGCAGCTCCACGTCGAGTTCGCCGTGCAGCTCGATGTACTGGGCGATGTTCGCAGGTACCGAGGGGTCCACATGCTGCGCGAACCACATTCCCAATTGGGCCGGTGACAGGGGGAACGACGAATGCTCAGGACTGCCGACTCCGTCGTCGTGTCCAGCACCTTCCACACCTAGCGGGTCCAATCGAAGCCTCTCTTTCCCACAATCACACGCGCCCCCACCGGCCGCCGAACCGGCAGCGATCGGTGGGCACCGAACACATCGAGCAAGTCACTTACGTCGTTCTCTATTTTCTCACCGGAAACAACTCGAAGTTACCTTTCAGTACATATCCGTATGTATGTACCGGACCGTTACATGTCGGTACCCGCTTCGAGTCGATCGAACACCTTCGACTCGATTCGGCACCCGGTCAATCTACAGTGCCGACCGCGCGGGGAGCGTCGGTCGTCATGCCGTCATGTCGAAAGCGGCAAGGACCTTGTTCGGGGTCACCCGAACGATCAATTCGCCCGGAACACCGTTGCGCACGCCGAACTCGGCGGCACGCTCGCGGCCCATGTACCGGGCCCCGATCTCGGTTGCGGTACGCACCAGCTCCACGGGGTCCTCATCGACCGACGCGATGCCTTGCACCTGGACGAATCCGTACGGTGGCTCTTCGAGATCGACGGTCAACACGACGCGGGGGTCACGGCGAATCGATCGGCCCTTGGCCGTGTCGGCCCCGGTGTTGAACACGATCTGTTCGCCCTCCACGACGAACCAGACGGGCGCGACCAGGGGTCTGCCGTCCGAGGCGAGATATCCGAGCTTGCCGGTGCGGGTACCCGCGGACAGGAACTCGCCTACGCGCGGATCGGTGATCGACGTCATCTCAGTGACGCTACGCGGCCCCTCCGACAACATCGATCCGCGGGCTTCGCGCCTACACCGCAGCCGCGTGAGTGAGCTCGCCCGCGCAGATCGTGGCTCTGATCTCCGTCTCGGCGAGATCCTGCACCGAGCGATGAGCAGGATGCTCGACGAGAACGGCGATGTCTGCCGCATCCCCGACTCGGAGCGGGCCCCGGCCGCCGCATGCTGCGCGCAGCGCAACGTCGAGAGGGACGGCATCTTCGGGACGCCACGGCGGTCGGTCGTCGTCGGTTCGGAACACCGCAGCGGCGACTCCAGCCAACGGTTCGGGTGGACTGACCGGGGCGTCGGAACCGAAGAGCAGTCTTGCCCCGCTGCGATGGAGCGTTCCGTAGCCGTAGGCCACCGAGCGCCGTCCCGCCCACAAGTGCTCGGCAATATCGCGATCGGCCATCGCGTGCTGCGGCTGCACCGATGCCGCGACGCCCAACGCAGCGAAACGCGCGATGTCCTCCGGCAGTATCTGTTGCGCATGCTCGATCCGACCACCGCAGCCGGCCCGCTCGAACGCATCGAGTGCGATGCTGTTCGCGCGGTCGCCGATCGCGTGAATCGCCGGCACGATGCCACTGCGCGACGCCCGCGAGACGAGCCCGAACAGACTCTCCTGGGTCTCGAGCAACAGACCGAACGCGTCGTCGCCGTCGATGCCCGGGTACCGGTCGTGGCAGCACGCCGTTCTGGTGTTGAGCGAACCGTCGAGCATCACCTTGAGCGGTCCGCGCCTGATCAGTTCCGAGAGCGCCGAGACGTCGCCGGTCCGCTCGTCGCGCTCGATTGCCTCGTCGAGCCACTGCGGCCACACCGTCGTATCGACACGTACCGCAGGGGAACCGGCCGTCAGACGTCGATCCCAGACCGTCTTGTTGTCCGCGAACTCGAAATCCACGACGCCGGTGACTCCGCGGACCGCCAGTGCTGCGGTCGCGTCGAGGACGGCCCGATCCAGTTCGGCCGGGTCCTCCTGTTCCTCGAGTGCCATCACCGCTTCGAGGCCGTCGACATCGCGGAGCACCCCGGTGGGGTGATCGATTCCCAGATCTGCGAGCAATGCCGGGCTCAGCCACAGCGTGTGCAGGTCCATGCTCGTCATGGCCACTCGGGCACCGGGCAGTGCATTCTCGAGCAGATCCTTGTGCGGTTCCTCGGGCCACTGTGCGTCCCGGAAGCCGTTGGCGCGCACTACCGAATCGCCTGCTGTCCGCGCATAGGGGTACACCAGCGCAACCGCATCGGCCGCCGACATGGCCGGCCCGACATCGATTCGCCGACGCGCCGCAGCCCACTGCGTCAGATGTGCGTGACTGTCCACGAACCCGGGCAGGGCAACCCCGCCCCCACCGTCGAGCACCTCCACGCCGCTACCGCGTCGACGGCCGGCGGGGGCGATCGACTCGATCACCGAGCCGACGAGTTCGATGTCGAAGAGCACGCCGGAACCATCCAGTGCGACGTTGGCGATAATCACCCCTGGGACTCTAGAGCGTCGTCTCGGCCGACGTGCATGCCATCCTCTAGCAATGAAAACAGAGCCTGGTGCGATGCAGACAGAGCCGACCGGTCCCGTCGGATATCACGCGACCGTCACGGTGCGCTGGTCCGACATGGACGCCTTCGCGCACATCAATCACGCACGGATGGTCACCTTGCTCGAGGAAGCACGCATCGAATGGCTGCTCAGCGAGGGCGAGGCCAACGAGTCTCTGATCAAGAGTGCGTTGATCGCCAACGTGACCATCGCGTACAAGAAACCGCTCCGGCACTCGGACGGTCCACTCGACGTCACACTGTGGTTCGAGAAGGTGCGCGCTGTCGATTTCACCATCGGGTACGAGGTGCGCGCCGCGGGCGCGGCACCCGATTCGCCGCCCGCCGTGGTGGCGACGACCCGGATGGCGATGGTCGACATCGGTGCCGAGACCCTACGCCGCATCGCGCCGGAGGAAAAGGCCTATCTCGCGCGCTGGACTCGCTGAAACTCGGTCGCCCGGTCGACGAACCACGCCAACGCAGCCGGGTCGTCGACGGCACTCGCATCGAGAGTGCCTGCGGCAGTGGCACCTTGAAAGAGACGTTTGAGCGGTACCTCGAGCTTCTTCCCGGTTCGGGTGTGGGGTATCGCGGGCGTGGCGATGACGTCGTCGGGAACGTGTCGCGGCGACGCCTGCGTTCTGATGACGGATTCGATGCGTTCACGCAACTCGTCGGTCGCACCGCCAGGGACCACCACGAACAGGGGCATCCAGTATCCGCCGTCGGGTAGCTCGATGCCGAGCACGAGCGCCTCGGTGACCTCGTCCAGCGATTCGACGGCCTGGTAGACGTCGGCGCTGCCCATGCGAATTCCGTTGCGGTTGAGCGTCGAATCGGATCGTCCGTGGACGACCACACTGCCGCGATCGGTCACAGTGATCCAGTCACCGTGCCGCCAGATTCCCGGATAGGTGTCGAAGTAAGCGTCCCGGTATCGAGATCCGTCCGCGTCGTTCCAGAAGTACAGCGGCATGGACGGCATCGGCTCGGTGACGACCAGTTCACCGACCGTCCCCCGCACCGAGTTGCCGGCTTCGTCGAACGCGTCGAGCGCCACGCCGAGGAACGGCACCGACAGCTCTCCGGCCCAGACCGGCGCGGTCCGCACTCCCCCGGCGAATGCCGACACCACGTCGGTGCCGCCGGAGATCGAGAAGACCGGCACGTGGGCTCCGATGTTCTCCGCCAACCAGATCGACGACGTTGCGGGCATCGCGGATCCGGTGATGCCGACGGCCCGCAGCGCCGCGAGATCGTGATCGGAGCCCGGATGCGTGTCGGCCTTGATGCACGCGAGCACGTACCCGGGGCTGGTGCCGAGGTAGGTCACACCGAGCCGACCGGCGATGTCCCACAATGCATCCGGCGTCGGAAATGCCGGATTTCCGTCGGCGCACACGATCGTGGATCCGGCCAGTAGACCGGCGACCTGGAAATTCCACATCATCCAGCTGGGGCTGGTGTACCAGAAGAACACGTCCTCGGGCCCCAGATCGGAGTGCAGAACAACGGATTTGAGATGCTCGAGCACCACACCGCCGTGACCGTGCACGATCCCCTTCGGTAGACCCGTGGTACCCGAGGAGAACACGACCCACAGCGGGTGGTCGAAAGGCACTGCTGCCGGAGACAATTGACGGCTCTGCGCTGTTGCGTCAGCCCAACTCACTGCATTTCCCGACGCCTCCCCGACCGTCACCACCAGTCTCAGCGTCGGCAGCCCGGCCGTGAGAGCGCCGACATCGGCGGCCTTGTCTCGCAACTTCCCTCCGTAGACGTACCCGTCTGCCGTGATCAAGGCCGTGGGTTCGAGTTGGCCCAGACGGTCGAGTGCTGCCGAGGCCGAGTAGTCCTGCCCACACGCAGACCACACCGCACCCAGACTCGCGGTCGCCAGGAACGCGATCACGGCCTCGGGAACGTTGGGCAGGTATCCGACGACGCGATCGCCGCGGCCGACTCCCGCGTCGGCCAGCGAGCCCGCCAGCGCCCCCGCCTGATCGATCATCTCCAGCCACGTCACGGTCCGCGTCGAACCGTCCTCGCGGGCGTGGACGATCGCGGCGCGGCCGGGTCGCGTGTGCCTGATCACCTGGTCCACGTAGTTCAATTGCGTACCCGGAAACCAGTGCGCTCCCGGCATACTGCGCTCTGCGAGCACCGTGTCGGGCACGCTGGAGGAACGGACCTCGAAGAAATCCCACACGGCCCGCCAGAACGATTCGAGTTCGATCGTCGACCACCGCCACAGCGCCTCGTAATCCGGCAGCTCCACCTCGTGACGTTGCTCCACGAACCGCGCGAACTCGGTCACCCGAGCCTCCTCGAGATCGGAATCCGTCGGCGTCCACAGCGCACTGTCCATACACGCGAGTATGTCAGCCGAGCGATCGTCGTCAGATCAATCCGAGCGACCTCTCGCGCATTTCCACCTTGCGCACCTTGCCGGTGACCGTCATCGGGAACTCGTCGACCACGTGCACGTATCGCGGGATCTTGTAGTGCGCCAACCGTCCGTCACAGAACTCGCGCACCGCAGCCGAATCGAGCGGTGCGGCATCGTCCTTCATCCTGATCCACACCATCAGCTCTTCGCCGTACTTTGGGTCGGGCACTCCGATCACCTGCGCGTCGAGGACATCGGGATGGGTGTACAGAAACTCCTCGACCTCGCGGGGATAGATGTTCTCGCCGCCGCGAATCACCATGTCCTTGATCCGCCCGGTGATCGCCACGTAGCCGTCGGAGTCCATGACCCCGATGTCGCCGGTGTGCATCCACCCCTCGTCGTCGACGGCCTCGGCAGTCTTCTCCGGCTGCTCCCAGTAGCCGAGCATCACCGAGTAGCCGCGGGTGCACAGCTCGCCGGCCTCACCGCGAGGCAGTGTGCTGCCCTCGATCGGGTCGACGATCTTGACCTCGAGATGAGGACCGACGCGCCCGACGGTCGACACCCGCTGCTCGATGGAGTCCTCGCTCCGAGTCTGCAGCGACACCGGCGACGTCTCGGTCATGCCGTAGCAGATCGACACCTCGGCCATACCCATCCGCTCGATGACCTGCTTCATCACCTCGGTGGGACACGGCGATCCGGCCATGATGCCGGTACGCAGACTGCCGAGGTCGAAGTCGTCGAAGTTCTCCAGTGCCAGTTCCGCGATGAACATCGTCGGGACTCCGTAGAGCGAGGTGCACTTCTCCGCGGCGACGGCCGTCAACGTCGCCACCGGATCGAACGAGGGACCGGGAATCACCATCGCCGCTCCGTGTGATGTGCAGGCCAGATTGCCCATCACCATGCCGAAGCAGTGGTAGAACGGCACCGGAATGCACACACGGTCCTCGGCGGTGTAGTGGCAGAGCTCTCCGACGAAGAACCCGTTGTTGAGGATGTTGCGGTGACTGAGCGTCGCGCCCTTGGGGAAACCCGTTGTCCCCGAGGTGTACTGGATGTTGATCGGATCATCGGCACTCAGCCGCTCGGACACGTCGGTGATCATGTGTGGAGTCTTCGCCAACGCTCGGTGACCGCGATCGGTCATCGCTTCCCACTGCATGCTGCCGATGAACAGGACCTCACGCAGCGACGGCACCTCGGGGCGCACGTCGTCGATCATCGCCGCGTAGTTCGATCCCTTGAACTCCGTGGCCGACAACAACACCGACACACCGGCCTGCTCGAGCACGAACTTCAGCTCGTGGGAGCGATAGGCGGGGTTGATGTTGACCAACACGGCACCGATCTTCGCCGTCGCATATTGCGCCAGAACCCATTCCGGGCAGTTCGGAGCCCATATTCCGACGCGGTCCCCCACCTCGACACCGGCCACGAGCAAGCCTGCGGCCAGCAGATCGACATCGGCGACGAACTCGGAGTAGGCCCACCGTCGCCCCGAGCCCACATCGATCAACGCATCGTGATCGGAGTACTGCGCCGCACTGCGATCCAGATTCGCGCCGATCGTATCGTCCAGAACTGCGGTGTCCGACGCACCGGAAGAATAACTGTCCATGAACCCCACGGTAGTGACGCCGATCACGTACAGCCACCCCCGAATAGGGGGACGTCACTCCAGGGTGAGGACGTCCGCCGACTCGAGCGCGTCGGCTCGCGACGTGTCCTTGAGCGCCACTCCGGACCGACCGAGCTTCCTGGCTCCGGCCAGAAGACCGGCCACGATCCGGGCCGACTGCTCGTACCCCTGCCCCTCCGGCGGATGGATGTTCGAGATGCAATTGCGATCGGCGTCGGTGCACCCGGGCTTCGGCAGATGCGTCAGATAGATACCGAGACTGTCCGCGACCGACAGTCCCGGACGCTCCCCGATCAGAACCAACACCGTCCGCACGCCCATCGCTGCGGCGATGTGATCACCCAGCGCCACTCGCGCCTCGGTCGCGATCACCGGAGCCGCGATCGAATAGCTATCGGAGAGTTCCGTTTTCAACGCCTCCAGCATGGCCACACCGTGATCGGACAGCGCACGCGGAGACAACCCGTCACTCAGGACGATGCCGATCTCGTCCTCCGAATGCGGCACCGCTGACAGGTCCTTCGGCTGCCGGCCCAGATCCGGCCGTCGGAGATACTCCGCACGACTCGTCGCCAGCGACGTCACCACCGGCGGTGATCCGAGCCCCACCTGCTCCACCCGAGCCACGAACTCCTCGACCTCGAGCGGCATGTGCACGGCATCGCGCGCAGCAGCGTGCGCCGAGCGAAACTCGAGCACGCGGGTGGTCGGTAGAGAATCACCGATGCGTCCCAACCCGATCCGAGACTGAGTCATCGCTCTCAACTCACCCCAGAACTCCACTTCAGATTCACCGGTCATCGCGCACTCATCAACGCACGCAACGGTGATCCCGCGGCATCGACCTCGAGAAGTCGGCCGTCGGTGTCCACCATTCCCAGTCGGGAGAGCCACGACTCGAATTCCGGTGCGGGTCGTAGACCGAGAACCTGCCGGACGTAGAGCACGTCGTGAAAGCTCAACGACTGATATCCGAGCATGACGTCGTCGGCACCCGGCACCGCGATGACGAACGCGACCCCGGCGGTGCCGAGGAGGGTCAGCAGAGTGTCCATGTCGTCCTGGTCGGCCTCGGCATGGTTGGTGTAGCAGACGTCCACTCCCATCGGCAGGCCCAGCAGCTTGCCGCAGAAGTGATCTTCCAGGCCGGCCCTGATGATCTGCTTGCCGTCGTACAGGTACTCGGGCCCGATGAATCCGACGACGGTGTTGATCAGCAGCGGCTCGAGATCGCGGGCCACCGCGTACGCACGTGTTTCGAGGGTCTGCTGATCGACGGGCCGATCGCCGGTACCGATGTGCGCGCCCGCCGACAACGCCGAACCCTGACCTGTTTCGAGATACATGACGTTGTTCCCGACGGTTCCGCGGTGCAGTGATCGGCCTGCCTCGTTGGCTTCCCGAAGCAGTGGAATGTTCACTCCGAAGCTCGAATTGGCCCCTTCGGTGCCCGCGATGGATTGGAACACCAGATCCACCGGAACGCCCTTGTCGATCAGTTCCATGGTCGTCGTCACGTGCGAGAGTACGCACGATTGCGTGGGAATCTCGAAGCGCTGCCGAATGTCGTCGAGCAGATGCAGCAGGTCGGCCGTCGCCTGCGGTGAGTCGGTCGCGGGGTTGATCCCGATCACCGCGTCGCCCGATCCGAGGAGCAATCCGTCGAGTGTGGCCGCGGCGATTCCGCGCGGATCGTCCGTCGGGTGATTGGGTTGCAAACGCGTGGTGAGGGTTCCGGGAAGTCCTATCGTCGTTCGGAAGGCCGACGTCACCTGCACGGCTCGCGACACTGCGATCAGATCCTGGTTTCGCATGATCTTGCTGACCGCTGCCACCATCTCTGGAGTCAGTCCGGCGGCCACCGACCGCAACGTCGCCGCCGCGTCCGACCTCGCGGTGACCTGGAGGAGCCAGTCCCGCAGGCCGCCGACGGTCAGGTGCGACACCGCTCCGAAGGCGATGCGGTCGTGTGAATCGATGATGAGCCGGGTGACTTCGTCGCTCTCGTACGGAACGAGCAGATCGTGCAGGAAGACGTCGAGCGAGACCTCCGACAATGCCCATTGGGCTGCCGCACGCTCGGCGTCCGATTCGGCTGCGCAGCCGGCCAATTCGTCGCCCGATCGAAGCGGTGTCGCCTTGGCCATCAAGTCCACCAGCCCGTCGAAGGTGTAGGTGGTGCCCGAGACCTGCTGGGTGTAGATCGTCATTCCAGCTCGGCCTCGGCCTTGGCCAGTGCAGCGAACTCCTCGTCCGGCGAGTTCGCGACGAGATGATGCCTGCTGTAGATGCCGAAGTAGGCCATGAACGCGACGAACACGGCCAGGCACCACAGTGCCGCGGTGGAATCGACGACGAACGTGGCGACAACGGCGAGCGCGGCGACGATCAACGCGAATCCGGTGGTCACGACGCCGCCGGGGGTTCGGTACGGCCGTTCCATGTTCGGCTCGTTGCGACGGAGCACGATGTGGCTGACCATCATCAGAACGTAGCTCAGCGCCGCACCGAACACGGCCATGTTGAGCAACATTGCGCCCTGACCGGTCAGTGAGAGCAGGAAGCCGATGACGCCCGGGACGATGAGTGCGAGCGTCGGGGCCTTGCGCGAGTTGGTGATGGACAGTGTCTTCGGCAGGTATCCGGCACGCGAGAGCGCGAAGAGCTGGCGCGAGTACGCGTACATGATCGAGAAGAAGGACGCGACCAGTCCGGCCAGGCCGATGTAGTTGACGATCTTGCTCGCGGTTCCGTCACCAAGTGCTTCCACCAATGGATTTCCCGATTCCTTGACGGCGTCGGCACCGCCTGCGCCGGTCACCAGGAGTAGCACGACGGCACCGGTGACGAGCAGTACGCCCATGGCGGCGATGATGCCGCGCGGCACGTTCTTGGTCGGATCCTTGGCCTCTTCTGCGGCCAGAGGAACGCCTTCGATCGCGAGGAAGAACCAGATGGCGAACGGGACAGCAGCCCAGATGCCGAGGTAGCCGAACGGCAGGAATCCCGAAGCTCCGGCTGCGTCGGTGGGCGCGATGTCGGTCAGGTTGCTCGCGTCGAACTGTCCGATGGCGGCGATGGCGAACACGACGAGTCCGACCAATGCGATCGCGGTGATGACGAACATGATCTTGAGGGCTTCGCCTGCGCCGGAGAGATGAATTCCGATGAACACCGCATAGACCACCAGGTAGACCCACCACCCGTCGGTGATGCCGAACAGTCCGAGCGATTCGACGTAGGCACCGATGAACGTCGCGATCGCCGCGGGAGCGATGGCATACTCGATGAGAATCGCTGTGCCGGTGGCGAATCCGCCCCACGGTCCGAGAGCGCGGCGGGCGAAGGTGTAGCCACCGCCCGCGGCGGGCAGCGCCGACGACATCTCGGCCATACCGAGGACCATGGCAAGGTACATGCCCGCGATGATGATCGCCGCGATGAGCAGACCACCGAAGCCACCCTCGGCGAGACCGAAATTCCAGCCGGAGTAGTCGCCGGAGATGACGTAGCTGACTCCGAGGCCCGCCAGCAGGACCCAGCCTGCCGTCCCCTTCTTCAGAGTTCGCTTGGCCAGGTAGTCACCGCCTTCGACGTGTGACTGTGTGCTCTCGTGCGAGCTCGATTTCGGCGGAGACGACTGGGGGTCTTCTACGGACATTGCAAGCCTCTCGTATCCATTTCGCTCGGAGCGGGGTCACGCCCGAGGGGACGATTCACAACACGGGTGGCGCGCGAATCGGTTCACGATAGGACCGTGATGTAAGCGCCGCGTCATCGATGAGTGACAGGCGAATTACGTCAGGTTTTCGACGGCGTTGACGTCGCCGATATCTCCCTCGTCCGGTTCGGCGACTGTCAGTACCGCGTCCACCACAGCCCTGTTGGTTTCCAACTCACGCTCCAGCCGCCGGAGCGTGTGCGCGATGCGTGACTCTGCGAAGTCACCGACGAGATCGACACTCGCCACCACGTAGATCTGTTTGGGACCGACGAACTCGATGCGCACGAATCTGACCGAAGCCACCTCAGGGAGCCCTTCGATCCGCTGCACCATCGCGTTCCATAATGCTCTCGAACCCGGTTCGCCGGTGAGGAATCGGCGGTTTCGATCGATCAGAACGAAGGCGACGATTCCGAGCAGTATGCCCACGAGGATGGACCCGATGGCGTCGAAGGCCGCGTTACCGGTCAGCTGATGCAATCCGATTCCGGCACCGGCGATCACGATGCCGATCAGTGCGGCACTGTCCTCGGCGAACACCGCGCGCAGCGTCGGATCCGAGGTCTCGAGTGCATAATCGAGAAAGTCTCTGTGGTACTCGGCTGCTTCACCGCGAATCTGCCGAACCGATTGCAGGAACGACACTCCCTCGAGCAGAAACGCGATCGCGAGCACCACGTAGGCGACGAGGTAGTTCTCGCTGCTCGATTCACCGGCGAGCAACGAGGTGATGCCGTGCCACACCGACACGGCAGCACCGGCGACGAAGAGCCCGATGGCCGCGAGAGTCGACCAGAAGTACGTCTCGCGACCGTAACCGAGCGGCCGGCGATCGTCGGGTCCACGCGATCCCCGTCGATTGGCAACGAGCAGAAAGATCTCGTTGCCGGTATCCGCCCACGAGTGCGCGGCTTCGGCGACCATCGACGCCGACCCGGTGAACACGGCCGCGAACGTCTTGGCGATCGCGACACCGAGATTGGCGACGAACGCAATCACCACCGTGCGGAGGCTCTCGCCGCCCTCGGCCGCCTCGGACTTCGGTGCGCTCTTCATCGTTCGCACTGTATGCGCTCCGCGCAGTGGTGCGGTTGAGTGCCACCAGGGGGCTGTCGCATTTTGAGTGAGCGGTAGTTCGACGTTGCGAAGGGGTGGCTCGGGTTCGATGCCCGGGTCACCTCTTTTTTGGCGTTGGGGTGCTCTGTTCCGCTGGGTCAGGCCAGCGCTGCGT